>NZ_BDFE01000020.1:132137-377008 GCF_001748225.1 Desulfoplanes formicivorans
GGCGGGCTGACCAGGGGAAGCATCTATGCCCTGATAGCTCTGGGCTATACCATGGTATATGGTATCATCGAGTTGATCAACTTTGCCCACGGCGAAATCTACATGATAGGCGCGTTCACCGGACTCATTGTTGCCGGTGTTCTTTCCATGGCCGGGTTCAGTGGGTTGTCCCTTTTGCTCCTTGCCGTGCTTGTTGCCGTGATTTACGCATCCGCCTACGGCTTTACCATCGAGAAGATCGCCTACAAGCCCTTGCGCGGAGCCACCCGGCTGGCGCCGCTCATCAGTGCCATCGGCATGTCCATTTTTTTGCAGAACTACGTTCTTTTGGCCCAGACCTCAGATTTTCTGCCCTTTCCCAGCCTTATCCCCGAGTTTGCATTCATGGAGCCCTTTGCCTGGTATCTGGGCTCGTCGGATCTGGTCATCATCGTGACAACCGTTGTGGTCATGATCGGCCTGACCCTGCTCATCAAGTTCACCAAGATCGGCAAGGCCATGCGGGCCACGGCCCAGAACAAGAAAATGGCCATGCTCACCGGGGTCAATGTGGACCGGATCATCTCCACGACCTTCATCATCGGCTCGGCCCTGGCAGCCATAGGCGGTGTGCTCATTGCCACGCACATTGGTCAGATCAATTTTTATATCGGGTTCATCGCCGGGATCAAGGCGTTTACGGCCGCCGTACTGGGCGGCATCGGCAGCATTCCCGGTGCCGTTCTCGGAAGTCTGGTCCTCGGATGGACGGAAAGTTTTGCCACGGGGTATATTTCCAGCGACTACGAGGACGTGTTCGCTTTCTGTCTTTTGGTCCTGATCCTGATTTTCAGACCGGCCGGTATCCTGGGACGTTCCACGACCCAGAAAGTCTGATGCGGCCTTATCGTCTAATTCCCAAGGAAGAAGTATGTCCGGCTTGAAAAAATCTCTGCTTGTAGCCGTCTGGTTCATGTTCTTGACGTTTCCCCTCCTGGTCATCCGCGTGGATACCATTGAGAGGACCATCCAGTGGCGTTGGCACAATCTGTTTTATATCGGCCTTGGCGCCTTTGTCCTGTCCTTTGCCTGGCGGTTTCTGATCGCCCGCAAGGAAGCCGGGCAGGCTGCCGAAGCCGGAGGGCAAAGCCAGGAAGGCTGGACCCATCGCATACTGACCGAGCCCAAGATCTATCGGCCCGTTGTGGTGGCCCTGTTCGCCCTGGCCGTGGTCTTTCCCTTTCTGGGTGACACCTATCAGACCAACATCATGATTTCGGCTCTCATCTATGTGGTCCTGGGCCTTGGCCTGAACATTGTTGTTGGTCTGGCAGGACTTCTGGATCTGGGCTATGTGGCCTTTTACGCTGTAGGGGCCTATTCCTACGCATTGCTCAACTACCATTTCGGCCTGGGATTCTGGACTGTCCTGCCCATTGGTGCCTGTCTGGGCGCGCTGTTCGGCATTGTCCTCGGTTTTCCGGTCCTGCGGCTTCGCGGGGATTATCTGGCCATCGTCACCCTGGGTTTCGGGGAGATCATCCGTCTTGTTCTGGAAAACTGGAATGACTTTTCCTTTGGTCCCAGCGGGATCGCCAACATTCCCCGCCCCGGATTTTTTGACATGCATCTCTCCATGCACTCGGCCACCCTGTATATCTATTATATCATGGTGGCCATGGTCATCTTCACCATTTTCGTGGTCAACCGGCTCCAGAATTCCCGCATCGGAAGGGCCTGGCTCGCCTTGCGCGAGGACGAAATAGCGTGTCAGGCCATGGGGATTGATCGGACCAAAACCAAACTGACTGCCTTTGCCCTGGGAGCAACCTGGGCGGGCATGGTCGGGGTTGTTTTCGCGGCCAAGACGACGTTCATCAATCCGGCCAGTTTCACCTTCATGGAGTCCGCTATCATTCTGTCCGTTGTGGTCCTGGGCGGCATGGGTTCCATTGTCGGGGTCATGCTGGCCGCATTCATCCTCATCTTGCTGCCGGAATATCTGCGCGCCTTTTCCGAGTACCGGATGCTCATATTTGGTGCGTCCATGGTTCTCATGATGGTGTTCAGACCCCAGGGACTCATTGCCAATGTGCGCAAGAAATATGCGTACAAGCACTCCTGAGGGGTCATTTCTTTCAAATCCAACATGCATCCATACGTATGAGCACTCAATCCTATCCCTTACTTGATGTATCCGGTCTGACCATGGACTTTGGCGGTCTGCGTGCCCTGAACAGCGTGGATCTTACCGTGAATCCAGGCGAAATTGTTGCCCTTATCGGCCCCAATGGTGCCGGGAAAACCACGTTTTTCAACTGTATCACCGGCATCTACAACCCAACCAGAGGCGATATCCATATTTCCCGTGATGGTAAGACTCGTCGACGGATCAACGGGATGAAGCCCAACAAGGTTACCCAGCAGGGCATGGCCCGGACCTTTCAGAATATCAGGCTGTTCCCCAACATGACGGTTTTGGAAAACGTTATTGTCGGCCGGCATTGCCGGACCCGTTCCGGGATTTTGGGGGCGGTACTGCGCAATCAGCGTACCCGGCGCGAAGAGCAGGAGAGTGTTGACAGAAGTTACGAACTTCTGGAAAAGGTCGGCCTTCATCAGGTGGCCGACGAAGTGGCCAAGAACCTGCCCTATGGTGATCAGCGCCGGCTGGAGATCGCCCGGGCCATGGCCACGGACCCCTTTCTCCTGCTTCTTGACGAGCCGGCAGCCGGGATGAATCCTCAGGAAACCGCCTCTCTGGGCGAATTGGTTCTGCGCATCAGGGACAAGGAAAACATAGCTGTTCTTCTCATTGAGCACGACATGAAGGTGGTCATGAGTCTTTCGGACAGGATTTATGTTGTGGAGTACGGCCAGGGCATTGCCGCGGGAACGCCCCAAGAGGTGAGCAAGAATCCCAATGTGATCAAGGCCTATCTCGGGGAGGAACACGATGCTTAAGATTGAGCGGATCAATACCTTTTACGGCAATATCCAGGCCCTCAAGGACGTAAGCATCGAGATTGCCGAGGGAGAAATCATCACTCTTATCGGCGCCAATGGTGCGGGCAAGACCACCACCCTCATGTCCGTATCCGGTGTGGTTCCGCCCCGGTCGGGACAGATCCTTTTCAAGGGACAACCCATCCACAATCTCTCTCCCGACAGAATCGTTCCCCTGGGCATTTGCCAGGTTCCCGAGGGCAGGCTCATTTTTCCGTACATGACGGTCATGGAAAATCTGGATATGGGAGCGTATCTTCGGAAAGACAAGGATGGGGTGAAAAAGGATCTTGAGTATGTCTTTGATCTTTTTCCCATTCTTGCCCAGCGCAAGAATCAGGCTGGCGGAACGTTGAGCGGTGGCGAACAGCAGATGCTGGCCATTTCCAGGGCTCTGATGGCCCGGCCCAAACTTTTGCTGCTGGATGAACCTTCCCTGGGGCTCGCCCCCCTGATCATCAAGCAGATTTTCGAAATCATCCAGAAAATCAACACCGAAAACAATACCACGGTTTTTTTGGTGGAGCAGAATGCGAACCAGGCCCTCAAGGTTGCTCATCGGGGATATGTCATGGAAAACGGGACCATTACCCTGTCCGATTCCGCCCGGGCCCTGATGAACAACGAAGACGTGAAGCGGGCCTATCTCGGATTGTAATGTTGGCCGGCCCGTATCCCGTTCACAGACGCAAACCTCTGGTGGATTCGAATGCTTTTTCGAATCTGTAGTTCCAGAGGTTTTTCATAATATATAATCAAGCATACGGAGAAAGCCCTATGGAAAAGATAGTTGGAACGGGATTGACATTCGATGATGTTCTGTTGGTCCCCCAATATTCCGAAGTGCTCCCCGACCAGGTTGACCTGGCCACCTACCTCACCCCCTCCCTCAAATTGAACATACCGCTTGTCAGCGCGGCCATGGATACGGTCACGGAGTCACGCATGGCCATCTCCCTGGCCAGGGCCGGAGGAATCGGGATTATTCACAAGAACATGCCCATTGAGCGCCAGCGTCTGGAGGTGGAAAAGGTCAAGAAATCCGAAAGCGGGATGATCGTTGACCCCATTGTTGTCCACCCCGACGATGCCGTGGGGCGTGTACTCGAGCTCATGAGCGAGTACAGAATTTCCGGTCTGCCTGTGGTGCGGGAGGGGCAGCTGGTGGGGATCATCACCAACCGTGATGTCAGATTTGTCACCGACATGGGAACCCTGGTCAAGGAAGTCATGACCAGCGAAAATCTGGTTACCGTACCTGTGGGCATTTCCCAGGACGAGGCCAAGAGGCTGCTGCACAAGAACCGGATCGAAAAGCTGCTGGTGGTGGACGAGGACAACAAACTCAAGGGGCTTTTGACCATCAAGGATATTGAAAAGGTTCGCAAGTATCCCCATGCCTGCAAGGACCATCTCGGTCGTCTGCGGGTCGGCGCTGCCATCGGTGTCGGAAGGGATCGCGATGACCGGGCCGCTGCCCTGATAGAAGCCGGCGTCGACGTCCTGGTTCTGGATTCGGCTCATGGTCATTCCGCCAATATCCTCAAATCCGTTGAGGCCATCAAAGCCAGGTATCCGGAGTGTCAGCTTGTGGGTGGGAACGTTGCCACCAGCGATGGGGCCCAGGCCCTCATTGATGCCGGCGTGGACACGGTCAAGGTGGGCATTGGTCCCGGATCCATCTGCACCACACGCATGGTTGCTGGTGTGGGTGTTCCCCAGGTCACGGCCATCATGGATGCGGTGCGCGTCTGCCACCAACAGGGGAAATGCGTTATTGCGGATGGCGGGGTCAAATTTTCCGGAGACTTGGTCAAGGCCATGGCTGCGGGTGCTGATTCCGTTATGATGGGCAGCCTGTTTGCCGGAACCGATGAAAGCCCGGGTGAAGCCATCCTGTATCAGGGCCGCCGGTACAAAATCTATCGGGGCATGGGTTCCATTGATGCCATGCGCGACGGCAGCAGTGACCGGTATTTTCAGGACAAGAAGGATACCCACAAGTTGGTGCCGGAAGGCATTGTGGGCCGGGTCCCGTACAAGGGATCGGTGATCGACAATATCGAACAGATGATTGGCGGTCTCAGGTCGGGCATGGGCTATCTCGGCTGTCCCTGCATCAAAGATCTGCAGACCAAATCGCAGTTTGTACGTATTTCGCCGGCAGGTCTGCGTGAGAGCCATGTGCACGACGTGATCATCACCAAGGAGGCTCCCAACTACAGGGTTGAATCCTACTGAGTGAAAAAGCAGGCAGGAGAGGATACCAGGACCATTGCGTCTGGCGTACGCTGGTGAGCGCAATGGTCCTGATCATGGCATGAACACGCATAGAGGCGGCTTGGGCCGCCAGTATAGGACAACGTAGGTATGGAACGACAAGATTCCGTCATCATTCTCGATTTTGGTTCCCAGTACACCCAGCTCATTGCGCGCAGGGTGCGTGAAGCCGGGGTGTATTCGGAAATCCACCCCTGTACCCTGGAACTGGACAAGATTCGGGAGCTTGATCCCCAGGCGATCATCCTTTCGGGTGGACCGGCATCAGTGACTGATTCCGAATCGCCGAGCATAGATCCGGAGATTTTTACCTGGGGCATTCCCGTTCTGGGCATTTGTTACGGCATGCAGCTTACGGCCAAACTTCTGGGCGGGGAAATCGCTCCGGCCAGGGACAGGGAGTACGGCCGCTCTGAAATCGAGTTCTGCGGCAACACTGCCCTGTGGAAGGATCTCAATGCCGGCAAGAAACTCAATGTGTGGATGTCCCACGGCGACAAGGTGCTCACCCCGCCTCCCGGATTTTCGGTAGTGGGAAAGACCGAAACCGTGGAAGTTGCGGCCATGGCCGATGAAAACCGGCGTATCTATTGTCTGCAATTCCATCCCGAGGTCATGCATACCGAACAGGGCGAGGCCATTCTGGGCAATTTTCTCTTTCACATTGCCGGGCTCACTGCTGGCTGGTCCATGTCCTCGTTTGTGGATAGCGTCATTCCGGCATTGCGTGAGCAGATTGGTGACGCCCAGGTGGTGTGCGGGTTGAGCGGGGGAATTGATTCCACGGTTGTTGCGGCGTTGCTGCATCAGGCCATTGGCAAGCGTCTGCACTGCATCTTCGTGGACAACGGACTGCTCAGAAAGAACGAGGCCCAGGAAGTGATCGGGTTCCTGCGCGAGCATTTCGATCTCAACCTGATCCATGTGCAGGCGCAGGATCTTTTCCTGAACCGTTTGCAGGGAGTCAGCGATCCCGAGGAAAAACGCAAAATCATCGGCCATACCTTTATCGAGGTTTTTGACAAAGAGGCCAAGGCCATTCCCGGGGTCTCCTTTCTGGCCCAGGGGACCCTGTATCCCGATGTCATTGAGAGCGAATCCTTCAAGGGCCCTTCGGCCGTGATCAAGAGCCATCACAATGTGGGCGGACTGCCCGAAAAGATGAACCTTGCCCTGGTTGAACCCCTGCGGGAACTTTTCAAGGACGAGGTCAGAAAGGTGGCCCAGCAGCTCGGCATGCCCGATTCCATTGTCTGGCGTCATCCCTTTCCCGGGCCCGGTCTGGCCATCAGGATCATTGGTGAGATCACCAAGGAGCGGCTGGATGTGCTCAAGGAAGCGGATGCCATTGTCACCTCGGAGCTCAAGGCCACCAATTGGTACTACAAGGTCTGGCAGGGTTTTGCCGTGTTGCTGCCCCTGAAGACGGTTGGTGTCATGGGTGACGAGCGGACCTACGAGAGCGTGATCGCCCTACGCATCGTGGACAGTGTGGACGCCATGACCGCAGACTGGTCCAGGATTCCCTCCGAAGTGCTGGCCAGGATTTCCAACCGGATCATCAATGAGGTCAAGGGTGTCAATCGTGTGGTCTTGGATATTTCTTCCAAGCCACCGAGCACCATCGAATGGGAGTAGAAAATCCGTCCGGAAAGACTGGTTTTTTGGTCGGTATTTTTGTACACGTCAAAACCGCAGGATGTGGAGCATGCACCAATACCGGCGCAAGCGCACGGCCTGCGGTTTTGACGTCTTGTTGGCGGGAATCGTCCCCCATGGACGCATCTTCCAGAACATCCACTTCAGCAACGGTTGAATCATGTTTGGAATAGGTACTACTGAAGTTCTCATTATTCTGGTCGTGGCCCTCATTGTCATCGGCCCCAACAAACTTCCCGATGTGGCCAGGACCCTTGGCAAGGCTCTGGGAGAATTCAAGCGCATGAGCTCCGATGTCAAACGGACCATCGACCTGGAGGCTGAACGGGCCGAAGAGGCTGCCAAAACCCGGGAGGCGGAAAAAGAACTCTATGACAAGCAAAAGAGTGCGTCTTCGAAAGCACCTGCAGCTCAGGTCGAGGTGGTGGACGAGGGTAAAGGTTCCAACGACCGGACCAAGGAAACCGCAGGCAGCGGTGTGACCGGCAAGGAGGCCTGATCCGTCATGGCTGAAGATCAAACGACCACTGCGTCATCGCCTTCCGATTCTTCTGCCGGAAAGAGCGATGAAATGACCTTTACGGGTCACCTGGACGAACTCCGGCAGCGTCTGATCCGGTGCATCATTGCCTCGGTCATCGGTTTTCTGGGCTGTTATGCCTTTGCCGAGCGCTTGTTCAACCTTCTCATGGCTCCTCTTATCGAGGTGCTGCCTCCCAAAAGTACCCTCATCTTCACCTCCCTGCCCGAGGCCTTTTTCACCTATCTGAAAGTTGCCTTTGTGGCCGGTCTGTTTGCCGTCAGCCCCTATATCTTCTATCAGATATGGAAATTTGTGGCCCCGGGGCTTTATGATTCGGAGCGGCGTTACTTCATCCCCATGGCCATTTTTTCCGCCCTGTTTTTTGTCAGCGGGGCCCTGTTTGGATACTTTGTGGTTTTTCCCTTTGGATTCAAGTTCTTCATGGGCTTTGCAACGGATTTCATCCGTCCCATGCCCACCATCCGGGAATATCTCGGTTTTTCTCTGAAACTGCTCATTGCCTTTGGGGTCATTTTTGAACTGCCCCTGTTCATTTTTTTCCTGGCCCGTCTTGGCATGGTCACGGCCCCGGGCCTGAGGAAAAAACGCAAATACGCTGTTTTGTGTTCCTTTGTTGTTTCCGCCATCCTCACGCCACCGGACGTGGTTTCCCAGACCCTCATGGCCGGACCCCTGGTCATCTTGTATGAATTGGGCATTTGGGTGGCGCATTTTTTCGGCAAGAAAAAGAAACAACCCCCAACCGATGAGAGCGACCTCAATGATGATGTTGCTGTTCAAAAGTAGACACCTGTTGCTGGAATCACCCTTGGCTTGACAAAGGAAATCATCTTATGCGCACACGACATGCCCACCTGGAGCGGGTTACCAACGAGACTCGTATTGAAATCGATTGCACCCTTGACGGGACCGGCAAGACGTCCATCCGAACCGGGTACGGGTTTGCCGACCACATGCTCGCCCTGATGGGGTTTTGGGCCGGATTCGACCTGGAGGTCCATTGCAAGGGGGATTATCATATTGATGCCCACCACAGTGTGGAGGATATTGGCCTTGCCTTGGGGGAGGCCTTTTGCGCGGCCCTGGAAGACAAGTCCGGCATTGCCCGGGTGGGCTGGGCCAAGGTGCCCATGGACGAGGCCCTGAGCGAAGTGATCGTGGATATTTCCGGTCGACCCTATCTCGTGTACGAGGAACGCGATCTGCCGCCGCTTATTGCCGGTCAGGAAAAGGATCTCTGGCGTGAGTTTTTCAAGTCCTTTGCCATGAAGGCGGGCATCAATCTGCATATTCACATTTTGTACGGGATGAATGGCCATCACATGCTCGAATCCGCATTCAAGGGGCTGGGGCTTGCCCTGCGGCAGGGTCTGGTCCGGACCGGAGATGCGGTGTTCAGTACCAAGGGGGTTTTGGACTCATGAAGAATGTGGCACAAGTCGTTGGCGTTCTGATGGTTGTTGCCCTGGTGGCGTCATGCGCTCCCAAGGCCAGTGTCACGCCGGTTCCGGGCAATGTTCGCCTGGCTGTTGCCGGGGTTTTCCAGCCTGCCCACGGGTGGGAGCTCATGGCGGGTCATCTGCCCGAAGACATGACTGCCTTGCCTCCTGAGGCCCTTGGATTCATGGATTCGGAATTGGCTGCCCAACTGGCTGGCCGCAAGCATGCAGCTCCCTTTATTGCTCCGGGAGTTGTCAGGCAGTGTCAGGAAATCCTCTGGGGGCAGCAACGTCGGTCCCGGCCGTCGGCCTTTTCCTTCTGGATGGAGGTGGCCAAATGCGTGCCGGCAGATTACATCCTGGTGCCCTATCTTTTTCAGTGGCAGGAAAGGCAGGGAAATGACTGGAGCGTCAACCAGCCTGCAGGGGTTGTTTTTGATCTCTATCTGATCGATGTGAAAAATGAATCCGTCCGACGGGCCCATTATGAAGAGGTGCAGCATTCCCTGAGCGAGAATCTGCTTGATGCAGGAACATTCTACAAGCGCAAGGGCAAATGGGTTACTGCCGAACAGATGGCCAGGGAAGGTCTGGCAACATGTCTTGAGGAGCTCGGATTATGATCTTGTTCCCTGCAGTGGATATCAAGGATGGCCAATGCGTGCGCCTCAAACAGGGGGTCGAGGATCAGGTCACTGTGTTTGCCTCAAGCCCGGCGGCCATGGCCGAACAATGGGCCGGCATGGGGGCCGAGTGGCTACACGTCATTGATCTGGATGGGGCCTTTAGCGGACGTCCCAAGAATTTCGATCTCATCCGAGACATGTGCTCCCGCATCAACATCCCCGTGCAGCTGGGTGGCGGGATACGCGATCTGGAGGTGGCCGGTGCCTATCTGGATGCCGGGGTCACCCGACTGATTATCGGGACCATGGCCCTTGAAGATCCGGACCTGTTCGAACGGTTGTGCCATGCCTTTCCCGGTCAGATAGGCGTTTCCCTGGATGCCCGGGATGGTGTACTTAAAACACGGGGCTGGGTGGAGGATGCCGGAGTGCGCGTGGAGGATGTTGTTCCCAGCCTGGAGCGTTCCGGTGCCAGTTTTTTCATCTACACGGATATCGCCCGGGACGGGATGCAGTCCGGAGTGAACATCAAGGCCATGGAAGAACTGGTGGATCTGGCCTCGGTTCCCGTGCTTGCTGCTGGTGGCATTTCCACCCTCAGGGACGTTCAGGAGTTGTATCCCCTTGCCCAACGCGGTTTGCAGGGAGTCATCACCGGCAAGGCCATTTATGCAGGAACCCTGGATGTTCGTGTGACCCTGGCCTGGCTGACTGCCCAGAGACAGGCCAACGATCCCTCGTGACCCGATGCCAGGATTCTCTTGTCGTTACTTCGGCAGGGGCAACGTTGGGTCCATACGAACGATCGGATCGCCCAAGGAGGTTGCGTGCAAGAAAGCTCTCCCCTCATACGATTTTTGAAGGTCAACACCTTTGCTTCGACCCAGAAGTTCAAACCCTTCGAGTTGAAGATGGAGGCCCACGGACTTCCGGATATCGTCATCAATGTGACCAAGTACTATTATAACCAGGTTCTTCACGGTTCCCTGGGCAAATTGGATGAATCGGATATCGAGCCGGTTTCCCGGGAAGACATCCCCACCTATGATCAGGCGCTCGAATGCGTCGACATCGGTGAACACGCCCTGGGCAAACTGGCCATCATCAAACTCAATGGCGGGTCCGGGACCTCCATGGGCCTGGAGAAGGCCAAGAGTTTGCTGCCGGTTCGCGGGGATCGGACCTTTCTGGATATTATTGTCCGTCAGGTCCTCAGGTTGCGGGAACGAACGGGTACGGAAATCCCCCTGGTGTTCATGAACAGTTTCAGAACCCATCTGGACACCATGCTGGCCATTGAGGGGTTTGACAACGGATCCACCCGGGTTCCCCTGGCCTTTATCCAGCACAAGTCCCCCAAAGTCATGCAGGAAGATCTTTCCCCGGCCCAGTGGCCCCAGAACCCCGAACTGGAATGGAATCCGCCGGGCCATGGAGACATCTACACCTCCATGGTTACTTCGGGAACCCTGCAAAAGCTCCTGGAGGCCGGATTCGAATACGCATTCATTGCCAATTCGGACAACCTCGGTGCGGTGGTGGACCCGGCTATTTTCGGGTTCATGGTCAAGAATGATCTGCCTTTTCTCATGGAAGTGGCCGACAGAATGCCTTCGGATAAAAAAGGCGGGCATCTGTGTCGGCTCCGGGAAAACGGCCGTCTGGCCCTGCGCGAGATTGCCCAATGTCCGGAAAAAAGCCTTAATGCGTTTCAGGATGTGAATAAGTATTGTTTCTTCAACACCAATTCCATCTGGATCAATCTGAAAGTCCTGGAAAAGGTGTTTGTCTATCACGGCATGATGCCTCTGGATCTCATCGTCAACAGCAAGCATCTTGATCCCAGAGACGAGGATTCTCCCTGGGTTTTTCAGCTTGAAACCGCCATGGGTTCGGCCATTTCCTCGTTTCGTCATGCCCAAGTTCTCCAGGTCCCACGGACGCGGTTTGCCCCGGTCAAGACCTGCAACGATATGCTTAATGTCATGTCAGACAATTTCGTGCTTTCAAAGGATGAAACCGTGGTTCCCAATCCCAAGCGAACCCTGGGGCCCATTCTCATTGATCTGGACAAGCGGTATTTCATGAGGGTGGATGATTTTCTGGCCCGGTTTCCCCATGGAGCCCCTTCCCTGCTTGCATGCACATCCCTTACCGTGGAAGGAGATATTGTTTTTGCCAAGGACATTGTGCTTAAGGGTGACGTGGTCATCAGAAACCTGACCGAGAATCAGATCGTGGTCTACCAGGAAGAACTTGAGGACAAGCATTTCAACCTCTGTTTCCAGTCCAGGTACGTGACTACCTTCTGATACCTGCTGGTTGGCACTCCTCAAACACAAAAAGCCCCGCATTATGCGGGGCTTTTTGTATATCCTGTTTTTAACGCTGGTCATGATTTCCCGGGAGGTGTTGTGTCCTCTGACGTACCGAATTTCTTGAGTCCCTCGGCCAGGACCGTCAGCTTGGCGTCCACAGCATGATTGATACTCCCCTGAGGATACCTGCCGTCAGCCTGGCGTGTGCCCGGATCGGTGCCCGTGAGAATGCGCATGCCCTCGTCCACGTTGGAAACCGCCCAGATGTGAAAGGTTCCCTTTGCAACGGCCTCGACCACTTCATGGCGGAGCATGAGGTCCTTGACGTTGCTTTGGGGGATGATGACGCCCTGTTCGCCGGTTAAGCCCATGTGCTTGCAACAGGAATAGAACCCCTCGATTTTCTGGTTCACGCCACCTATGGCCTGGATTTCCCCCTTCTGGTTGACGGATCCGGTGACCGCGATTCCCTGTTTGATGGGAATATCGGCCAGACTTGACAAGAGGGCGTACACCTCGGTGGAGGAGGCACTGTCGCCGTCCACGCCGGAATAGCTCTGTTCAAAGGCAATGGACGCGCTCATGGCCAGGGGTTTGTCCTGGGCGTATTTGTCCCGCAGATATCCGGACAAGATGAGCACGCCTTTGTTGTGGGTGGCTCCTGAAAGATCGGCTTCCCGCTCGATATTGATGATCCCGGCCTTGCCCATGGAGGTGGTCGCTGTAATGCGGCTCGGCTTGCCGAACATGTAATCCCCGAGGGCGTACACGGCCAAACCGTTGACCTGACCCACCACGGCACCCTGGGTATCAATCATGATCGATCCGCGATTGATCATCTCCTGGATTTTTTCCTCGATGAGGTTGGATCGGGTGATCCGGGCCTCAATGGCCTGATGAACATGCTTGTCCGTGATCTTGTCGGCCTTGTCCTGGGTGGCGAAATAATCCGCTTCCAGAATGAGATCACCCAGCAGGGGAAAGGTGGTGGCGATTTTTTCCTGCCGCCCGGCCATGCGCACGGCCTGCTCCACCAGGGCGCCCACGCCCATGCGGCCAAAGGGCTTGAGACCGTGTTTGTCGGTCTGGCTGCGCACAAAGGCCGCCAGGGAAAGAATCGACTCCTCTGTCTTGTCCATGCTCTGGTCAAAATCCGCCCTGACCTTGAAGATCTTGGCCGTGTCTTCGTCATAGGCCCGAAGCAGCGAGTATACGTACCTGTTGGAAAGAACGATCACCTTCACGTCCATGTCAATGGGTTCGGGTTTGAGTCCGGTGGTCGTGAAGAGATAAAAGGGATCATAGGTTTCGATTTCCATTTTCCGGCTTTTGAGGGCCCGCTTGAGGGCGGGCCAGACTCCCGGCTCCATGAGGGCGTCCATGAGATTGACGATGAGATACCCGCCGTTGGCCTTGATAAAGGATCCCGCCTTGATCTTGCTGAAATCCGTGCGCCACATGCCGCTTCGGTCCACGATACGTTCAATGGACCCGAACAGATTGCGATAGGTGGGATAGTTTTCCACAATGACCGGCACCCCCTTTTGATCCGTGTGATCCGTCAGCACGTTGACCGTATACTGGGTGAAGGGATCGCCCACGGGCATCATGGCCTGGGCCATCATGGATTCCTTGGAGGGTGCCTGGAAGATGCGCATGTTTTCAAGCATGTCCTCGATCATGTCCGATAGATGGGTCGCAAGAATGTCGGAATCATAGGATGCCGTCAGATTGTCGATGTGTTCGCGGACAAGATTGGTGAACATGACATGATCAATCTGTTTGTTCTTTTCATAAATTTCCTTTTGCAGCGCCCGGATATCCCTGAACGTGGCATCAATCTGCTGACGTATTTCCTGGTAGTTGTGCTTGAGCTTGGCCAATTCGTCCTTGGGAAAGCGGCCCTTTTCCACCATTTGTTCCACCTTGGCCAAGGGCATGGGCTCGCCGTCCACCAGCGGCATGACATCGGGTGGCTGGCCCTGTCTTCCCTGGATGGTCACCAGTGCGAAACCGGCTTCCTTGACCTTTTTTTCCAGGGCCATGAAAAAGCTGGTTGTCTTTTTTTCATAGGCGTCGCTGATTTCGGTTTTCCGGTTGATGTATTCCTGGCTTTCGAAGAGTTGCGGAACTTCCTTTTTCAGGGTCTCGATGAGATCGTGCATGTCCTTTTTGAGCTGCTGACCCTTGCCTGGAGGAAGACGGAGCAGGACAGGTGCTTCGGGATGTTTGAAATTGTGCAGATAGCAGAGATCATCAGGCACGCTGGTTTGTTTGGCAGCCACCTCCTCCACCAGTTGCCGGACGGTTTCGGTGCGTCCGGTGCCTGCCTGACCGGTGACAAAAATGTTGTAGCCGTCACGGCGCATGCCAATGCCGAAGTGCAGGGCCTCAATGGCCCTGTCCTGGCCGAGAATGGTGGTGAGGGGATCGATTTCACTGGTATCGTCAAAGGGTAGGTCGGCCGGATCCATGCGCCATCTGAGCTGGGCAACAGGTATCTTGTACGTGGTATCGTGTTCACTCATGGCAGTTCTCCTTGGCAAAAAGTCGTTCCTTGTGGTCCCGAGGGGTGCCTTTCAGATGCTGATCGTTCATGACGGAATGATCACCTGGATTCTGCGTGGTTTGGGCATTGATTTCTTGGGCAGGGTGATGATCAGGGTTCCTTCCCGATAGATCGCTTTGATGCCTTGTTCCTGGATGTGGCCGGGAAGGCTGACCCGAAAGGAAAAGCTCTGGGTTGTGGGACCGTGCGGGCCCGCAGGCGATATCTCCTGATTTCCCTGAATGATCAGATCGTGATTGATGATGGTCACCTCAAGGCTGCGGGTACACAGGGCGGGGATATCCATTTTGACGAAGAAGGACGTCTTGTTTTCAAAGGTGATGAGCTTGGGGTCGCCTGTCCGCATGTCGTGGGGGAAGGGGTGGCTGAAGTCCCGCATGAAGCAGGACAGCAACTCGTCCATGTCCTGTTTGATCTTCTGAAGTTCTTGATTTTTCCATAGGATCAGGTCAGACATATCGTGCCTCCGGAAAAGATGGGTCGATGGTGGATGGTCGATCGTTCTTTTCCCGTACACCCTGTTTGGACTGTTGACCATGATTTTTTGTTCCTGCAGGACCATCCTGCCTGTCATCAAGAGAGACCCGCCCCATGCTCACCCCGGTTCCTTCTGTTTTTACGGACCGTTTTGTCGGTGCCCACATGTCCATTTCCGGAGGACTGGAACGGGCCTTTGAGCGTATCCGCCATATCGGGGGGACCGCCTTGCAGATCTTTTCCCGCAATCAGCGGCAGTGGAAGATTCCCCCTTTGGATGCCGGCACCTTGAGTGCGTTTTCCCGGCAATGGAAAATCTGGGGCCCCTATCCGGTGTTTGTCCACGACTCCTATCTGATCAATCTGGCAGGCACGGATGCGGTCAAGGTGGGACGATCCGTTGACGGATTTGCCGTGGAACTTTCCCGGGCCGAGGCCCTCGGGGTATCCGGCCTTATCACGCATCCCGGGTCCCATTTGGGGGCAGGGGTGCGCAAGGGATTGGCAAACTATGTGCGGAATCTGGATCGGGCCTTTGAGCAGAGCCAGACCCGTCAGGTAACCGTGCTTGTGGAGACAACAGCCGGGCAGGGCACCAATTTGGGCTCCCGATTTGAAGAATTGACCGCCATTCTGGAGGGTTCGGCCTATACAAACCGGTTGGGAGTGTGTTTTGATACCTGCCATGTGTTTGCGGCAGGCTATGATCTGACCACCCCGGCAGGCCATGAAGCCACCTTTGAGAAGTTGGATAAATTGATCGGTCTGGATCGCATCGGGTGCTTTCACATGAATGATTCCGCGTTTCCCTGCGGGTCGAAACGGGACCGCCATGCCCATGTGGGCCAGGGGCATATAGGGCTGCAGGGGTTCTCCCTGCTCATGCGCGATGCAAGGTTTCTGAAGGTGCCCATGATTTTGGAAACCCCCAAGGACAAAGCTGGGGGCATGGATCGGGTCAATCTGGCCTTGTTGAAAGAATGGGCAGAGGGTTAATTCCTGTTTGAGTAAAATTTTGGTTTGATTATTGCTGATTTTATTGATCGTCGGTAGTGTTTTCTCTGCATATTGCTTGATCCAAAGGCGTTGGTTTGACTATGGTTGTGCCGCCGGATCTCTCTATCCTGCATACGGTGCTGTTTTTTCATTGTGGCGGCCAAGGGCAGGCGTATCCTTCAGGAAACAAACATGCCCGTAAACCAGGTCTTACTAAAATGAATGACCGTTATGAACATTTGATAACGGAATTGAAAATAACCTTGTATGAGAATGAACATTTTTGTATCGCCCGCCGCCTTGGAGCCAAGAGTCGTGTTTGCAGGTGATGGTTCCACATATCCCCTCATGTCCATTTCCTACCCGGAGGAATCATGCGTTTGAATTTTTATCAGAAGATCATCACGGGAATCGTGTCGGCAATGATAGTTTTGGTCATTGGAATATGCACCCTCAACTATCTGCAGTCCAAAGAGACCCTGTATACCTTGGGTAAGGGATCGTTGAACACGGTATCTAGAACGCTCTCCAATTTTTTGGCCATGCAAAATCAGGCTTTGCAAAAGCATTTCAATGGCCCCTTGGCCACCATGCTCAGTGATATCGAGAGTGAGGGGGGGATTTTCGTCAACAAGGAACAGCTCATGGAGGTGACGGTTCGGAATCAGAGCACCCTTGAATCCGAAACCATGTCCATCCCCACATTGTATGTTGGCCTGAGCAAGGGGTATGAGTCCACCCAACTGGTGGACAAGATTGATGCTGTTTCCTCCACGGCAGCAAGTGTTTTTCAGGTTGTTCCCGGAAAGCTTATTCGGGTGAGTACGACCATTAAAAACGATCAGGGCAAGCGGATTGTTGGCACATATATCCCTTCTACAAGTCCGGTTTATCAAACGGTGATGCAAGGCAACGATTATCGGGGCATGACCGATATTTCCGGGGAAAAGTATCTCGCCCTGTATCATCCGGTGCTTGATCAGGACGGGAAGGTGGTGGCTGTTCTTTTTGTGGGCACCAAAGTGCTGACTCCGGAATTCGAGCGCTTTTTTGCTTCCATCAATGTGGCCGGCAAGGGGCATGCCTTTTTGATGGATGAGCAGGGCCAACTGCTTCTCCATTCGGACAGGGAGAAGGTGAGGCGTTCGTTGCCTGCGGCCATCTGGGATGACATCCGGGGACACGAGGAAAGGGATCTGCAATACAAGGTAGACGGGGTGTTGTGGTCCGCGCATGCGCGCCAGTTTGAACCCTGGGGCTGGTATGTGGGTGTTGCCCTGGACGAGGGAAGCATGCTTGCCGGAATGGATGCCAAGGCTCTGGTGACCGGGATTATTGTAGTCATCGCTTCGACGATCCTGTTTACCATCATTATCATGGTCATGCTTCGCTTCTTGATGCGTCCCCTGCTGTCCCTGGCTGAAACGGCCAAGAAAATTGCTGCAGGAGATCTTGACGCCCGAACCGAGTACGATCGCAAGGACGCCATTGGCGATACCACCCAGGCGGTGAACGTCATGGCCGTGGAGATCAAGAAGAAGCTGGGCTTTGCAGCCGGAGTTCTCGAAGGGATCACCTTGCCGGCCGCTGTCATTGATCATCGCAACCAGTTTACCTTTATCAATCAGGCCATGATCGACATTCTGGGTACGGATCTGACCAGAGAGGATTGTCTGGGTAAATCTTCCGGCGAGGTGGTCAACCATGGTAGGGGCGGGGAAACCCTTGCCGAACGCAGCCTCAAGTCAAGGGAACAGATCAACGAGGAAATCGTGTACACCACCCCGCATGGAGTACAAAAAAACGTTTCCATCTCGGCAACCCCGGTATTTGATCTGGATGGTAATCTGCTGGGAGTGCTTTCGTTGTGGGTGGATCTTACGGAAATTCGTGCCCAGCAGAAGCAGATTGAAGAGCAGAATAGGAATATTGCCGAGGTGGCCAGAAAAACGGAAGGCGTGGCCGAACAGGTTTCCACAGCGGCCGAAGAATTGGCCGCCCAGGTTGAGGAGTCCAGCCGGGGTGCTGATCAGCAGCTTTCCCAGGCCGAAGAGACCCAGGTGGCCATTGAGCAGTTGAGCACCACAGCCATTGACGTGGCCCGCAATGCGTCCATTGCGGCCAATCTGGCTGAGGAAACAAAAGCCAACGCCCAGGAAGGGGCTGTGGTTGTCACCGAAATGGTGGAGCTCATAGAGACCGTTGCCCGGGTTTCCGGGGAAATGCAGCAGGACATGGAGGAATTGGGCAAGCAGGCGCAGGGAATCGGCGATATTTTGGGTGTGATCACGGATATTGCCGACCAGACCAATCTGCTTGCGCTTAATGCGGCCATTGAGGCTGCTCGTGCAGGCGATGCCGGACGGGGATTTGCCGTGGTGGCCGACGAGGTCCGCAAGTTGGCGGAAAAAACTATGGTTGCCACCAAGGAAGTCAGTTCGACCATTGGGTCCATTCAGAAAAGTGCCCAGGCCTCCATTGAAGCGACCAGAAGATCCGGGAAGCTGATTGAACAGACAACGGGATTAGCCGACCGTTCGGGTAAATCTCTGGAGTCAATGGTCGACAAAATTCAGGAAAACGCTGATCAGGTCATGCGTATTGCCGCGGCTGCCGAGGAACAATCTGCCGCCAATGAGGAAATCCGCGAAGCCATGCACTCCATCCGACGCATTTCCGAGGAAACAGCCAATGCCATGACTGAATCGGCCCGTGCCATCACCGAATTGGCCCAGCTGTCCCTGGAACTCAAGGCAGGTATGCAGGGTATGGTGGCGGGAGAGCGTTCCCGATCGGATGAAGAGTTGGCGGTCACCGAGGAGTAGGGCGGGCATGCCCCTCTCCTCAGACAGCTGATAGATGCACGATGCACAAAGGCCCCGGATGATCCGGGGCCTTTGTTTTGGTTCCTGCGGTTGGAAATACTGTGGGTGTTTCGTGATTTCTGTCCCTTCTGACCAGAGCATGAAGGGACTCTGTCATGTAATCTGTTCTGGTGCCGGGAAAGGATCCTGCATCTTGAAGGGCATGCAGACTTGTCCCGGAAGATTTCTGGTGCTCATTGGTTAGTTGGTAGAAGTAGCGGACGCAGCGGCTTCCTGCAAATCTTTGGACAGGACGCTGCGCACCGCGTCGGCAAATTTGTCCAGTTCCTTTGCATGCAGATGGGCTTCAATATCTTTGGCCGACTCGATGTCGGCAAAGGAACAATGCAGGGTACACAGGAGATTCACGGAAATGGCCTTGCCGTTTTGTTCAACAATGGACAGGATATTCGAGGTCTTGAATCGCTGTTTCATGTCTCTGGGGAACAACCCCATGTGCAGCAGTTCCTTTTTGGGGAAGAACAGATACCGGATGGCCATGACCTGGTTGGAAAAGGCCTGATTCTGGAAACCCGCATCCAGATCAAGACCCTGCTCACGGGAGGTGGATATCATGGCAAAGATGTCGGCAGCTATGCTTTGGGCATAGGACATGGTTTCACTGGGAGATTCCATGGGTCGCTATCCTCGCTTGGGGTAAGAAAAAAGATGGCGGAAAGCATTGCATCCATCGTCGATGCGCTGCATAAGAACAGTAAGCAGAAAGGGACATTGTCCTTGATTGGCCTGCAGGTCAAGTGATACGCAGGTATGCAGGCATCCATCCCTGTGGATGAGCCCTGGACCGTGGCAACAAGGAGGTTCGTCTTCATGCCCGTGACCGATTACACCCGCGATTCTGAGTATTTTTCAGCATCTCAGCAAGGGGATGTTGTTACCTTTCGTTTCAAGCAAAACCGTTTGATGCATGCCTCCCTGTTCGAGGCCAAGAATGCAGTCCTTGGGTATCTCGAGGAGGTGTCCCGGGCCGACGCGGTCAAGGTTGTCATCATCATGGGCAATGCTGGTCATGATGATTGCGATCAATACCGTTCGGTCTGTTCCATGATCCGTTCCGGTGAACTGCCGGAAACAGCGATTCTGCGCATGTTCAGGGCGGTTGATCAGCTCATGCTCACTCTGGTGGGTTCTTCGACCATGTTCGTGGGGGTGAGCGCCGGGGAAACCGTTCCCCTGCTTTTGAGCGTCAATCTTGCCTGCGATTACCGGATAGCCGGCCAGTCCCTGAGGGTTCGCCATCTCTATCAGGATGAGGGCCTGCTTCCCAAGGGCGGCCTCCCCTTTTTCTTTGGCCGTCGCGTGGGCAGGAGCAAGGCGCTGGAATGGCTGGTTCTCAAGGATCGCATCAGCGCCCGGGATTGTCTGGACCTGGGTCTGGTGGACCGGGTTGTACCTGATGAGCTTCTTGAATCAACGGCGCAGGATATTGTCCGAACCTTGTCCAGGTACCCCAAGCCCCTTTTGGCCCGGTTCAAGCGATTGCTCAATCGCTCCCTTGAAGGGCTGCCCGAGTATCTGGAAGAGGAAAACAGGGAATTGTGCTTTGTTTTGGAAAATGCAAACTGCTTGGGGGGGGCATGAGGCATACGTCAGACCATTTGGAAGAAGGCGTGGATGTTGGCGAACAGACCCTGCCAACGGCCTGTTCGTCGGTGTCCCGGGCGGGTCATGGTGATCTTCTGCGGTTCAGCAAGATCCTTGATCTCAGCCATGATCTTCTGATTCTGGCCGAGTGCAGCAATGGACGGATTGTGGATGGCAACCGAACGGCCTGCACCCGTCTGGGCTATGAGTATGACCAGCTCACGCGGTTGCACCTTGATCGCATCCTTTCTTCCCGGGTCATGGAACGGGTGCGGGGAATGCTGACACTCCAGGGTGCAGAGTTCGCCGAGATCACGGGGGAATTGATCACCTCTTTTGGAGAAGGCATTCCCGGGGAGATTGTTCTGCAACGGATGTTACGGGAAGATGCCTGTTACCTGGCTGTCGTGATCAGGGATAGTGGTCGGCTGATGCGGGTCCAGGAAGACAAGCTGCGTCTTGAGCAGCAGCTTTTGGAGGCCCGGCGCATGGAAACCATCATAACCTTTGCCGGAGGACTTGCTCACGATTTCAACAATCTGCTTCAGATTGTCTCGGGAAATATTCAGATCCTCGGCCTGAAGAACAGGGATGCGAATCTCAAACGGCATATTCAGGCCATTGAGCAGGCCACCCTCACGGCGAGCCAGCTGGTACAGCGACTGCGGACCATCAGTCGGAAGGGTGAGCGCAGCAAACACCTGGTTCATCTCAATGATGTCATCCGGGAGGTCTTACGTCTGCGCAAACAGCATATTCCGGAAAAGGTCGTCGTGGACCTCCAGCTGGATTCTTCGTTGCCCGGGATTCTGGCAGATGGTGTGCACATGGAGCAGCTTTTCTTCAATCTGCTGCAAAATGCCCTTGATGCCCTGGATGGTCAGGGACGCATACACGTGGCCACGTGTTTGCAAGAGCTGTCTTCTGAGGATGCGCACGCGTATGGTGATTTGAAACCCGGGCCGTACGTCCGGTTCTCCTTTGCCGACACCGGCCAGGGCATGGTCGAAGAGGTGCGAACCAGAATTTTCGAGCCCTTTTTCACGACCAAAAAGGCGGGTGAGGGTACAGGTCTGGGGCTTTCCACGGTATACGCCATTGTCCGGGATCACGAAGGACATGTTACCTGCCGTTCGGTACCCGGACAGGGGACAACGTTCAGGTTTCTTTTTCCGGCTGTCCCGGAGGCAGCCGTCCCGCAAGAGCATAGGGGCATGGATAGTCAGGCATGAACGTCCTTTGGCCGGGGACGTTTTCGAATGGTGGGCTGCACAGTGACCAGAAGGTTCGGATGTCCGGTGGTCAATGAGAGTGATGGGATTTTTGGCGACACCACAAGGGGCGGAGGGTGGCCCATCGCACTGACGGCAGGGGGGGCCATCCAGATCCTGTCAGCAATGTGCACCATTACGGGGCTACGGCGTGGCGCTGACCGCCTTCTGCCGATGCTGTCAGAGGGAGTTCCTGACCGGTCTTTCCTGAAGCATGTGCAAAGGACTGCGGATCCATGAACAGCCAGACAAGGAGGGCACTATGACCAAAATCATGTATATCAAGGCATCACCTCGAGGGAACCGTTCTCACGCCACCCATGTGGCCGATTTTTTTGTGGAGGAATGTCTTCGGATCAACCCGGAAACCGAGGTGCTGGTCCGGGACCTCTTTACCATGGATCTGCCTCTGCTGGACGGGGCCATGCTTGAGGCCAAGTACAATATCATGCACGGTCGAGAACACACCTCCGAGCAGCGTGATCGCTGGAGGGCCGTGGAACGGGTGATCGAAGATTTCAAGAGCGCCAACCGGTATGTTTTTGCTGTTCCCATGTGGAATTTTTCCATCCCCTATCATTTGAAGCATTTTCTTGATGTGATTTCTCAACCGACCTATACCTTCAATGCCGGACCCCAGGGGTACGAAGGCCTTCTCAAGGACAAGAAGGCATTTGTGGCCTATGCCCGTGGCGGAGAGTATCCCGCTGGCACCCCGCACGAGGCCTTTAATTTCCAGGCCCCGTATCTCGAATTCATGCTCGGATTTATGGGCATTACCGATGTGGTTACCGTTGCCGTGGAACCGACCCTTGGGGATATGGCTCTTCGGGATGCGGCCCGGGACAAAGCCCTGCAAACAGCCCGCAAGGTTGCCGCGGATTTTTGAAGGTTCTGCCCCTTGTGCCTGTTGTGCGCGTCGCATGGACATCTGTTGTGAATGTCCATGCGACGCGCTGTTTTTGGGCCCCTTTTTCTTGGAGGGCGGGCCTGACCGCTTTGCACGGTCTTGCTGGAACACCTCTTTTACCCCCCTGTTTGCTTGCGGATTTTGCTTGACCCTGGTGGGGTTCAAGAATATGAAGATATTTCAATATCAGCATATCTTGATATAGATATTTCAACATTCATGAATCATGGACATTCTTGCCTGCTGTAAAGCTTTTGCCGACATGACCAGGGCCCGGCTGGTCAACGTGCTCCACCACTATGAACTCAATGTGGGGGAGCTTGTTTCCGTTATGGGCATGGGCCAGTCCCGCATTTCTCGGCATTTGAAGATCCTGACCGCCTGCGGATTGCTTGTTTCCCGGCGGGACGGGTTGTGCATGTTTTACCGGACGGCTTCTGAAGGTCCGGCCGGCACGTTTTTGCAGTGTGTGCTGCCCCTCATGGAGCAGGAGCAGGAAGAGGTGTTGGGCGGCGATCTGGTTCAGGCTGCCGAGGTGGTCCGGGACCGGATCAACAGGACCCGCCATTTTTTCGACTCCATTGCTGTTTCCTGGGATCGGCTGAGTAACGAGGTGTTCGGGGAAATGGATATTGTCCATGAGGTCCTGAGCCGGATTCCCCGGTGCACGACCATTGCCGATCTCGGGTGCGGTTCCGGGAGCCTGCTGACAGGTCTGGGACAAAAAGCCGATACGGTCATCGGGGTGGATTGTTCGTCCAAGATGCTCGAACTGGCCGAGCAGCGGGTGTTTTCCCACGGCGGGGTCAGCCTGCGCATAGGCGAGCTGGAGCACCTGCCTCTTCGGGACGGGGAAACGGATTTTGTGGTCATGTCCATGGTCTTGCATCATATCATCCATCCCGAGGCCGCTATTGGTGAAGCTGCCCGGATTCTGGAAAAAGGGGGCGGCCTGTTGCTTGTGGACTTCAAACGGCACGCCAACGAATCCATGCGCACCGAGTACGGTGACCGCTGGCTCGGGTTTGCCGACGAAGACGTGCACGCCTGGCTGGATCGCGCGGGGTTTGTGGTCTCTGCCCTGGATGCCTTTCCCGTGAACAAGGGGCTGGTGATCAACATGTTCCAGGCCAAAAAGGTGTAGGCCCTTTGAGGCTGCAGGCAACAACAGGGAATGTTTTCCTGGTTGGCGGCCTTCATGCCTGAAGGGGCTGATCCTGCAATGTGACATAACGGTATTTTTTCCACGAGTGAAACCGGTTTTATACCCAATGGCCCGCAGGTGAAGGAGAAAACGTGCGGTGCCCCGAGGGGACAGGTTTTTCGCGTACAGCTTCAGACATCAAACATACAACTATTCAAGGAGAATCGAGATGGTACAACCATATGAAGGCACGCTGCAGTACAAGGTGGCGGATATTGCCCTGGCCGAATGGGGACGCAAGGAAATGGATCTGTCACAAAAGGAAATGCCCGGGCTCATGGCCCTTCGGGAAAAATACGGCAAGGACAAGCCCCTGGCCGGATTTCGGGTGACAGGTAGTCTGCACATGACCATTCAGACGGCCATGCTCATCGAAACCTTGCATGCCCTGGGCGCGGATATCCGGTGGGCTTCCTGCAATATTTTTTCAACCCAGGACCATGCAGCCGCTGCCGTGGCCAAGGAAGGGCTGGCCAAGGTTTTTGCCTGGAAGGGCGAGTCCCTTGAAGAGTATTGGTGGTGTACGGAACAGGCCCTTACCTGGCCCGATGGATCAGGTCCCCATCTGATCGTTGATGACGGCGGCGATGCCACCCTGCTTGTGCATCAGGGCGTCAAGGTGGAAAAGAATCCTTCCCTTGTGGAAAAGACCTACGAGGTCAGGGAGTTCCAGATCATCATGGATCGTCTTGCCCACAGCCTGAAGGTCGATCCCGGCAAGTGGACCCGCATTGCCAAGGAAATCCGCGGGGTTTCCGAAGAGACGACCACGGGTGTACATCGTCTGTATCACATGGAAAAGAATGGGGAGCTTTTGTTTCCGGCCTATAATGTCAACGATTCCGTTACCAAGTCCAAATTCGATAATTTGTACGGGTGCAGGGAGTCCCTGGCCGATGGGATCAAACGGGCCACGGATGTCATGGTTGCCGGCAAGATTACCGTGGTCTGCGGATACGGTGATGTGGGCAAGGGGTGTGCCCAGGCCATGCGCGGACTCGGTTCCCGGGTGCTGATCACTGAAATCGATCCCATCTGCGCCCTGCAGGCAGCCATGGAAGGGTTCGAGGTGGTAACCATGAACGAGGCCGCGCCTTTGGGAGACATCTTTGTCACGGCCACGGGCAATTATCATGTCATCCGGGGCGAGCACATGGAAATGATGAAAGATGAGGCCATTGTCTGTAATATCGGTCACTTTGATAGCGAGATTGAAATGAGCTATCTGGAAAACAGTGATGTGTGCACCAAAGAGGAAATCAAGCCCCAGGTGGACAAGTGGACCCTCAAATCCGGTCGGTCCATTATTGTCCTGGCCGAGGGCCGGCTGGTCAATCTCGGATGCGCCACGGGTCATCCCAGCTTTGTCATGAGCAACAGCTTCACCAACCAGGTTCTGGCCCAGCTTGATCTGGCAGCCCATCGCTACGAGCCCAAGGTCATGGTTCTGCCCAAAATTCTGGACGAGGAAGTGGCCCGGCTTCATCTAGACCGGCTCGGAGTCAAACTGGACAAGCTGACCAAGGAACAGGCCGAATATATTGGTGTGCCCGTGGAAGGACCGTACAAACCGGACTATTATCGCTATTAAGGCGATTGCCGGTGGTACTGGCTGCGCCTCTGGGGAACGTATCGGGTTTCCACGGGGGTGCTCAGATCAGCCACCACCTTCAACTTCAAACCTCGCATTGCAAGCCACATTTCAATGACCACAACACAACCAAAACGCAAGCGCTCCTTTTTGAAGGGCATTCAGGCCTTTTTCAAGGCCAATCTCATCGCGGGGCTGCTCTTTTTGACCCCCCTGGTGGCCACGTTCTTCTTCCTGCGCATGCTTATCCAGTGGATGGACAGGATTTTGCTTGTCATCCCCCAAGGGTATCGGCCCGAAGATGTGCTTCCCTTTCCGATTCCCGGCCTCGGACTGATCATCATCGTCCTGTTGCTCCTGATTACCGGCATGCTTGTGCGCAATTATCTGGGTCGCCGTCTGGTGGCCATGTGGAATTATATCATTGCCCATATCCCTCTTGTGAACAAGTTCTACGTTTCGGTGCAGCAACTGGTGGAAACGGTCGCCAACGGGGGGACCAAGGATTTCAAACGGGTCGTTCTGGTGGAGTTCCCCCGGACCGGCGTGTATTCCCTGGCCTATGTCACCGGAGTTGCCGTGGGCGAACTGCAGGAAAAGACGCATAAGAAGGTTATCAACCTGTACGTCCCGACAACGCCCAATCCCACCTCGGGCTACTATCTCATTGTTGACGAAAACGAGGTCATCGAGCTGGACATGAGTGTTGAGGATTCGTTCAAACTTCTTATCTCCGGAGGGATTATCAATCCGGATAATGGCAAGAACCATTCAAAAAATCTCAAGGGCCGTCGCGCCAGAAACTAGTGAGGACACAAGAACCATGATCATGACCACAGACCGCTATCTGTTTACATCCGAATCCGTGACCGAAGGCCATCCGGACAAGATTGCCGATCAGATCTCCGATGCCATTCTGGATTCTCTGCTGGATCAGGACCCCAACTCCCGCGTGGCCTGCGAAACCCTGGTGACCACGGGCATGGCTTTTATTGCCGGTGAAATCAGCACCAGTGCGTATGCCGATTTTCCTTCCATCGTCCGGGACACCATCCGGGAGATCGGGTACACGGGGTCGGATATGGGGTTTGATGCGGACACCTGTGCCGTTGTCTCCTCGGTGGACAAGCAGTCTGCCGATATCGCACAGGGCGTGGACCGCAAGGCCCCCGAAGAGCAGGGAGCCGGTGATCAGGGAATGATGTTCGGGTTTGCCACCAATGAGACCAAAACCCTCATGCCCGCACCCATCTATTATGCCCACAAACTGTCCAGACGTCTTGCCTATGTGCGCAAGAACAATATCCTCGATTTCCTCCGTCCCGACGGCAAAACGCAGGTTTCCGTGGAATACGCCGGGGGCAAACCCGTGCACATCGACAACGTGGTGGTGGCCTGTCAGCACAATGAGAATATCGCTTATGCCGATCTTGCCGATGCCGTGCGCGAAGAGGTCATTCTGAAAAGTCTTCCCGAAGATCTGCTGGATGATGCCACCCGGATTTTCATCAATACCACCGGCCGGTTTGTGACTGGTGGTCCGGTGGCCGACTGCGGTCTGACCGGTCGGAAGATCATCCAGGACACTTACGGCGGCATGGGCAACCATGGCGGCGGGGCTTTCTCCGGCAAGGATCCGTCCAAGGTGGACCGGTCTGGTGCATACATGGCCCGGTACATTGCCAAGAACGTGGTTGCCGCAGGCCTTGCACCCACATGCGAGGTGCAGATTGCCTATGCCATTGGCGTTGCCGATCCCGTGTCGGTTCTGGTGACCACTGGCGGCAAGGGCGAGGTTTCGGACGAGGCCTTGAGCAAGGCCGTGCGCGAAGTTTTTGACCTGCGTCCCTATTACATCGTCAAGCAGCTTGATCTGCTCAGGCCCATCTACAAGAATACGGCATGCTATGGTCATTTCGGTCGTGAGCGGGTGGAATTTTCCTGGGAAAAGACCGACCGCATTGAAGACCTGAAAACCGCGGTCAAGCTGTAGATCATACCGGTACACGGTTGACTCGACACCCCGCTCGTCTGCAAGGATGAGCGGGGTATTTTTTTGAAAAAAAAAAGGGTTTGAAGGCTGGACTGATAGCCGCAACCGGCATCATGACCAAAAACAGTGCGTCATGTCTTGTGTCCCCATTTGCATCCTCTTTTTTACCCTTGACTTCATGGACGTGTATGCTATCCGTTTTGCAACTCGAGTTTGAAATCTCTAACAAAGATTGAGGATTTCATGGTGCCTGCAGCCAAGAAGGATTCGGACAATCGGCCTCTTACTCCGGCCATGGAAGATTACCTGGAAGCCATCTATCAGATCGGTCAGGAAAAGAAGATCGTCCGTGTGAAGGATATCGCCGTCAAGATGGACGTGAAGATGCCCACCGTGACCAGCATGCTCAAAAATCTCGGGGGGCGTGGTTACATCAACTACGAAAAATACGGGTACGTTGATCTGACCGGGGAAGGCATTTCCGTGGGCAGGGAGATCTGCCGCAAGCACGGGGTCCTGTACCATTTTCTCAAGGATATCCTGAATGTTGACCCCAAGACCGCTGACGAAGAGGCCTGCAAGATGGAGCATACCCTGTGCAGCTCCACCCTGGATCGGCTGGTCAAGTTCATGGAATTCATCCAGGCGTGTCCCCGGACAGGAGAGGGCTGGCTGGAATATTTTGAAGAGTTCATCAGGGACGGACGAACGCATGCAAAGTGTGCCAGGTGCACAGAGGATTTCACCCTCGAGTTCAAGGAACGGGTCGAGTCCCTGAGGGGACAGAAGGAGGAACCCGACAACGATTCCAGGGACATCCAGGTTTGATACAGGGATTCGCGTTGTTTTACATCTGATAGCTGTTTGAACGGGCATGCGGCCCTTAAGCCGCATGAGCCGTGCAACTCGTTTGCAAATACATATCCGGTACAGGGTAACCTGTGCCGGATATTTGTTTGTGGGGTTGCAGGGACGGTTTGGTTCAAGGGAGAAGAACAGGGTGGTCTTTTCCTGGGGAGTGTTGGGAGGTCAGTCCGCTCACGGATTCCCCCACAAGGGCACGCTCAGCAGCAAAGAAAGGGTTGCCCACATGATCAGGACCAGGGGAATGCCCACTTTCAGAAATTCCCCAAAGGTATATTCGCCGGCGTTCATGACAAGGAGGTTGGTCTTGTAGGCCATGGGAGTGGCAAAGCTCATGTTGGCTCCGAACAGGACGGCCAGGATGAAGGGTTCCGGGGGCAACCCCATCTGGCTGGCTATGGATGCGGCAATGGGTGTTCCTATGACTGCCGTGGCGTTGTTGGAAATGATGTTGGTGAAGATGGCCATGAGCATCATCAACGCGCTGGTAACCACGGCCGGAGACGCGTTTCCGAAGATACTCACAAAGAGTGCTCCAAGATATGCGGCCCCGCCGGTGGTGAGCATGGCCGTTCCCAGGGCCAGGCTGGTCACGACAATGAGAATGACCTGGGCACTGAGGGCGCGGGTTGCATCCCGCCAGCCAAGACAGCCGGTCATGATCATGAGCAGGGTACCGCACATGGCACTGATGGCGATGGGCAGGATATCCAGGGCCGAAATCGCGACAATGCCAATCATGATTCCCATGGCAATGGGTGCCTTGCGGGAATACGGGAGATCAACAATCGCATCCAGCACCATGACGTCCTTGGTGGTTTTGATGGCGGCAATTCTGTCTCGGGGGCCCTGAACGAGAAGGATGTCCCCTGATTGCAGCCTGATGGTCTCAATCTTGTCCCGGGAACGCTGGAAGCGTTTTCCGGATCGATGCAGGGCAAGGGGCATCAATCCGTAGCGGTCCACAAAACCAGCGCTGTCCAGGGTGGTTGCGGCGAGTCGGGAACCGGGAAAAATGGCGATTTCCGCGATTTGCTGATCGTCATCATGCAGGGGGTTATCGTCGTCAATGGGGGTGTCTTCTGATCCGGCCGGAAACAGGGTGCCCTGGAGGATTGTTTCGAATTCCTTGAGATTCTCCGGAGTATCGTCAATGACGAGATGATCGCCGGCCTGGAGGATGACGTCGGGCAGGAGCATGATGCCATTTCCCTCTCCCCGCTCCAAGGCAATGACGTGCATTTTGCCGTCGGTCAGGGACAGGGCCTTGGATAACGGTTTTCCCACAACCGGGCTGTCCTGGGTGATGGCCAGATGCGCCGTGAAGATGCGCGCCGAAGAGTCGCTGATGGCGAGTTTACGCTGGGGAAGAAGGCGGGGTGCGATGAGCCAGAGGTAGGCAATGCCGACACTGCCTGCCAGCGAGGCCGGAACGACAAAGTCGAACATGTTGAATTTTTCAAGGCCCATTTCAGCGGCCACCGCCACCACAAGGAGGTTGGTGGACGTGCCTATGGTCGTGGTGGTTCCGCCAAGGAGAGTTGAAAATCCCATGGGCATGAGAATGGGGGCCGGGGAGGTGCCGGTTTTCAGGGAAACACTGACAAGGACAGGAAGCAGGAGAACCACCACCGGAACGTTGTTGATGAACGCGCTGATGACCGCCCCGAGCAGCAGGGTCAGCAGAAGGGAGCCTTTTGGACTTTTGCGCCAGAGTTTCGCCAGGAACCTGCCGATGGGTTCCAGGGCTCCGGTGCGCAATATGCCGTGTCCGGCAATCATCAGCGAACAGACAGCGATCAAGGCTTCATTGCCAAAGCCGGTGAAGAAGTCGACGGCATGCAGGGTTTTTCCCTGGGCATGAAAGGGAAAAAGTTCGAACCCCACGGCAAGGGCCACGAGAACGAACAGGCTTGAGGACTCCAGGGAGATGTTTTTCCGGCTGAAAAGCACAAGGGCCACGGCCGTCAGGGCCAGCACCGCCATGGCGTGCAGGTTGGGGGGTGGGGGAAATGGCATCTTGCAGGCCCTCCTTGGCTGAAAACCTTGAGATGGTTGCTGCCAACGGATTGTTCAATTCTGCCTTTTGCCAGTCTGCCCTATCCTGTCAAAAAAAGTCCAGCCTCTTTTCCATGGGCACCGTGCTGTTGTGTCCACGCTGTTCGTTTGAGAGCAGGGTGTATTCCCATGAACAGCAGGCAGGGAGTACCGGAGTTACGAAAGTGAGCTGCTTGTGTTCCGTGTTTGGAGTTGATGGACATGGTACCGGTACCTTTGACTGAGAGCTCGTTCATTACTTCTACCGTTGCAAGGTATTCGGCCGTGTGCATATGAACTCATGTATTGGAGTTCTGAGCGGTTGGCTGGTCTGGAAAAAAATGGCGTTTTCTGGAAAACCGAATGGATGCCCTTATGGGGTTTGCTGTGTGCCAGATTGCGTTCTCTGGTCGTTTGGAGAGGGTACGTTCTGTCAATTCATGTCAAACCAGTTTGAATTGTCTAATTTGGCTTGACATCTCTATTTCTCTAATATAGGCGTCTAACTTCAAACGGCATTTATAAGTTTGTGAGTAGCTATCGTGCTGAAAACTATGGCCCCACACATGCTGGCTGATTGAGTTTCCCGAAATCTTCATACACCCATTGGGATGTAGAAGCGTTTGGTGGGTCTACATCCATATCAAAGGGGACATGCATGAATATGGAGTGCGATACATACCAAGCGGAAAGAGTATGTATGAAAATATGGAGACATCGTGATGCAAAGACATTGTTGTTGTAAATGTGCGAGGAAGAATCACGTACCAGGAGGCAAAGGCCTCTTCTTCCCTCTGGCAATAGCGGTGATTGGCGATCATGTACGTGTTGCAGCCATCAGGGGAGGAACGAGCTGCAAGGAACGTTTGTTCAGTATGGGAATTCAGCTTGAAGATGTTGTCCAGGTTGTTCAGTCCCGCCCAAATGGAGCGGTCCTGATTGCCAAGGGCGAAAACCGTTTGATGTTGGGAGGTGGTATGGCCCAGAAAATATTTGTCATTAAGGAGTGATATTATGGGAAAGACACTTGCTGACTTGGGGGTGGGAACGCGTGCCCGGGTGGTTGGTTTTGACAGAGGATCCAGGGACTATCGGAAGAAACTGCTGGCCATGGGGTTGATCAAGGGAACGGAGTTTATGGTCCACCGGGTGGCACCCATGGGTGATCCCATTGAGATTGAGGTAAGGGGTTATAATTTGAGCCTGCGAAAACATGAAGCCGTAACGCTGACAGTGGAGGGTGTGTCATCATGAGTGATTTTACCATAGGTGTAGTCGGCAATCCCAATTGCGGAAAGACTACCCTTTTCAATGCCTTGACCGGAGCAAAACAACGCATTGGCAATTGGCCGGGGGTAACGGTTGACAGAAAAACCGGGGTGTACACCCATAACAACCACACCATTGATGTGGTTGATACCCCCGGCATCTATTCCCTTTCTGCCTCCTCTGTGGATGAGGAAGTGGCACGAGATTATGTTCTTTCCAAAGAGGCGGATCTCATCGTCAATATTGTGGATGCCTCCAATCTGGAGAGAAACCTCTATTTGACCAGCCAACTCATGGAAATGCGGGTTCCCCTTCTTGTTGCCCTGAACATGATGGACATTGCCGAGGACAGGCTCATCAAGATTGATGTTGAGGGGTTGTCTCGCCAGTTGGGCTGCCCGGTGATCCCCATGGTTCTTCCCAAGGGTCGGGGGGTTGTGGAACTCAAGGATGCCATTGATGCGGAAGTTACCAAACCCAGGACCACTCCTGCGGCATCTGTCACCCATGCGGTTGAAGTTGAGGAGGGCGTGTTGGAACTCCTGCCTCTGGTGGAGCAGACTGCAGGGGCAAAAGGCTGGGATCCCAAGTGGATGGCCGTCAAGATACTTGAAAGGGATGAGCAAATCATGGCGGCCGCTTCTGAGGATGCTGTCAGCAGGGCACTGGAGTTACAGCGTAGTATTGAAGACAAAACAGAAGACGATCTGGATATTCTGATCGCTTCTGCCCATTACGGATTTATCAACTGGCTGACCAGGGATACGGTGAGCAAGAAAGGGGAGATCCAGGCATCTGTCTCGGATAAAATAGATGGGGTTGTTCTCAACCGGGTTTTCGGTATCCCCATTTTTCTTTTGGCCATGTACCTGATGTTCATGTTCACCATTAACCTGGGTGGAGCCTTTATTGATTTTTTTGATCAATTGGCCGGAGCCCTTTTTGTGGATGGGTTGGGGAATCTGCTTGCCTCGGTGGGCGTACCTGTATGGCTGAAAACCATACTGGCCAACGGTGTTGGGGGCGGTATTCAGACCATGGCCACCTTTATTCCGCCCATTGGGTTCATGTTTCTTTTTCTCTCTTTTCTCGAAGATTCCGGGTACATGGCACGAGCAGCCTTTGTGATGGATCGTTTCATGCGGGTTATCGGTCTTCCCGGGAAATCCTTCATCCCCATGCTGGTGGGATTTGGTTGTAATGTTCCGGCCATCATGGCCACCAGAACCCTGGAAAACCAACGTGACCGGACACTGACCATCATGATGAACCCGTTCATGTCCTGCGGCGCCAGACTGCCGGTTTATGCCCTGTTTGCTGCAGCCTTTTTCCCTTCGGGCGGCCAGAATCTGGTTTTTCTCCTCTATCTCATCGGCATAGCCTTTGCGGTTCTTACGGGACTTATCCTGAAGAACACCTTGCTCAAGGGAGAGATCACACCTTTTGTCATGGAGTTGCCCCCGTATCATGTACCCACAGTCAAGGCTGTTCTTCTGCGGACCTACGACCGGCTGCAAACCTTTTTGTTCAAGGCTGGCAGGGTGTTGATACCAGTCATTGTTGTGCTGGCATTTTTGAATTCTCTGGGTGTGGACGGAACCTTTGGGAATGAAGATACGCCCAATTCAGCCCTTTCTTCCGTGAGCAGAACCATAACACCGGCCTTGTATCCCATGGGGGTAACCGATGAGAACTGGCCGGCAACAGTGGGCATATTTACCGGTATCTTTGCCAAGGAAGCCGTTGTTGGCACCCTGAATTCCCTGTACAACGGGATGGATGTTGCAGCAGCCGGCGAAGCCAATGGGGGGGAAGAGGCCGAAGATGATCCCGGCTTCTGGGATGCCATTGGTGCTTCCTTTGCCACCATTCCTGCCAATCTTTCGGATCTGGCCGGGACGGTCCTGGACCCCCTGGGGCTGTCCATAGGCGACGTGTCCGATAAAGAGGCGGTTGCCCAGGAAATGGAGGTCAGCGTGGGCACCTTTGGCTCCATGGTGACCCTGTTTGGCTCCAAAGTGGCCGCTTTTGCCTACCTGCTCTTCATTCTGCTTTATTTTCCGTGCAGTGCAGCCATTGCCGCCGTGTACCGGGAAACAAACCTCAACTGGACGCTGTTTTCAGGCTTCTGGACCACGTTTCTGGCCTACTTTGCCGCCACAATGTTTTACCAGGTGGCAACCTTTGCCAGCCACCCCGCGCATTCCCTGATGTGGATCGTGGGTGACCTGTTGGCTCTGGGAATTGTTGTGGCCATCATGAAAGCCCTGGGTGCCAGGGACAAATGTGTTGTTTCTCCCTTCAGGGCCGCTGCAAAAGCTTAATTCCGTTATATGACAAGAGCGGGCATGAGGCTTACGCCCTTGTTTCCCTTTTATTAAAGGATATCACCATGACTCCTATTGAAATCCGAAAATATCTTCAGGAAAGAAAACTGGCCACATTGCACGATATTGCCCTCCATTTCAGGATGCCGGCACAAGCTATTATTCCCATGCTTGAATTATGGGTGGACAAGGGTAAGGTCAGAAAGCATTCGGGGAAACTGGGATGTGCAAAAGGATGCTGCAAGTGTGATCCTGCCACCATAGAGACCTATGAATGGCTCTCTTGAATCTCCTGCATGTCTGGGACGTCATTTCCCCACGTGATGCTGGAGAGAATCGGATCTGACAGGTGAGGCAGGATGCTGGTTGAACGAACCAAATTTTTTTCATCTGCGAGTTAGATCTATAAAACAAAAACCGTTTTGCGTGGTTTTGAAACCGGTTTGATTCATCTCCCCGGATGCAAGCGGTTGTGAGACCATGAGGATGCATACCTGGTGGCTGCGGCCAGCTCCGGGAAATAACGACATCTGTTTATGGCCCCTGGGCGTATGCACCAAGGGCAGGGAGAAGAGCATGAAACTGGAAAAAAGTCGTCAGGAATTGGATTGGCTCAAGGTTATCAAAGGGAGACAATGCGGTTATCTCAATTGTCGCTCCAGGTTGGGCAAAAGTTCTGTTTCCGGGGAAATAGACCGCATGCTTCGATCCAGAGATGGGGGCCCCAAGGAACAGTCATGACCCGTGTCATGTTTCTGTACTCTCCGAAAAGCCATAATGCATTGCATGAAACAGATAATTTTCAAGGAGCATCTGCAATGAGTTCGATGTTTTCCATTGCGCATCGCACCCGTCACGGTAATGTGCATATCAGCCCCCAAGGGGTTTTTGATGGGAATTGCGCCCGGGAATTGATCCATCTCATTGGTCATCTGTACAAGGGAACCGGACGGATTTTTATTGATACCCACCGGATTGATACCTTGTGCCCTTTGGCATGCCATACCTTCAAAACCAGTATGGATCTGAAGACCATGGGCCCGGGCAGGTTGTATTTCAAAGGGCCCAATGGGTTCAAATTGGCTCCCCATGGAAGTCGGGTCCTTGTGGTTTCCCGGGATGCGAAAAAAAACAAACGTTTCAAAAAGATCAGAACCATGGTGTGCAGGACATGCCCGAAGAACATGGCTGGTGCCATGGAGGAATGATGAGCAGGTTTGATGATCAATGGATCCGTGTGGAGATGCGAGCGGATGTGCTGCAGGATCTCATGGCCAAGAGTCAGGCATGTGCTGCGGATTTTCGCTGCCTGGATGCCAGGAGCAAGGAATCTCTTTGGCGTTTGTGTCTGGATAGTTGCAGGACATGCAGGTGTCCCAAAAGAAACGCAAGGGGCTCATACTCCACCTGCGGGAACACCAGATGCAACATCAAGCATTTTTTAACCAAATGGGGTTCTGCCGAGAACAAGGAGGGGGCTCAGGGTGGTTTTTCGTGGAGCAATACAGACAAATGATTTTTGGCCAGCTCATGGCCGGCAAGGTAGTGCATGATGACAATGAATCTTCAGCCTGCAAACAGGCTTGACTGTCAAAATCTTCAGGACTTCAGGGATTGTCCCGCCATAAATGCCTGTTCAGGCATGGTGCACGATTTTGCCGAGTCCCTTGGGCTGGCTCTGGATGCCCGGGATGAAAATACCCATGACCATTCCAGACAGGTGGCCGAAACGGCCCTACTGCTGGTCAAGGGGCTGGGATTGGACAGATCCAGGGCCGAACTCATCCATGTTGCCGGTCATTTGCATGATATTGGTAAGATGGGATTGCCCGACAGTATTTTGAAAAAGCAAGGGGCCCTCAACGATGAAGAGTGGCGAATCATGAAGACCCATCCGGTCATTGGGGCCCGAATCGTTGCCCCCATTAAGGTATTCCAGGGAAAAAACAGCATTCAGGCCATCATCCTTCACCATCACGAACGGTACGACGGCAAGGGCTATCCCTGTGGCATCCGTGGGGACAAGGTTCCCCTGGGTGCCCGGGTTATTGCCGTGGCCGAGGCACTGTCTGCCATGATCCAGAATCGTCCGTATCGTCAGGGCATGACTTTTGAGGATGCCGCTATAGAAATTTTTAATAATACGGGAAAGCAGCTCTGCCCCATTGTAGTCAATGCCTTTGCCAGAAATATGGAGAAAATACATGATTATTATGCGCCTAAAAATATGACTTGAGATGTATTTATTCCATAAGATGGCTTATTTTATCTATCTGTAATAATGGTATTTTGTAAATGCAAATAATAGGAAGATATATTAAGGAGTGTATCCGAAAAACAGTATTCTATTTTTGTCGGATGCATCATTTATAGATAATGTTACTATCACGTTGATAGTGCTGCCTTACAGGTTACGATATAAGGCGAAACAAGTGAAGGCACGACCAAAATCATATGATACGATATTGGTCGTGCCTTTTTGGTTGCAATATTTTGGATTCTTTAAATAATGTATTTCGAGGCATTGTTGTTCAAAAATTTCAACAAACCATAATTAGCAAAAGGAGAGAAAATCCAATGAAAAAAATGCATGATGTTCGTATGTGTGATGATGTGCGGAATAGTATGCCTGGCACTTGCTTTCGCCGGATGGGTGGATACCAATGACCTGATGCAGGAGATTCAGGCCATCAAGAACCGGATGCAGGAATTGGAGATGAGTAGTCTTCCCTAGGGGATCATTGGGGAAGATATGCATTCAAGTACCCTAGAAAGACACCCGTTGACCGTCATATAGATCCAGGGCATATTCTCCGCTCTGACTTCCTGGAATCGTTGGGTAATTGCGAGTTGACGATTTGTCGTCCTGATGCTGATGAGCATTCCGCATTAACAGAAACAAGGCAACCTTTGTCTTTGCATTATATTTTCAAGAGGTGTGTCTTTTCCATGAGAATATTTTTTTTGAGGCCGATTTGCTTGTCCTTTTGTACAATCTGCTTGGCCCCGCTTTTGAAAATCAGGGAGGACAAGGTATGCCTGTCGGTCCTGGCCTGTCTGTTTTGGGGAATGCCCTGTCCGGTTTCAGCCCATCCTCATGTGTATGTGGACGCCCGGGTGGATGTAATATTTGACGATGCGGGCCTGTCCGGTTTCAGGGTTACCTGGGTTTTTGATGAGATGTTCAGCAACATGATTGCCTTTGATTTTGATACCAACGGCAATGGCCGCTTCGATGCCGGGGAGGTGGAAGGGGTCAGGAAGGGGGCCTTTTCCAATCTTCGGGAATTCGGGTATTTCACCCGCATCCGCATCGGGGGGAAACCCTTTGCCGTGCAATTTGTAAAGGATTTTTCCGCTACCCTTCATGATGGGGTCATGACCTATGCTTTTTTTATTCCCTGTCATGTGCGGGCTGCGGCTACTGTCAAGAAGATTCGGCTCTCCATGTACGATGACACATATTATACGGACATAGCCCTTGCTTCGGACCCGGTGAAGATGGTGGGGGCGGAGCGGTTTGGTGCTGACTGGGAGGTCAAGGAGAACCCGGCCGACGCCTTTTATTACGGTCAGATTTTTCCCGAGGACATTATTATCACCTTCAAGGAACGCCCATGATCAGATTGTTCCTGGCGATTTTCCTTTTTCTGCTACTTGTGGGTGGTGCTGTCCCTGCCGGTGCAGGCAATCCCTTTCAGGGGGGGGAGCAAGGAACGGTTGTACGCCAATCCACAGAGAATTCCCCGGCCGCTGGTTTTTTTGTGCGCATCGCCCAATACCAGCAGGAACTCAGGCAACGACTCGGCGGGTTGATCCGTGAGGCCCGGCAGGGGATCTCCCTGCGTCCTTTGATGCTCATTCTTGTGTTCGCTTTTGCCTATGGGATGGTGCACGCGGCCGGTCCGGGCCATGGCAAGGCCGTGGCCATGACCTATATTCTGTCCCAGAACGCCTCCATCGGCGGAGGCATCCTTTTCGGTGTGTCCATCGCCCTGATTCATGGTTTTTCAGGGGCGATTTGCGTGCTGGGGCTGCACTACATCCTTGAACAAAGTGTCAGCGGGACCCTGGCTTCAGTAACCAGGACAACGCAGCTGGTCAGCTTCGGACTTATTACCCTGCTTGGAGTATGGATCGTATGTTCTCATCTGCGGGAATGCTTCCAACAAGTGGACGGGACCCACGGTAAAGACATGAAAAAGGGGAAGACGCGACTTCTGCCCTGGGCCTTGTCCGTGGGCATGGTTCCCTGTCCCGGGGTGGTCATGGTCATGCTTTTTTGTTTGTCTATGGGGGTATTTTCTTTGGGCCTCATGGCAGCCCTTGCCATTTCCCTGGGCATGGCCGTTACCATTTCACTGGTGGTGATCTGCGTGGTTCTGGGGCGCACTGCGTGTGTAGGCAGCTTTTCGGCTCAGAGAGCCCGGCGGCTGGAACAGATCTTGGGAATGACTTCGGGGCTGGCTGTGGCCGTGTTGGGGTTTGTCTTTTTCCGGGCAGCCATGGTCTGAGGGCTGGGGGAATCCGCCCTTGTGTATAATAAGACCGTGGGATGGAGAGAAAGATGTGCAGGGTGGCGCTGGGCAGGACACAGGGGCCAAAAGGGGCAGGCTTATAGTTCCTTGTTTTTCAACCCCTGGGGCACATATTTTTTAACCACCATGGGCAGGAAAGCAAGAAGCACAAGAAGTCCTATGCCGGCAAGGCATTGGGTAGACCATTTGCCCTGGAGCAGATCAAACAGGGAACTGGACAAAAGGATGTAGGCCACGCATCCGGGCAGCATGCAGATAAATGAGGTGAAAAAATAGGTGGAAAATTTGATCCTGGTGAGCCCGAGGGCATAGCTGAGCAGATTAAAGGGGAAAAGGGGCACAAGGCGGGTAAAAGCCACTATTTTCCATCCGTGCTGTTCTGTCTGCTGTTTGAGTTTCAGAAAACACGGGTTGGTCATTTTTTTTTCCACCCAGTCCGAGGCCACATACCTGGCCACCAGAAAGGCCAGACAGGCACCGGTTGTGGCACCGGTAATGCCGTAGACAACGCCCCATACCGGGCCGAAGATCACGCCGCCGGCAATGATGAACGGCGCTCCAGGCAGAAAAAAAGCCGGAGCAAGGGTGACCAGAAGAATAAAGGCCGCCGGAGCAAGGATTCCGAATTCCCCCACAAGGCGATGGATGTTTTCCTGGGTGGCCAGTCCATCCACCCCGGCTATCCTTGCGCCCACAATGCCTGCAACAATGAACAGCAGCACAAGGAGCCTGGCCGGACTGATTCCTGACCTGGTGCAGGTATTGACCGGAAGTTCCTTTTCCAGGACGTCTTTCCGGTTGGAGCTGGTCAGCCTGGATTTGAGCCAGAGGCGTGCGAGATAGGTAAAGGGAGATACCGTGCTTTTCACCCGGTTGTTCATGGTTTGCTGCGGCTCAAAAAGAAGATCCAGCACATGGCTTGTGTTCATGGATTTTCCCAGAAATTCGCAACACCCGGCACAATAGGTAATCACCTTCCGGTTACCGGCCTCGGCTTTTCTCCTGCTCTGCCAGTTCAAGGCCAATGGGGGGGCAACCGGATACACCGTGCCTCCCTGGCCGCAGCAGATGGTTTTTTCACCGGAGTGGGGCATCTCATGGATTTCAAGGCCGGTTTTTCTAACCAACTGGCGCACGCTGGCGTGGATGTCCTGGTTGCATCGGGTGCCGCAGGGGTCATGGATGGTCACCTGGCCGGTCAACACCCTGTCATCGGGCCAGGTTTCGGCCATGAGATCATAGGCTGAGCGAACGGCCAGTTTCTGTGCATAGGTTGCAAATATGCGGTAACAGTTGGGGCAGGCCGTGATGACTCCCTGGACCCCGTGTTGCTCCAGAAATTGTTCCTGGGATGAAAAATTTGATTGGAAGAAGGCTTTGCGGCCCAGATCGTGGGAGGGTTTGGCGCAGCAGTCCAGAACAATGCCCAGATTGGGCACCCGGGTTTTCAGCCATGCATAGACCTGCAGGGTTCTTTTGGCCCGGGTGCCGGCAAGGGCACATCCGGGCCAAAAGACCTGGGTACAATTCTTGGGTATGGTGTACAGGGAAAAACGTTTGGAGAGTCCTCTTTGTTCGTAGGCCATGATTTGTTTGTGCTCTGCGAACACCTTCTGGTTCTCTTCAAACACCATTTGCCGCATGTGCAGAAATATCCCGGCCGGGTTGAGTCCCTTGGGACAGGTTGCAGCACAAAGGCCACAGAGGCTGCATTGAAAGGCGATCTCTTTGTCAAGAGATCCTTCCAGGACCTGCCGGACAATGTCCCCGGGATTGCCGTATTGTTGCAGAAAGAGGCAATTTTTGACGCAAAGATTGCATCCGGCACAGTCATGGGCAAATGTTTCCATGGATTTTCGGGCAGACAAGAGGGGTCCTATTGGGGCTGATATTCCCCGGTTTCCATCGGCATGTTGGGATCTGCAGCCCACTCGTAAATGGATGCTTCGTAGTTTCTGACGTGCTCAAAGCCAACTGCTCTGAGGATCATGGATGTGAATCCAGATCTGATACCCATAGTTCAGTAGAGGACAAAATCATCTTCCGGGTGGATGCCCACCCCGGCCATGATCTGCTTGATCTCCTGGGCGGATTTGACGCCAGCATCAGGGGTGAGAAGTGCGGTCCATTCCAGCCATTTTGACCCTGCAATATGACCGCCCCTGGCCTCTCCCCTGGAGGTGTCCTCACCGGTATACTCCTTCAGGGATCTGACATCCACAATCTTGAGGGTGTCCAGGTTGTCATAAACATAGGCCTGGTCGGCCTGAAAGGATGTGTCGTAATCCTTGAGCACCAGTCCTGTGGCAGGGACCGGGGTGGTGCGGGTGGTGGAGAGGGGGTAGCCCTTTTGTTTCCACATGGCCAGCCCACCGTATAACAGCCGGGCATTTTCAAAGCCAGCCAGTTTCATCTGCCAGACGGCCCGGCCGCCGCCACCTGGGCCTTTGAAAATATCGGAATAGGCCACCACTGTTTTGGTATTGTCCACGCCCAGGGATTCAAGTTTTGCTTTAAGTTTTTCCTTGGGCAGAATGGTTCCCCATCCCTTGTCGCCGGGTTTTCCGGTACAATCCGACAACCCCTTGAATCCAATGCTGATGGCTCCTGGAATATGTCCCTTGGCATAGCCTCTGGGATGGCTGGCATCCAGAATGACAATATCCTTGGAACCCAGTTTGGCGTAAAGCTCGTCCGGAGTGATAAAAATATCTCCCTGGGTCACAAATTCGGGAATTTCCACCGGGCCCGTTTGGTGGGGGGCATTGGAATCTCCCCATTTGGTTTTGGCCATAAAGGCCAGGAGTGCGGCAATGGCAACTCCTGCAATGAGCATACACGTTTTTTTCTTCAAAATGCCTCCTTTTAACTCTGAGTCTGAATCTTTTCTGTTTTGGGTCGGCTTGTTATTTTTTTCAATAAAATGGTCAAGATGCTCAGGGCGAAGAGTATCAAAAGCCCCATGACAAATTTCTGGGTGCCGCCCACAAGCATTTCCCCTGCATAGGAATAGATCAGCGTGGCCGGAAGCTGTCCCAGTCCGGTGGCCCAGAAAAAGGGCCAGAAGCTCATGGACGTGAGACCTGCGGCATAGCTGACAATATCAAAGGAGATAAAGGGCAGCAGGCGGGCAATGAGGATGGTGTACTGCCCATATTGTTTGAAAAAATCATCAATGCCCTCCAGGGCCAGCTTGGAGGTCATCCGTTCGACAAATCCTCTGCCAAGCCATTTGGCCAGGAAAAAGCAGAGGGCTGCACCGGCCATGGCGCTGGACCAGGAGAGGATGGCTCCCTTGATCCATCCGAACAGTGCCGCATTGGCAAAAGTAATCAAAAAGGCGGGCAAAGGGGCGATAACTGACTGGAAAAGCATGAGGCAAAAGGAGATCACAGGTGCCCAGATGCCGAAAGAAACAATGTAGCCCTTTATATAGGCCACATCGTACATGCCAAAGAGGAAAAACAGCTGTTCAATGGTATCCCGAACGGGTTTGATGAGAAAACAGGCAAGAATGACAACCACAAGGCCACAAAGGGCTATGCGCATTTTTTTCAACAAAAGACTCCTTTTACAATTGGTTGCAAATTGTAGTCGTCTATTGAGGTTACAGGTTTTTTGTCCAGTTGATAATTTCCATTGAAAACGCAGAAACGTATCGAGAATGTCGATAGCATGGGGTCGGTCCTGAACCGGTTTGTCCCGACTGCACCTGCCTTGCCGCCAGACGAGGAAAAAGGGGTCTGCAAATGGGCTTGCTTCAGTGAGTTGCGAAACATATCGGTTTCCCATGTGATTACAAATTTGTGTCAAACAAGACGGCTGTACCAGATATACGGGGTTGGCTGGTCCGTTGATTTTACAATTTGGTGTAAAGTGTCCGGATGTTAAGTGTCTGTTGGTAGGAAAGCCAGTTTCAAAATTTTGAAGGGAAGGATGAATCGGTCTTTGGCTTGCGTTTTGCCTGTTGTTTTATTACGTTATAACCTTTTCGCCCATTCTTCCGGCCCTTGGAGTCATGCATCTGGACAACATGATGATTTTCAAGGATAAAATCATCCTGGTTGCTGCAATGTACGGAATTGTGAAAGACATTGGGGAGGCGTTTCTCCCCGTGCAGGGCAGGGTCCATCTGTTCCGGCCAACAGGGACCATCTTTTGACCGGCCATGACGCATATCGCCGGGCTTCACGGGCTTGTGCTCGGGGTGTGCTCCATGGGGAGAGATGACCACTGGTTTGCCTCCCTGTCTTGCACAATCCGGGCGCAACCAGAGCTGATAACAATGGTTTTCGGATGAATAGCCCGTGTGAAAGGTGATTGGCCGTGTCCCATGGTTGGGTCGGAATGGTTGTTGCTTTGGTTCGTGGCTTGGCAGATCGTTTTTTCTCACCATGTTACCCCTCTCCCAAGGAGACGATAATGAAAAAAATGCTCACCGCCGTTATGGCCGTTTGTTTGCTGGCTCTGCTTGCCGGACCGGCCTGGAGTGACGTGGAGCTCAAGGTGGCCCACGCAACCTGGGTTGGCTACGGCCCCCTGTATATTGCCAAGGAAAAGGGATTTTTTGCCCAACAGGGGCTGGACGTCCACCTGTTGATTATCGAGGACGAATCCCAGTACGCAGCAGCCATGGCCTCGGGAAATATCGACGGCCTGGGCAATGTTCTGGATCGGGAGATCATCCACTTTGCCAAGGGGACCCCGGAAGTGGTCCTCTTTGCCATGGATGAGAGCACGGGAGGCGACGGCATTGTGGCTTCCCAAGAGATCAAAAGCCTGGAAGACCTCAAGGGAAAGAGCGTGGGGCTGGACAAGTCGTCCACATCGTACTTCTTCTTTTTGACCGCCTTGCAGAAGGCCGGGGTTCCTGAGGACAGTGTGACCATTCATGAAATGGGTGCCAGTGACGCAGGAGCCGCCTTTGTTGCCGGACGTCTGGATGCCGCAGTGACATGGGAGCCCTGGCTGGCCAATGCAGGACAGCGTGAGGGCGGTCACGTTCTCGTCTCCAGCAGAGATCTTCCCAGCACCATTCTGGACGTCTTTGTCCTGAGAAAGGACGTGCTGGACGCCCATCCCGAAGTGGGCCTCAAGCTGACCACCGCCTGGAACAAGGCTGTTGCCTGGTATGAGGAGCACCCCCAGGAGGGGATCGCCATCATGGCCAAGGCCATGGGCGTGAGCAGCGAGGAAATGGCTGACATGGCCTCGGGCGTAACCTTTTTCAATGCCGCGAAAAACAGAACGTTTTTTGATAAAACCAGTGAGAACAACATCTACGAGGTAGCAGCCAGGGCTGGAAAATTCTGGCAGGAGAAGAAAATCATCACCAGTCCTGTGGCCATTGATGAGCTGATCACCTCGCAATTTGTCAATCAGGCTGCGCAGTAATGGCTCGGTCCATGGTTCATGTGGTGCGATGGGTCACAGGGCCCGTCGCCCTTTCTCTTCTTTCTTTCGGGATGATCCTTGCCCTATGGGCGGGTCTCTCCTGGACGGGCATGGTCAAACCCCTTTTTCTACCCCGGCCCGAAGCCGTGCTTTCGGCCTTTGTTGCCATGCACCGGGAGGGCATTCTGTGGTCGTACACGTGGGCATCCACCTACAGGGTCATGGTGGGCTGGTCCCTGGCGGTTGTGGCGGCCCTTCCCCTGGGGGTGCTCATTGCCTCCTCCAAACGGGCCGCAGGTTTTTTGTCCCCCCTGTTCGAGTTCTCCAGATACCTTCCTGTTGTCGCCCTGGTTCCCCTCACCCTGCTTTACTTTGGTATCGGGGATGGTCAGAAGTTCATGGTCATCTTTCTGGGTACTTTTTTTCAACTCGTCCTCATGGTGGCGGACTCCGTGGCCAATGTTCCCAGGGATCTCATCAGGGCATCGGCTACCCTGGGAGCGAACACCTGGCAGACGTACAGGCTGGTTCTCCTTCCGGGGGCTCTTCCCGGCATCATGGATGATCTGCGCATCACCATCGGCTGGGCATGGACCTACCTTGTGGTGGCTGAACTCATCGCGGCCAACTCAGGACTCGGGTACATGATCCTGCGGGCCCAGAGGTTTCTGGCCATTGACCGGATATTTGCCGGGCTCATCATCATTGGCCTGCTGGGGTTGGGCACCGACTATCTGTTCAAATGGCTTACCCGGGTGAGCGTTCCATGGTCTGAAAAAACGGCAGGGAGATAAGGATGCTCGAGATTGTCAATCTGACCAAGACCTATGGGACAGGGGAGAATACGGTCACAGCCGTGGACAAGGTGAACATGCACGTGGCCAAGGGCGAGCTGGCTGTGGTGGTTGGTCCCAGCGGGTGCGGCAAATCGACCCTGCTCAATATTGTTGCCGGACTTGAGCCGCGCACATCCGGTGAGGCCCGGATCATGGGCAGGGATATCCAGGGACCAGGAGCCGACCGGGGCATGGTGTTTCAGTCTTACACGCTGTTTCCCTGGCTCACTGTGCAGCAGAATGTGGAGTTCGGCCTGCGCATCAAAAAAATGCCTGCTGCACAACGGGCGGAAATCGCCCGCCATTATGTGAAGCTGGTTGGTCTTGAAGGCAGGGAAAAGGCTCTTCCCAAAGAACTCTCGGGCGGGATGAAGCAGCGGGTGGCCATTGCCCGTGTTCTTGCCAACAAGCCCGAGATGCTGCTCATGGACGAACCCTTTGGAGCCCTGGACGCCCAGACGCGATTACTTTGTCAGGACCTCCTGCTGGACGTCTGGCGTGACGAGCGGCCCACTATCCTCTTTATCACCCACGACATTGACGAGGCCATCCTTCTGGCGGACACGGTATCCATCATGTCCCGCAGACCCGGAAGGATCATCGAGAAGATTCCCATTCCCATTGAGAGACCGCGCAACCACAGAACCATGCTTGAAAAGGAATTCACGGACATGAAAAAAACCATCATGGAAACCCTGTGGCATGAAATCGGATGACCTGAAACCGGCAGGATCATCAGATCGTATCTGACGGATGCCCGTGGGATCGCCTGGCACGCCAACCGGGTCTGCTGGTTGCCATCGTCCTTGTCGTCCGGTGCGATGGCTGGGACATGTCCCAGGTTAACGCAGGTCAGCCGGGCGCGGATTATAGCCGTGATGCGGGATGATTGGCATACGGATGGGATTATTGCTGTTTTGTGGAGAGCTCCCTGTTTTGGGCGTCCATGGCCGCAATAATTGCCTGTTCCTCGTTGAAAATGGTGGTGTACAGGATATAATATTTGTTGATGTTGCTCACGTAACGGACGGTCTCCCGCCCAATGGTCTTGAGCACGGCCAGTTCCACGTTGCGAAACCAGCGGTTGGGATCAAGGCCCATGCGCTTTGCCTCCTGGCGGGCCTTGCGGATGTTGCCCGGCCCGGCATTGTAGGCGGCCAGGGCAAACCGGATCTGGTCCCTGGGACGGATGGACGGGTCATCAAAGTATTGGGTGCGCAAAAAGTGCAGGTACTTGACCCCGGCGTGAACATTGTTGTCCAGTTTGCGGACATTTTTGATGTTGATGTTCTTGTCGGCTGCCGTGGACGGGCGGATCTGCAAAAGACCCACTGCCCCGGCATGACTGGTCTTGGTGTTGTCCAGCCCTGATTCCTGAAAGGCCATGGCCAGGATGAGCAGCCAGTCGAATCCGTATTTGTCAGCGTATTTCTGGATGACCTTTTTATATTTCTTGAGTTTGTCCCAGTTGGCCAGTTCCCTGGGGTTCTTGAGTCCCTTGGAAGGCGCATAATACCGTTCAAAGTAGATGTTTCCCAGGCGGGTGCCCTGTTTGTGGGACTGGAGAAAGGTATTCAGGCTGGCCAGAAGTTGCGGGCTGTTTTTGCGCACCATCCAGGCGATCTGGCCCCCGGTTCTGACGGCCAGATCGTTCACCACAATGTTGGGCAATGCTTTGGACCAGGCCTGGGCGATGTGTTCGTCGGCCACGGTGACAGGAATGGCCCCGGCATTGACCATTTCAAGAATGCTCTCGGTTTCAATGTGCTCGTCCATGGCCTTGATACGCACCGGGGCGAGATCCTTTTCTTCCAGCATCTGATTCAGCCGAATCAGACTTTCATGATAACTGCTGCTTTGGCGCACATAAATTGTCTGTCCGGCCAGATCCTCAAGGGTTTGAGGCGTTAATCCTTGTTTGTGGGTGACAATGACCTCTCGTACATCGGTCAGGTAGGGGATGGTGAAGTCCACCCGTTTGGCCCGCTTGGGCGTGATGGTCAGTCCGGCAGCTGCAATGTCTCCATATCCCTGTTCCAGCTTGGGTATGAGCTCGTCCCGTTCAACCGGAATGTACTCGAGAACGATCCGCAATCCCTTGGATTTGTAGCGGCTGTTCAGGAATTGCTGATACTTGTTGAGCAGGGCGTATTCAAAGCCCACCAGATGACCCTGATCCAGAAAGAAATTGGTCCGGTTTATGGTTGTCAGCACCCGGATGTACTTGCGTTTCAAAAGTCCGGGAAGATCGTCGGTGTAGGATTGGGCAAGATGGGCGGCCAGGGGGTGGAGAGGGGCTGTCTCCGTGTCCTGGGAAGACTGCTTGTCAGGAGAAAGTGCCTGTCTCACAAGGAAAATGGCCACGACAACCAGGAGGATACACACCAGCAGGCAGATGAGCCTGGATGTAAAACGTTTCGGGATCATGGTCATCTGGAAAAAGTCGATATCTGGTTGATAGGAGTATGCTGGATAGCCGAAGAAAGACCATTTTCGTAGCCGAGGTAGCTAGCAGATGCAATACATGTGAGGCGGGTATTCCTTGGTGTCAGGGGATGTATTCACAAAGGGAAGGGCCAATTACCTGTTTGGGAAGCATGCAACAGGCGTGGCTTGCAGGATTCGGTGTTGTGTCCCCACCGTGGATTGGTGAGCGGGCAGAGGCGATGGGTATTATGTGTAGTAGTTCAGACTTGATCAGCATCCGGAAAATTTCTCCGGCATCCCCGGCATTCCGTCCCTAATCCTTACCCAGTATTTTTTTGAGATCTTTAAGTAGCAAAAAAAGATGATATGGATCTGTCGGGCTAGGCTCAAAGTCCCAAGAGGCATACCACTTCCGTGCCGATTCATCCTTGGCATGTACCAACAAGGCTCGAATCCCAGCGATATCGGCAGCCTGAACTGTGCGTAACAACGCATCTTTCAGCAAAGCCCGTCCAAGTCCCAATCTTTGGTGATCAGTATCCACTGCCAAACGAGCCAAAATCATTACCGGAACAGGATGACGAGCTAGGCCTTTCAAAACTCGAGGCGGTGCGACTTCATGAACAACGCTTCCAACAGCCAAGCTATAATATCCAACCACAACATTTTCACGACAGCACACATAAGTTTGAGCACTGTTTGCCTTCTGGTTTACCAGTGCATGCCGTTGTAAAAACAGATTAAGTGCTGTCTGACCGCAATCAAAACCATTAACATTATCCGAGGCCGAGAGCTTCCGTACCGGTTCGTATGCGATTGTCATTCAAGCAGTCCTGGTGTGGTGAGCAGGTCTTTAAGACGCGGTTTGTCTTGAACAGGACGATCCAATGCCTGCTCAAATGCTGCCCACTGCTTGTCATCCAAGACAAAAAGTCTTCGATCGGCAAGAGTCTGATTAGCTGCAGTGATTCCGGCATCCAACAAAAATTCACTGACATTTTTATGACTGACTCGAGCGGCCTCTTGCAAGAGCAACTTAACGGCACTGCTCGTCCGGACATCAATTCTCTCATTCTTCGTAGGTCTTAGCGCAGGCATACTCGCCTCCTCTTTTTGTATGTACCCTCGTTATATAGTGTCCGGATAATGTCCTGACAAGTCTTTTTTGGCTCATCCGGTAAAAGCGTATTTTTGGTCCTGCTATAGACTTGAGAAGTCGGAGTTAAGTCACCTTGCGTTCAAAATGGGCCACAGATGGTCCACAAAACAAAAGATCGCAAAAAAGGACTTGGAGAGATTCATTGAGAATCTTCTCCAAGTCCTTTTTACCTGCTGGTACCCGGGACGGGAGTTGAACCCGTACAGCCTTGCGACCGAGGGATTTTAAGTCCCTTGCGTCTACCAATTCCGCCACCCGGGCATGAGGTGCTGTTCATAGCCGGGTTGGAATCAAGCGTCAATGAGCACGGTTCATGAGACCTGAAAAAAAGGGGCAGCAGGCAACCGGACCCCATCGCGGCCATTTTCTTTGTCGGGGTATTTTGTTAGGCCCATGGCCGATTCAAAACATTTGGTGGTTTTTGCCTGCAATGGAATAAACAAGGAACAGGTTATGAGTATGTTGCGCAGTGAGATTTTGGCTTTGGATGCAAGGGCCTTGCTGGACATGGTGGCGGAGAAGTTCGGTGTCAGGCTGGCGGGTCTTGAAGATGTCGGCAATCTGGGCGAGGCATGGAAGATTGTGGAAAAGCTTGATCACATGGGTTGGGCCGTGGATATCCGGAACATGAAGGGCCGCAAGACAGTGGACGCCCTGGGGTTTCAGGATGGCGGACCGGTGACGGTGTTTGCCCGGTATGGAGAAGATCCTGATTTTTCCAGTGTGTGTGAAGGGATTTGCAAGACCGGATTGATCATTCTGGAGGAGACCAAGACATCGGCCATGCAGTAGAAAAGGGTTGTGCATGCATCAAGGGGCCGATTCACGTGGGTGAACCGGCCCCTTGATGCATGGTGACGTATCGGCCTTTATTCAGCTCAGGCCGAGATAGGTGAGCAGATCCCCCACAAAGGAATGGGGGACGTACACTCCCGTGTATCGGCCCAGTATCTCCCAGAGGGTGGCAACACTTCCCACCAGGAAGGTCCAGGCAAACAGGCCGCTTGCCAGGATCATTCCCTTGAAACGCAGGGGCGTGGCGGTTTTCATGATCACCACCCAGATGATGATGCACACAATCAGGCTCAGTTCCCGAAGGGCCAGGGCAGCCCACAGAGAGGTCATGTCCGGAGTTTGGATGGCCGGGGCAACCAGGGCCGCTATCCAGGCACAGGTGGCGAGGTCGGCCACCACGGGAAACAGGGCCCATTTGGCACATACGGGCAGAGCGAATTTGTAGTAATCCCGTCCGAAATCGTCACGGTAGCGCCTGATGAGCAGATACAGGGATCCGAGCACGGCCGTCAGGGTGATGGCCATGAACGCCCATTGCACACCAATGGGCCAGAACAGGGAATGGGCCGGGGGAATGGCTGGAAGGATCTGGCCGGAGGTGGTCACAAACAGGTTCCTGACCATCAGGGCCGGAACCCAGAACAGGGGCTTGATGAGCACAAAGCCCACAAGGCCCATGATGATGTGGATGGGTTTTTTGTCTTTTTTGAGTTGTTTCCAGGTGGTGAAATAGGCGATGAGCAAACCCGTTCCCACAAGACCGAGTCCCAGGGTGGACAGGAGAAACCGGGCCAGGGGGTTCGTGAGAGCCAGGCTTTCAGGATGGGTGTGCCAGAGAACTGCTCCTCCTGCCACACATCCGAGCCATATTCCCGTGTGGATCAGGACGCCAAGACGGGCCATTTGCTGGGCCAGTTTGTCCAGGAAAATCCGTTTGGTCATTCTGCCTGCCATTTCGCAGACAAGAGCGATAAAGGGGCATCCCCAGAATCCTGCAAACAGCAGCAGGAGCATAGCAGCAAGGGCGGCCTGGGAAAACAGGAGATGATGGGCAATCATGAAAAAAGCTCCTCAAAACAGAAAGATATATGCAAGGGAAAAAGTGCGGAAGCACGCATGCGCTCTTCTTCCCCCGTGGTCAAAGGGGGACGTGACCGGCACGTCACGGATGGTGTTCGTTGCGTCTAGTGCCTGAAAATGAGGGTTTTATCAAGGATGGGGCCTGGGCGATTCCTTGAAAGTTTGGTCGTATTGGCATAGGAAAATCTGAACTTTCAATAAGTGGAGATGACGTATGCGAGGATTGTGTCAAACGGCAATGGCATTGGTCATGGTGACCCTCTTGTGGGGGTGTACCGGCATGCAGGATCGATCACGTTCCACCCTGCTGGAACAACGACTCCAGCAGATTGAATCCAGACAGGAGGAGTCCCGCACAATGAGCGAGCAACTCCGGCAGGACAATGCCCTTCTGGCCGAACGCGTGGATACGCTGAGTCTGGAAGTGGTTGACCTGTCCATGGAGCTTCAGCGGTTGCAGGCAGCCACGGCCCATGGCCGATCTCTAGGGCCGGAACCTTCTGCCAAGCCAGCGTCTTTGCCTGTCCCCAAGGAGGCTCCCGATATCAAGAAGCGTGCGGAAAAATCTGCGCCCATCACGCCGGCAGACAAGGTGGCCGCCGATGAAACGTATCAGAAAGGCCTTGGTCTTGTGCGGGGCGGCAAACCGGTTCAGGGCCGGCATATCCTTGTTGGTTTTATCCGGAAGTATCCCCACCATGCCCTTGTTCCCAATGCCCATTACTGGATCGGCGAATCCTATGTTGATCAAAAAATCTACAGTGATGCCATCCTGGCCTTTAAACAGGTGCCCGAGCATTTTCCCCAACACCCCAAGGCCCCGGATGCCCTTTTGAAGATTGCCAGCTGTTACCAGTTTCTGGGAGACAAGCCCAACGCTTCGTTTTACCTGGGCATCCTGGTTAAAAAATATCCGGATGCTCCAGCCACCAAGCTTGCCAGAGAGCGGTTTGCCGATCTTTTGTAGGCGGGTGTTCCATGACGACCACCAACCGTTGGCCCTTGTCCCTTTCGGATGATGCTGCCCGGGTGCATGCGGAATACAGATCCTGTCTGGCCATCCGTCACACCAGGGGAATCGGGCCCCGTACCTGGAAGGGGCTGCTGGATCACTATGGTTCGGCTTGTGCCGCGGTGGAGCATGTCCAGGCATGGAAGGACGAGGGTTTGGCAACCCTTGCCCAGATGCAGGCCTTTGAACGGGAAACCTGGAAGAACGAAGCTGCCTGCGAGGAAACCCAGGTCTGCCAGGCGGGCATGTCCTATGTGCTCTACACTCAGGGCGCCTATCCCGAGCGTCTGCGGGAGATTCCTGATCCGCCCATCCTGCTCTATACCCTTGGTGATATTGCGGTACTTGGCCGTCCCTGTCTGGCTGTTGTTGGCTCACGCCAATGCACGTCCTATGCCCGGCGTATGGCCGCCCGGTTGTGTTCGGATATTGCCCGGGCCGGCCTGACCCTTGTTTCCGGTTTTGCCCAAGGCGTGGATCGCATTGCCCATGAAACCGGTTGCCGGGAACACGGCTCGACCATTGCTGTTCTGGGAACAGGGCTGGACATTGTCTATCCTGCCTCCAACCGCGATATCTGGGAGCCGGTGGCTTCTTCCGGGCTCATTGTTTCGGAGTTCCCACCTAAGACGTTGCCCGAGGCAAAACATTTTCCCTACCGCAATCGGATTATCAGCGGCCTTTCCCTGGGCGTGCTTGTTGTGCAGGCAGCAGCCAAAAGCGGGAGCCTGATAACGGCCCGTTGTGCCATGGAGCAGAATCGTGAAGTCTTTGCTGTTCCCGGGCCTGTTGGAAGCGGGTATGAGGGATGTCATGAACTCATCCAGAGTGGCGCCAAACTGGTGCAGGAGTATGATGATATTCTCGAAGAACTGGCCCCCCTTCTTCAGGGGATTGGACAGGATCCCCGTCCTGCTCCCTCAAGGGAGGAGCCCTGGGAGTCCGCATGGCCGGACGCTTCCCTGGATGAGCAACAACGACAGGTTGTTTGTTGTTTGAAAAAACACGGAAAACTGCATATCGATGCCTTGACGCAGCTGCTTGGATGGGAGAGCAACAAGGTAAGCCAGACCCTGGTCATGCTTGAGGTTCTTGGACGACTTGAACAACATCCCGGCAAGCTCTATTCCCTGTTGCCATGATCCCGGGAAGTCATGGCAACAGCAACACCTTTCATATTCACGATTGACGAGCGGATTGAACGCCATGCAAAAAATACCCTTGCCCTTGGCTGAACCGGACATGGTTCTTGAAAAGCCTGTTACGCGGGAAAACGGCATGATCCTGGTGGGACAGGGAACCGTGCTCACCGAATCCCTTATTGCCCGATTGAAGAACATGGGCATTGCTTCCGTTGTGGTGCAGGGACACCCCCTGGATCTTGATACCGGTGGAGGGGGAACCTCCATGGGCCGACGGGGGGAACGTCTGGAACATCTGTTCCGACATGTTGACCAGGATCCGTTCATGCATGGCATCCGGTTGTTTTTGAACGATTATTTTACCCGCAAAGGGGCTTTGGAAGGTATGGCTCCCCAGGCAGACGACGGCAGGGAGGGGTGATGGAAGATCTGCGAACCGAGTACAAGGGGAAGCTTCTTGCGGTCAAGGATCTGCCCACCCTGCCGACTGTTCTGGCCAAGGTTTCCAAGCTTGTGGAAGATCCCAATTCGTCCACCGAGCAGATCGCCCGGCTCATTTCCATGGATCAGGTCCTTTCGGCCAAGGTGCTCAAGATGGTCAACTCCCCCATCTATGGATTCCCGGGACGTATCGGCACCATTCAGCATGCCCTGGTGCTTCTGGGGTTCAACGTCATCAAGGGAATCATCATCAGCACCTCGGTTTTCGACATGATGGAAGAAAGCATGAAGGGGCTGTGGGACCACAGCATGGGGTGCGCTCTGGCCTGTTCTGCCGTGGCCAGACATGTGGGATTCAAGGACCCCGAGGAATATGCCGTTGCCGGATTGCTGCATGATATCGGCAAGGTGCTGGCCGTGGTGCAGCTGCCCGAATGCAAGGACGAAATTGTCAATGCCGTCAGGGAGAACGATCTGAGCTATATCCAGGCCGAAAACAAGGTTCTGGGTTTCGGCCATGATCGGATCAATCTCTGGATGGCCGGGCACTGGAATCTTCCCCTGAGGCTCAAGGAAGGGCTGGCCTATCACCACAAACCGTCATTGGCCAAGCATTATCCCGATGTTGCCCAGGTGGTCCATGTGGGCGATTTTCTGACCCGGGTGTTTGAAATCGGTTCCGGAGGGGATGATCAGGTAAGTCTGCTTGACCGGGAGGTTCTGCTCAAGCTCGGGATCGATTTTCCCCTGCTGGAGAAGATTCTTGATGCGTTGGTGGAGGAGTTTGAGGAACTGGCTGTTTTCTGATCCTTCATCTGACCGCGCAGGCAAGTCCTGGTCGGGCGAACAGGTTGGTCTGCCATGAGAAGCTATGTGCGGGTTGGGCGAAGCACTGGGGGAACCATATGGTCCTGTCGAGGAAACAACATTTTTTTCTGATCAGCCAATCCCAGGAACTTCGGGAGATTCTGGGGGCCTTGTGGCCCCAGGATGAGGTTTTCTGGACCTTTTTTTCCCGGGGAGCCGAGGCCCTGGAACATCTTTTCCACTGTCCCCCGGATCTTCTGGTGGTGGACAATCATCTGCCTGATTTCAGGGGTGAGGATCTGGTTCGGCTGATTAAGAGCGAAAATGTCTATCGTCAGGTGCCCGTGGTCCTCTGTCTGGAACCCTCGGATCTTCCCCTGCCTGTTGCCCGGGTGGAGATTGATGATTTTCTGGTTCGTCCTCTTCAGGGAGATGTGGTCAAGAGTCGGTTGGATCTGGCGGTGGTGCGCGCTTCCCGGGAACTGGATGCCAGCCCCCTGACCAAGCTGCCCGGCAATACCTCCATTATTCACAAGATCCAGACCCTTATTGACGCCAGGGAGCAGTTTGCCCTCATTTATGCGGATCTGGACCATTTCAAGTCGTTCAACGACAAGTACGGTTTTTCCCGGGGGGACGAGGTGCTCATGATGACCGCCCGGGTGATCGTGAACACCATCCGCGGACTTGCCCGCATGCATTCCTTTGTGGGGCATGTGGGCGGGGATGATTTTGTGTGCACCCTGCCTGCCGACAAGGCCGAACCGGCGTGCAAGGCTCTGATCGAAAACTTTGATTCCATTGTGCCCCATTTTTATGACCGCGAGGACAGAATGCGCGGATCCATCGTGTCCAAGAACAGACAGGGGCACGAGCAGACCTTCCCCCTCATGGCCCTGTCTTTGGCCGTGGTCTTTAATTTCAATTGCAAATTGACCCATTATGGGCAGGCCTCCCAGATCGCCATGAATCTGAAAAAAGAGGCCAAGAAGAATCCCGCGAGCAGCTATGTCCTTGACAGACGATGTGCCTGAACTGGTCCGCACCTATCTGGATCATCTGCGTTATGAACGTGGATACAGTCTGGCAACGGTCGAAGGCTATGCCCGTGATCTTGTCCAGTTCCACACGGTGCTGCAGGCCCAGGGGCTGGATCTCGGACAGCCTGCTGACATCGGTACCCGGCAGGTTCATGCCTATCTGGTGGAGTTGCATCGCAGGGGCTTGGCCAAAAGTTCCGTGGCCAGGAAACTTTCCAGCCTGCGGGGCTATTTCAGGTATCTGATCGTGCGCAAGCTCATTGCCCACGATCCGTGCGAGGGCGTGCACAATCCCAAGCAGCTCAAGCCCCAGCCCACCTTCCTCAACGTGGATCAGGCCATAAGTCTCATGCAGGCCAGGGTACAGGAGGGCCCTCAAGGGGTGCGGGATCAGGCCTTGGTGGAACTGCTGTATGGTTCGGGACTGCGTATCAGCGAGGCATTGGGCCTTGATGTGGGTGATATTGATCCCGGACGTCTGTTCATCAAGGTTGCGGGCAAGGGAGGCAAGGAACGCATTGTTCCCCTGACAGCCGTCTCGCTTGAGCGCATCAACGCCTATCTTCAGGTCCGGTCCGCCCTTGCCCCGTCTCCCGGGGAAAAGGCCCTGTTTCTGGGCCAGCGCGGCAAACGGCTTTCCCGTCGTCAGGCCGCGCGGATCATCAAATCCCTGTGCGTGGCTGCCGGTCTTCCCCAATCCGTGTCTCCTCACGCCCTGCGCCACAGTTTTGCCTCGCATCTTCTGGCTTCAGGGGCGGATCTGCGCAGTGTGCAGAAACTTCTGGGCCATTCCCGTCTCGGCACCACCCAGCGCTACACCCATCTTCAGCTGGAACAGCTCATGCGCATTTATGATCAGGCCCACCCCCGCGCATCTTCCCGCAAAAAGGAATAACCCGGCCTGAGGCCGGGGTTGCAAAAAGCAGGAGGGAAACAAAGGGTGCGGGGGTCGCCCCTTGGCAGCCGTTACCACGCCATCTTGTTGTCATCCTGGTCAGTCCGCTGTCTCCAGCCTCTGTTTTCCCGTTCATTCATGCTTTCTATTTTCCACACCTGTCCCAGGGTCATGATCAGATCACCCAGATCGCTTTGTTTTCTGGCCACAAAGAGATTGTTATCATGGGCAAATCCGTTTTCATCGTCAAATGTGTGCACAATGATGGGTTGGTGGGGACGGTGCTGGCGAATGGCCGCAATGGCCTGGTGGATATCCATGTCGGCCAGCTCGCGGTCAATGATGATGGGATCACCACTCGCGGTGGTAGGGAGTTCTTCCAGGAATTCCTTGCCATTTTTGAAGGACCGGACACCATAGCCCATGGTTTGGAGTTCTCGGGAAATGAATTGGCGAACGTGTTTGTTCCGTTCGACGAGGATGACGGCTTTCATGCACAGCTCCGCAAGGGGGGAAGTATCTTTCCCAAGGCAATGACCGTGCCATGAACAACCGGCAATGGACTTCACGGCTGAAGATTAGGATAGTCCATCATGTCGGAGGGTTGAGATGGAGGACCCCCGAAGGGAACAGCTTCGTTGTGTTGGTTTTCTTAACACAATGTAAAAAAGGCAGGGATGTATGACCGCAGGAGGTGCTGTGCCTCACGGGGCGCTGTCGGCCTTGACCACCGTCTGAGTGGTGATGTTCAGCTTGTCGATCTTGGCCAGTAGGGTGGGGCGGGAGATGCCCAGATACTTGGCTGTTTTGGAATGATTGCCCTGGCAGATTTTGAGGGCTTCTCCAATGATGATGGCGGACAGGGTGTTCATCATGTCCGAATAGGGCGTTGCCGAGGCGTCCTTGATGGAGAAGAGGGTTTGCCGTGCCCATGCATGGATATCCATGAAATGGGAATCCGATGTTTCCTGGCAGGGCGTTGCCAGGGCCTTGGCGATTTCCTCTCCGGTCAGTGGACAGCCCCGATTGAAGATGAGGGCCTTTTGAATGGTGTTGGAAAGTTCGCGAACGTTTCCCGGCCATTCATATTGTTGCAGGGCCTCCACGGCCTCCCTGGTGATGCCGGGATGCTGCATGTTCATGGACAGGGCAAAGTGGTGCAAAAAGTATTCGGCCAGCAGGGCAATGTCCTGGCCCCGGTCGCGCAGGGGAGGAAGATGCAGGGTGACCACCTTGAGACGGTAGTACAGGTCTTCCCGGAAGAGTCCCTTGGCCAGGGAGGCTTCAAGGTCCCTGTTGGTCGCGGCAATGACCCGAACATCCACGGGAATGGGATGCCTGCCGCCCAGCCGTTCTATACTCCGTTCCTGGAGCAGGCGCAGAATCTTGGCCTGAATGGACATGGGCATGTCCCCGATTTCGTCAAGAAAAACAGTGCCGCCGTTAGCCTGTTCGATTTTGCCCACCTTTCTGGTGGTTGCGCCGGTAAAAGCCCCTTTTTCATAGCCGAACAGTTCGCTTTCAAGCAGGGTTTCGGGGATGGCCACGCAATTGATGATGAGAAAGGGGCGTTCGTTGCGCAGACTGTGCTGATAGATGGCTCTGGCCGCGAGTTCCTTGCCCGTGCCTGATTCACCGCGGATGAGTACGGTGGCATCGGTTGAAGCCACCCGGCCTATGGCCTTGTACACGTCCTGCATGGGTTTGCTGCGGCCGATGATGGTATCGCCCTGGGCGCTTGCCTCCGGGGTTCCGTCCAGACGGACCTTGGAGCGCATGAATCGTCCCGCTTCAAGTCCCTTCTTGATCAGTTCCAGGATGTCCGGGATGTCAAAGGGCTTGATGATGTAGTCGAAAGCACCGAGTTTGGTCGCCTCAATGGCCGTATCCATGGTGCCGAAGGCGGTCATGATGATCACCGGAAGCTTGGCGTCGAGCTTCTGGATTTCCTTGAACCCTTCCAGTCCGGTCATGCCCGGGAGTCTGAAATCCATGATCACCAGGTCAGGGTGATTTGTCCTGACGGATTCGATCCCTGCTTCGGCTGACGGCGCCGTGAGCACGTCATACCCCTCTTGCTGCAAAATGCGTTCAAAGCTCTGCCTCAGTTGGGGATCATCATCCACGACCAGTATCTTTTGCATGCTGCGTTTCCTATTGCCTGCTGCAGGGCAGGGTGATGGTAAACGTGGTTCCCTGATGGGGTGTTGAAGCGGCACTGATCCAACCGCCATGGTCTTCTATGATCCGTTTGGCGATACTCAGTCCCAATCCGGTACCCTCTTCCTTGGAACTGAAAAAGGGCTGAAAGATCTTTTCGCTGACTTCCTTGGGGATGCCCGGACCGTTATCCGCCAAGGTGATGACAATGACGTGTCCCAGGGGTTCCACAACCCCCTGTTTGGCACTGATGGTTATGGTTCCGCCGGTGTTCATGGCGTCACAGGCATTCTCCAGAAGGTTGACCAGCACTTCCTTGATTTGGTCCTGGTCGAGCATCAGTCGGGGAAGATTCTGGGCGATGTCCGTGGTGATGGTAATGCCGTAGGATTCAAGGCGGTGTTTCATGAGCTGCAGGGCCAGGGTGATGATGCCGCGTACTTCGGTGGGCTGGGGCTTGAGCTTGGGACGGCGGGAAAATTCGAGAAAGTTGCTCAGGATGGTGTCGATGTGGCGGATTTCCTCGGAGATGACCTCGAAGTCCTCGCTTTGAACATCATTGAGATCCAGGGAGCGCTGGAGAGAAAACAAGCGCATCTTGACCGAGGTCAGGGGGTTGCGCACGCTGTGAGCCACGCCCGCCCCCAATTTGCCGATGGTGGCCAGTTTTTCGGTCTGCTGAAGATGTTCGCGACTGGCTTCGAGCTGTGATCTGGTCAGATTGGCGTCCCGAATGAGCCGTTTGACGCGTCTGCGCAGTTGGATGATTTCGTTTTTACTGCCGGGAAAGGATTCGGTCAGCGTCTTTTGCAGAGACACGACCAGCTCATGAACAGGAGCAAGAACCCGGTTGAAGATGATGAACGCCAGAATGCCCGCCAGGATGATGCCGACCAGGAACAGGGAACCGCTGATGACGTTGAGCCGGTGTTTCTGTTGGGCCACCTGGGCAAAATGTTCGTTGATGCTGGCCTTGTAGATACGCTTGTATTGGGAACACAGGTCCACAATGTTGAAAAACTGGTTGCGCACGGACCAGTGCAGTTTGGCTCCCTGATCGCGTTTCCCGTCCTTGTACAGCTGGATGACCTGGGCCCGCGCCAATGCGTAGTCAAGATACTTGGACTCGATGGTGTCCAGAATTTCCCGGGATGCATAGTTCTGGCTGGTCTGTCTGGCCTTTTGCAGCCAGCTCTGGAAGGAGTCGTTGTATTGCTCGAGTTTATCCAGCCAGTGCGGTGTTCCCTGGAGAAAGTAATAGGTCACGAACCCTTTTTGCATCACAAGGGCGGTCTGCAATTCCTCGGCGGCCTGCAGGGCGGTGATATCCTCGTTCACCACCTCGGAAAACAGCCTGTCAATGTGGTAGAGATGCCAGACCGTGACCAGAAAGGTGGCCAGCAGGCAGCAGGCCAGACCGATGATCAGAATGCGGAATTTGACGCGCAGGCTCAGGAGCTCCATGGGAATCCGCCGGGTTCAGGATTGAGGTTCAGAAAGGAGCAAAAAGTACGTTGTTCATGGCCATACTGTATGGTGACGTGGGCAGTCCATCATTTGTATCTGATGGTGCACGTGCGTTGTATCGGGTGGTACGTGATGTTGTGGGCGGTCCGGCAGGTGAACCCCTGCCGGACCGCTTGCCTTTTCAATGCATCTGGCGCGGCCTAAATTGCTGGAATGTCATGTTGTTCCGGTACGTCCGGCGCGCTTTCCAGGGCTTACCAGCCCAGGACATAATACCTGACATAGACATAGATCATGGACAGAAAAACGGTCAGAATCATGACCGGAAGACCGTATTTCAGAAACTCCATGAAGGTAATCTTGTGTCCGGCCTTTTCGCTCATGCCCACGACAATGACGTTGGCCGATGCGCCGATGGGGGATCCGTTGCCGCCAAGGCAGGCACCCAGTGCCAGGGCCCACCACACGGGCATCATGGCCATGTGTTGGATGTGTTCGGGCGAGGCCGTACCCGGGGCAACGTTGTAGACCTTGTGGATCATGTCGATGAGCAGGGGGTTCATGGTGGCCACGAACGGGATGTTATCCACAATGGCCGAGGCAATGGCCGAGAACCAGAGCATGACCATGGCAAGCAGAGTCATGTCGTCGGGTTTGGGGTTGGTGATGGCGATCATGGCCTTGGACATGTCCTCGACCAGACCGACTTTGACGATGCCGCCAATGATGATGAACAGACCGATGAAGAAGAAAATGGTCGGCCATTCCACTTCGGCCAGGATGCCGTGGGGTTCTTCCCCGGAGATGAGCAGCAGGGTGGCCGCGCCCATGAGGGCGACACTGGCGGGTTCATAATGGAAAAAGCCGTGGAGCATGAACCCGAGGATGGTGGCTCCCAGGACGACCAGGCTTTTTTTGAGCAGCAGGGGGTCTTTGATCTGTTCCTTCTCGTTCAGGGACATGACCCGTTTCTTGAGTTCTTCGCGCACGTGGAGCCGCTTGCCAAACAGCAGTTTCCACACAAGCATCCAGATGACGAAAATGATCACAATGGCCGGGGTCAGGTGGACGATGAAATCCATGAAATTGAGCCCTGCCTTGGAGGCGATCATGATGTTCGGGGGATCACCGATCAGGGTGGCCGTGCCACCGATGTTCGAGGCCAGGGCCTCGGTGATCAGGTAGGGAACGGGGTTGATTTCCAGCTGATCGGCAATGAGCAGGGTGACCGGGGCAAGAAGAAGCACGGTGGTCACGTTGTCCAGAAAGGCCGAGCCAATGGCCGTGATGATGGCGAATATGGTCATTATCCTGAAGGGTTCGCCCTTGGCGATCTTGGCACATTTGATGGCAACGTACTGGAATACGCCTGTTTTGGTCATGATATTGATGATGACCATCATGGAGATGAGCAGGAAGATGACGTTCCAGTCGACACCCAGGTCGATGTCGTGAAAGGCTTCGTGCTGGAGAAGAACCTTGGTGATCAGGGTCAGGGCCGCACCAAAGAGGGCAACCTTGGTCTTGTGGATTTTTTCGGAAATGATGACCGCATAGGCCACCAGAAAAATGGTTGTAGCTGTCCAGAACATGGGAAACTCCGTATATGTATGTAAAACATGTCATATCTTTCGGATGACTGATGTGCGTGGGACCATGGGAATCCCTGCCGATTACAGCCATCGGAAACGAGACAGAGAGAACAATGAGAAAACGGACAAGACGGTTACATCTTGGAAAGATCGATGAGTTCGATGTCGTCGTGTTCGAACTGCAGACAGCTGTTGACCAGGTGCAGCAGAATATCTCTTCGGGTGATCTCGCCAAGCAGCCTGCCCTGGTCGTCGAGCACGGGCAACGTGTTGAAACCCTTTTCAACGATCAGTGCATCGGCTTCGAGGAGCTGGTGGTGGGGGCGCAGGGAAACGACATCAGTGACCATGATGTCTCTGGCTTTTTTGTCTTTGGTTTTTTCAACCTGTTTTTTCAGAAAATCGGCACCATCGGTAATGGACCGGGCAAGATCCGCGTTCATGTACGAGGGCATGATCTCCTTGAGCAGATCCACTGCAGAAACAATGCCCAGCAGTTTGCGGTTATCGTCCACAATGTACACTTGTCGTGGCATGGGAGACGCGATCTTGCACAGCAGACTTTTGTAGTCGCATTCCGGCTTGGCAAGAATCAGTTTGGTCTTCATGCATTTTGAAACGTCCATGCTTACCTCTCTTTTTCCATTGTTGTACGTGCAACTCTCTACGCTGGTCCCCTCGGGGCCAGATCGTTTGAGAAGGAACAACATGTCCCTTCCTGTAGTTGACCCAAATAAATGCTTAGTTATTACGAAATCAAAGTCTGACTGGCAATAACAAATATCAGGATCTTGCCGCTTTCCGGCATCGTGTACGGGCACCACATTGAGCCAAACCAAAAGGGGCTACGATGATCGTAGCCCCTTTTGGTTGATGGGGAAGGCCGGAGGTGTGCCAAAGGGCCTTGATCCTCGTCAGGAAGAAGAATGGAAAGAAATTCGGGCCTGGCGTCTGTTTTACAGAACCTTGGAAAACTGCATGAAGTTTTCCAGCAGTTTCTCGGCTTGAGGGCCGCCGTACTGGCTCATATATTCCATAACGCTGAACAGGATGACCCCGTCAGGGGCGTAGGGCAGTTCGGCTTTCAACTGGCGCCGGATGCGGTCCGGCGAAGCAGGGACAGCTGAGAACTGTTCGCCGTCCTGCTGGTCGAACAATTCGAGAACGGGTTGGACCGTACACGGGACGTCCGTCAGGGCCGTCTGCAGGGCCTTGAGATAGATCGGGACTTCATCCACCTCTAGTTTGTGGGCGCCCACGCCGTCCTGAAACAGGATGCGCGACAGGGACGTGCGCTCAGCCACTTCCCGCCAGAACGCGGCGTTTTTTTCCGGGGACGCCCAGGCATTGGAAAAGCCGGAAATGGAAACAGGGCCGGGCGCCACGGTCTGCAATTCCGCATATATGTTATTAATAAAGGAACACAGGATATCCTTGAAGGCTGGGGTGAGCCAGGTCCGGTCATCAATTTCCTGGGAGATATACCATCCTGAGAACGCCGGGCTGGCCTTCAGAATCGGGGCCACACGGGCCAGGGCTTCCCTGGTTCCTTTTTGCACGCGTTTGAGATGTACTTTCATCAGATGGGGTTTGGACCGGATGCGTTCCCAGAAGGAACTCAGGAACACGTTGCCGATGGTCACGTGCATGTTCCGCCGGGCGGCATGGACAAGGATATTTTCGATCAGCTCCGGTGTGTAGCCGCAGGGTTGGTCGCAGTATGCATAGGAGTCACTGTAGTCGATCCACTGGACGATGACTTCACGAATATGCAACTGTTCATACGTATCAAATAATGTGTCCCAGTCGGTTTTGTCCCATTGTTCCATGGCGTTGGACGGTTGGAGAAAGGTGCCTCCGACACGGGTTGCCCCGGCATGGACGGGGAGCGTCCACATGAGGGTCATGACAGTCAGAAAAAGGCACATGCGTATACGGTTCATGATCATGGGCAGCCTTAAAAAGAAATGTTGAGATTGAGGGAAAGGCCGGAGATTCTGCTGTCGTCACCGGAGAGGTACTGACCGTAATTGTATCTGACGAGACATTCCCATTCCCTTTGGTAGGACACACGGGCGTTTTCACCTTCCAGCCACCGGATGGACAGGGCGGGACCGCCCTTGATGTGGTCGGTTTCCTCCGTGTCCGGGGAAGTGTGCTGGTAGGTGACGAAAAGGTGCGGGGTAATGAGCCATTGGTCATCGATATTCCACGTATGTCCCTGGCGGCCATGAATCGTCAGTGCCGTGCGCCTGGTATCTTCAACATACTGGTCCACCTCTCCGTAAACAAAGGTGTGGTTCCAATGCTTTTCTGCAGCCCGCATGGACCAGCCATTGTTCCATGAACCCATGAGCCTCAGCAGGGTGTTGTTTTCTGCCTGGTTGCCTATCTTGAAGAGTTTTTCCGCTCCAACAGCGATGTTGGCAAAGCTGAACGGTTTGTAGCGAATCCCCAACGCACCCTGGAGCGTATCAGATTGCATGTTCAGGGACTCATCTTTCTTGGTGCCGAGGCTGGCACGCCCGATGATCTGGAATATCTTGCCGTTTCTGAAACCAAAGGATTCGGGAATGTAGCCGACTTCGACTCCGGCCGAGTTGTCCAGCACGCCCACGCGGCTTCCTTGCCCGTCTGTGGTTGTTGTGGATTCGTCAGCAGAGTAGGAGAAGAAGCCTGTAACGTCCCAGCGGTTGCTCAGATTCCGTATCTCCTCTTTGAAGTCATAGATCTTTTTTCTCAGAGACTGCGGAGTCTGGTCCGGATAAAAGGGTTCGTTGTTGATGGACTGTTCGAACCATGTGATGGCGTCGGCGTTTTCATACAGACGTTTATTGATGTATGCCAGGTCTTCCGCCAGATTGATGTAGTCAGGGTCGCGGTTTACCAGATCTTTGAAAATGGTGGCTGCCTGTTTCAGATCCCCGTTGTTGTAATGGGCGTAGCCCAAGGATACTGCGTAGATGTCGTAGTTGTCCATGGTATACGCTTTGTGGAAGGAGGCGATGGCCTCATCCAGGCGGGCGCTTTGTTCCTGGGTCTGGCCCAGTTGATAGACCCGTTCTGAATCCGGATCCAGTTCGATGGATTTCTTCAACAACATTTCCGCCTGTGCCAGATCGTTTTTGTCTTTGGCTATTCTCCCCAGTTCTTCGTAGTATTGCGCTCTGTCCCGGATTGTCAGGTTGGCGGGTACAACAGCCTGGAGGGTGGTTTTTGCTGCATCAGGATCACCGCTCAGGCGCTGAGCTCTGCCCAGTTTGAGCAGCCGGTCCTGGCGCGGGGAAATATCCAGGGCTTTTTGATAGTTTTCGATTGCTTGGGCATAGCTCTCTTGGCTCATGTACAGGTAGGCCAACTGGTCGTACATGGCTGCAACGTCCTGTTGATCGGTCTGGGGAGCGGCGTGTGCTGCCTGTTCCATATAGTAGAGGGCCAAGCCGGGTTTGCCGAGTTTGTCATAGCAGAACGCCAGAGCCGAATCCACCTTGTGGCCGCCTCCGAGTTCCCTGGCCCGAAGCAGGTTGCGCACGGCTTCCCTGTTGCGACCGATCCGGTACAGAGCCTGGCCGATGGCAAGGCGAAGGTCGGGGGTCTCACCCCCCACGTTGATGGCCTGTTTCAGATACTCGATGCCTTTGTCCGTCCGGCCCTGCTTGAAGGCGATATCCCCCAGCCTGACAAGAAAACCCTGGTTCTGTTCCGGGGAGTAGTTGCCGGAGTCGAGGGCCTTCTTAACGATCTGCGTGGCCTGATCATAGTGTTGTTGTTCGGTGTAGATGAAGCCGAGCATGTTGATGGCCTCGGGATCATCGGTTCCAGGGTTGGCCTCAAGATAGTGTGTCAGGGATGTCAGGGCCTGATCATATTGTTTTGCGGTGAAAAAGGCTTCGCCGGAGCGGAGAAGCAGGGACGGTTTGCGGCCGTGGCCTTTTGCGTAGGCCTGGGCATACAGCGTACCGGCCTGAGCCGGTGCGCCCTGTGCCATCTTGAAGGAGGCCATGCGTTCGAGAACGGCTGCGGTTTGGTTTGCAGGAAGGTTCTGCTGGAGGAGGGATTCGTAGGTTTCCAGTGCCAGGTCGTTTCGACCCGTTCTTTCGTAGAGTTGGGCCAGCATGGTCAGCGTTGTGACATCCGGTGTCCGTCTGGTGAGGTCTTCAAGGACTGTTTGGGCCTTGTCATATTTTCCGGACTTGAGGGCGGACCGGACCAGTCCCAGCGAGGCCTGGCGATTGCCCGGCCGCAGGCGCACTATCTTTGTAAACGTCTGTTCCGCTTTGGTATACTCCTTGTTCTGATAATGGAGATAGGCGACCTGTTCCAGGGTATTGACCCGTTGTTCTGGAGTGATTCCCGTGGAATCAGCCAGGGCGTTGAGTTCGGCAATGGCCTGGGCCGTCTTCCCGGCTTTCAGTTGCAGCTGGGCCAGGTCTGTGCGGATTTCGATCCGGCTGCCCGGTGTGGTTTCCAGGGCCAGCAGTCTGCGGTAGGCATGCTCTGCAGCATCCCATTGTCCGTCGAGCTCCCGGGCCTTTGCCAGGGCTTTGAGGGAGGAGATGTCATCAAGGATGGCGTTGGCCTGTTGAAAAAGCGTGGCAGCCAGATGATTGTCGTTGGTGCTGGAGGCCAGAAAGCCCTTCTGCATCAGCAATTGTCGTTTTTTGGCCGCATCAGGGGCACGCGTGAGCAGGTCGTCGATGATGACCATGGCCTCTTTTTGTCGCCCCATGTCCGTGAGAATGAGCGCCTTGAGGCCGGATGCGTTGATGTCATCCCGGGCTTTGAGGGAGCGGTCGATCCAGGTCAATGCCTGAGGAAGATCGTTGTTTCTGCGTGCCAGTTCCGCCAGGCGGTAACTCACCGAGGGGTGGTCGGGATCAAGGGCATAGGCCTCCAGCAGACTGCGGCGGGCCTCCTCTGTTCTGTTTTGCTTTGCAAAAATGTCTGCGCTGTCACTCAGGGCGATAACCCTGTCCTTCACGGAGATGGAGCCATCTGTTGAGGACAAGGCTTGCTGGTAGGCCTGCAATGCATCACCATCGTTGCCCAATCCCTTGTTGACCAGGCCTGTGACAAAGAAGCGGCGGCCAATGGGGAAGGCCGAGGGATGGGCTGTCAGCAGCACCTTGGCCTGCTCGAAGTCCTGCTGTTTAATCAGAAGATCCATGGCCATTGTCGCCAGGGTGACGGCGTCGGCCTCGGGCAGATCAGGGGAGTCCAGAGCATTGACAAGCAGGTCCGCTGCTTTGTCCGCCTTGCCTGTCTTCTGGTAGGAGATGGCTATCCAGATAAGCGCCTTGACGTTGCCAGGGGCTGTTTTGCGAAGTTCAGAGGCCTGCTGGAGGAGCTGATCATACCAGCCCAATGTTTCCAGAGTCTGGCAATAGTCGAGTCGAACAGCAGTATCAAACGGGTCCAGTTCCAGGGCTTTCTTGAATTCCGCTGCGGCCTCTTTGGTTTTTCCCGCCTTGAGAAGTTCGTATCCACGATCTTTGAGTGGATAGCTCTTCAGTTGCGAGATTTTGCGGTTGAACCAGCTTCCCTGGCTGCTCTGTACGGCATGGCAGGGAAGGGGCAGGAGGATGGTTGTCAGAAGCAGGGTTGCGATCAGTCGAAGCAGCATCACGTCTCCGGGTGGTTGAGGATCTCTTCAAGCTGTGGCCGCGAAATGGCACCTATCTCCACAAGCAGTTCTCCCAGAGGAGGACAGTTTCTGTTGCGTTCGTCCAGAGCCTCCTGCAGCTGGTCGGATGAAGCCCATCCGTTTTGTTCCCAGAATGTGAGTAATGTTTGTTTGGTGCCCTGTTTGTAATATGTCTCAATGGATTGCTCCACTTGTTCCCGGGTCATAATCTTTTTTTCGATCAGGATTTCCCGAAGGGGGCGGTGACGCTTCCGTTGCAGCTTGAGCGCTTCAAACAGTGTCTGTTGGGTGATTACCCCCTGTTTGACCAGTCGTTGTCCGATAAAGATTCTGTTTTGGGGAGCGGTTAGTTGTTCATACCCTCGCTGGATGGCAAAAGAGATATCACTTTTGATCGCCAGTTTTAAAGCAATGGATACGCCGGTCTCCTGTTCAAGGACGCGCAGGGTTGCATTGTCGGGGATATCGTTCGTTGCCACCACAAGTTGTCCCCTGTCCAATCTCAGGGGATACACCTGATAGCGGAGGGCCAAGTTGAGCGGGAGCATTTCCAGCAATTCCACGGGTGTTTCAAAGGGATCTACAACCTGGGTTTCCACCTGGAACTGTATGCCAAGGACCTGGATGAGATGTTCTTCCGTGATGTAGCCCATTTCCAGAAGGATTTCGCCCAGTTTCTTGTCGGAGTTTCGTTTGACCTCAAGGGCTTCATCCAATTGGTGAATGGTCAGGAAACGGCGATCCAGCAGCAGGTCGCCCAGCTTTCTGCGGTAGGCTCTTAGTTCCTCTTCCGAGGGGTAGACGTGGTGGGTTTTGTCCCAGGTGGCTTTCTGGCCGGTGATGACGGATTTGGCATACTGATAGATCGCCCGGAAGGTGGCTACAAAGTTGATGATATTGGCCCAAAAAAGTCGGGGAATGGCCCATAAACCCTGGATCCAGTTGTAGGTTATGGTCACGAAAACAAACCGCATGCACATCCGCCAGAAGAGAAAGAAAAGACACGTATTGATAAGGATATTGGTGAACAGGGACGGGTTGACCAGCGGTGGCAATCGGTAGGTGGTTGAGAATTGGTTGTACCCGATCATGGCGAGGATGATGACGAACAAGGCGTTTCCCGCCAGGTTGACGATATTGGTGAGGACACTTTTGCGGTCGCGTATGAGCATGTAGCGAGAGGCAAGTCCGCCGCGCCAGCCCAGAGTGGTCCAGCCCTGCAGGGCGATACCCATGACCCATCGGGATTTTTGCCGGATCGCCGTGGTGAAGGTGGTCGGAAAAAATTCCCTGATGGAGATGAATTCCTTGACCAGCTTTTCCTTGGGTCTTCTCGACCAGAAATGCTTGACCAGTTTTTTCCGCCAGACCCATTGGCGGACAAAGGCCTGCCGGAGTCCGAATGCACTCATCTTGAGGCCAAAATCGTAATCTTCAGTCAGGGAGTCGATATTGAAAAGCTGTTGCTTCTGGGCCTTGGCTACCGTGAGTAGAGCCTTTCTGCTGAATCCGGTCCCCACCCCGGCCGAGGGTACGGTTCCGGTCAGCATTTCCCTTACGATCAGGTCGCGCGTGTGATTTTCAGCGAATTCGTCCATGTAATGATTGGCCGTGAAATGCGTCCAGCTCCGGACCATGGGGTGGACAGGTAATTGGATCATGTCCAGTTTGGGAATCACATAGTTGCACAACTTCAGCAGGAGTGGGTGGATGATGTCTTCCGAGTCCTCCATAAGAAAGATGTCGAACTGCATGTCATGGTCCTGCTCGTAGACCTGGATCCCCTTGTAGAGCCAGTTGAGGCAGTCTGCCTTGCTGGACGGCCCGTCTTTGGGGGTCACGATCCGTTCAACATTATCGTACATGCTGCGGACCATATCCACTTCGTGCTGGGTCTCGGGGTCGTTGGGATATGTTCCGACAAAAATGACGTAATTGGAGTAGTTGAGACTTTTAAGGGTATTCTCCAGCATGCGACGGATCACGGCAGATTCGTCCCAGCAGGGGATCATTATGGCCACGGCCTGTTCCGGTTTGGCGAGAAGTTGTTCTTCGGTCAGACGGCTGTATTTGCGGGTGATGAACAGTTTCCTGTACAGCTCCCTGCCCAGATAACACAGATCCACGAACAATTCGTCCAGACCGCTCAGGACAAAGACCACGGCTACGCCGTAAAAGAGGAATTTGAGACCGAGAAAAAGAGTGAAAAAGATGTCCTGCAAAATGGGGGAGCCGAAACTGAAAGGCATGTGAGAGTATTCCGTGAGACCTGCTTTATTTGGTCGTAATCGTGGTGTTTGGTGAAAAGCTTTCCTGGGGAGTCAGGTACGGTTTTTTGCCTTCATGCCAGGCCAATATGGCCTTTACAATGCGTTCGGACGCCTTGCCGTCCCCAAAGGGATTGCCCGTCTTCCAGGCCGAGTGCCCACCGTCCCAGGCGAGATGGCGCGTGGCCTGGCGGATGATTTCCTCGGTGTCGGTGCCCACCAGAGCGGCCTTGCCTGTATCGAAAACCTCGGGGCGCTCCGTGTTTTCGCGCATGATGAGGACCGGCGTCTCAAAGGTGGGAGCCTCTTCCTGAACGCCGCCGGAATCGCTGAGCACGAGATCCGCGTATTTCATGGTGGAAATGAAATCAAAATAATCCAGCGGTTCGATAAGGTGGATGCGCTCATGTCCCGCAAGAATGGGGAAGACCACGTCGCGGACCGCCGGGTTTTTATGGACCGGAAACACGACTTCCGTTGCGGGAAATGTTGTGACGATTGTGTCAATGGCCCGGCAGATATGTTCCATTGGCTTGCCCCATGATTCCCGACGGTGTGCTGTCACCAGAATCAGACGCCTGCCTAGGGTGACCAGGCGCTTGACGCTTTCGGGGAGACCGGTGATGCGGCCTGCAATGGTGTTGAGCGCATCAACCACGGTATTACCCGTGACCACGATGATGTCGTCCCGGACGTTTTCGGCGAGCAGTTTTTGTCTGGCATGTTCTGTGGGGGCGAAATTCAGAGAAGCGAACAGGCTGATGAACCTGCGGTTGGCTTCTTCGGGATAGGGATTCATTATATCGCCGCTCCGCAGCCCTGCCTCCACATGGCCCACGGGGATTCCTTTTTGAAAGGCGGCCAGTCCTGCTGCAAAGGCCGTGGTGGTATCGCCCTGTACAAGAAGCATGTCCGGGGAAACGTTTTCGAGAATGCCATCCATCTCCTGGAGCACACGACCTGAAAGTTCATTGAGATTGCTGGTCTTGTTCATCAGGTCCAGGTCGATATCCGGAGTCAGGTTGAAGCGTTCAAAAACCTGGTCCAACTGGGAGCGGTGCTGTCCTGTGGATATAAGAGAGAATTGCAACCGGGAATCTGTTGCCATGGCCTGACATAAAGGGGCCATTTTGATGGCCTCGGGACGCGTGCCAACAACCATGGCGATAAGGGGTGTGCGCATAGAATGAATAATTTGTCCTTGTGGTTTAGTTACAGGTTACAATCAGAAAATATATTGAAGTCATAGTATGTTTGATCGGTGAGGAACGTACGCATTGGTGTTGCCTCTTTTGAGACAATAAGATCATAAAACAAGTTGTATCCAACAAAAGATATGGAAATCATATCGATTTGTAGATGATAACCAAGGAATGTCCGGGCAGTGCTGTTTTGTTCTTTTCCCTTAATAAAAATAAAAGAATGTAAAGCGTTGTCTGTCTTACAATTAACATGATTTTTGTCATGTAGTGCATAAAAGATGTATCATGACATTGCCATTAACCCGGGATGCGAAAAGTGTTCATGTATACATTGTTCCGATCATGTTGTTTTTGTTGGAGAAATTTTTTCGTTTTTTGGCGTTCAATCCATTAATGATCCTGAGCCATTTCTGAATGATTCTACCTTGTCGCATCCTCATGCAAAAAAAACATCGAACTTTTGACTAGGATGCAACCATACACAGTGGTGTATGACTTTGCAATGATTTTGTGAAAAATCTTGTGAAGTTTTTTGCTGTGCGACGTGACAATTGGCCCTGCTACAGGCCTCTTGGAGTGATGTCTGTTTTGCACGGATCGTCTGTCAGTCCGATCCTTTCTTGGACTTGGTGTGCATGACTTGCCAGTAACGTTCGCATTATCCGCAAAAGCCTTTAGAAATCTGGAGGCTACTCATGAATGGGCTGCCTCATTCGTGGCCAGGATAGTGCGGTGCATCTTTATTGTGTGTGGGCTTTGGTGGTAGCTTTGAAGGGTCGTCACCAGGGAGTGGCGGGCAGCTATCGGGCGGAACGGCGTCGCCCCCTATCTGGCTGTTTGGAAAATCGGCCCGAGCGTTGGTCTGGAAAGATCTGAAACAGGTCTGTTGTGGGCGCGGGGAACTCTACCCCAAATCCACAAACAATCACCTGAAAAGAACGTTGCATGGGCGTCAAAAAAAGCGACAACTTCTTTGACAATTACCGTCGCCATAACGGCCCACAGATGAGCGGTGGCCGCGGGGGCAAGTTTACTTGGATCTGCGGACATCCGCTCGATCCGCTTGTTGTGAGGCTCTTTGCGCCGAGCAACAAGCGGATGGTATCCGCGGGCCGCTGTTGCTGGCGCGAAGCGTCCGGCAACAACGTTTTAATAAGCCGCGCCGTCTTTTGGCGTCGGCTTGATTTGATTGTTAGGCTATTATGTTAAAACTGCAAAAACAGTAGAAGCAGATAATGACACAATAAATGCCACCACAACTCCCCATCTCACATTCTCTTGCACTCTATGTCTTTCGAGGCCTTGTCCTATTGCAAACGAAGCAAAAGGGAAATAAACACTTCGGAGGCGATTTAATCCCCATATTGTTAGCGCGATTGCTGCGAAAATACCTAATAGAGCTAATATCATTTTTATTCCATGTGCTAATTCGATTGCTATGCTATTGGTGGTGTCAGGTGTTATTATGTCGAGTAGCATAAATGCAAACCAACATACAAAACCGATGATATAAAAGAAGTCTAGCTTGCTAATGATGGAATACCATGGTTTCAGTCCATCAATTATTTCGTTGATGTTGTCTCCAAAAGAGGTTATGGCCTTATCTTCACCAGTGGCTGTTATCTCTATAGGTCTATATTTGCTATCTGAGAATAAAACACGCGCTCTATTATTATTAGTGTCACTTCTACCATAAATTTCTATTCTTTTAATTTTCTTGTTTATTGAATTTTCAAAAGACATTAAATCATTAAATGACTCTACTTTTCTTTCAATCGAGTCATTGAAGCTAATTTCGGCAGAAACAGTCCCAATATCTTTTTCGAGCGATGTCCATATTTTTTGCAGATCGGCTTCTGTAACGACAAAAGCGTGCGCTCTCTCGGTTCTTAAATGTGCTTCCAATATTTAAAACTCCTTTTTGAGCCTAACGGACTTTTCACAGGCGCCGGCTGTTTGGCGTCCTGTGAAAAAGATGGGTTATGTGTTCTTCAGAAGCTTACGGCCAAGATCTACAGTTCCGCGACGTAAAAACAATATATCTTCATCTAATTCTTGATAAAACTGTACCCCATGGCTACCTTTCATTTTTAATGAATCATGATCAAATTTAGAGTTCTTTGTACTTAGTGGATATTTAAATGCTTGATAATACATGTCGACATCGATTCCAGATTTGTCGAAAAAAGTTATCAACAAATTTGGCATACATTCTCTTTTTATGTATTTTTCAAAAACCTGACAGAGATCAGAATTCTGATAGTTATTTTTAAAATTATTAAGTAGTAAACTCAATTTGTGAGCTGATTTTGGGTCTTATCCCGAAGCGTATAAAAATCCTTTCAGCAAAAGTTCTAAGCCGTGATACAAGTTGAATATTAGAGGTATTGAAAGTCGATAGTCAGACCATCGGGTAGCTTCGAAAAAATCATCACCAATGAATTCTTCATCAGAAATCATGAAGTTTGCATTATTTTTTTCTACAATTTTTCTTGAAACCGATTGCGTTAGATTGATGTATTGAATTCCTGTCTCCCAAAATTCAGTAGCATTTTCCATATATTGTTTCATATTTCTTTCACATAACAAGTTATTATGTGGTTTCCTGCTAACTCCAGGAAACCCTTCCCATTGACAAAAATTTAAGATTGGATGTTAGTAGTTCCTAATCTGATAACTTTGAATTTGGCATGTTATCGAGATCTTTTTAGCGATCAAAGGCTATGATTAACATCCCAAACGATTTTCGAGACAATTTTGAGAAATGCCTGGCTCAAGAGTCCATCCCAGAGGGGGTGAGGCATTTCTCCCGTAATGGCTGGGGTATTATTTTGATTTTTGTCCTAAGTATCAGCATGACCTATCAGGCCGGACAAGTTTGAAGCTTTTTGTAGAGAAGGTTGCTGCGAAACATCAATTGATCTGGTAGCCAAGCTGCTATATGGTTGCGAGCTCGGGCTCTTCGAATGCCAGAAACTGTGGGTGCAGGATATCAACTTTGACGCTATGGTCCTCACTGTCCATAACGGCAAGGGCAAGAAGGACCGCGCTCCCCCCTCTGCCTGAGACAATCCTTCCTGATCTCAATGATCAACTCCGAACCGTGGTCCACCTATACCCATACCTTCAAGAGCACGACCCAAAAAGAGAAAGAGTCCTCTGGATTTTTGATTCCGGAGCGGTCTTCAGTTGCAAGAACGATCAGTGAGCCCCCGGCTTATGGTAATAGTCGTATCCTTACTGTGCGATTGGTCATGTATGGACTGACCATGGAATGTGCTGGCCTGAAAGATATCTCGTCTGGTTGTCTGATGCTTTCCAGATGTATAACAAACAATATTTGGTCAGGTATTATATTGCACTGAATCGGCCTATATCGTCATCATTATGTATGACACAAGGGGCCGTCTCGATTTTTTTTGATTTTTTTGAAGGTTCTTCGACGTGTTGTGTGAAATGCATGCCGCAACCTGAAACTGAATCGGAGCCGCAATCAGGTAGACCTTGGTGATAAAGTTCTCCATGTTTCGATAGCCACGCCCGGGCTCCTGAGCCTTGCACGCGGCACCGCATTCTGGCCACGGGGGCAGCGGCTCTCCGTGGCAGTCGATCTTCAGGTGGAGCTTGGTTGGTGTATGGCCATCAAGGCGTTGACTCGTAAGTTCTCAAATCTGTGTAAGGCCAGGAGCTTGGGCAAAAATCATTCAGCAAGTCTGACTTGAGATGGAGGCCAAACTCGATACGATCGGTCAATTCCACACAAAACGTCGAAGAACCAAAATAAAGAACTTACGTGTAAAGCGTAAGTCCTTTATTTTTGTTCTCGTTTTCTCCCCATCCTCTCCCCGCTTTTTTGTCGCACAACGAGTTGTTTCATGGGGTCTCCGCAAAATGGTGCGGGACCAATGGGGATGGACTGAAATACAACAACTTATTTGGGCAGGAAAGTGTGCCTTTGAGCATGATTTTTGCCATTATTTTTTGCGTGATAAAGAGCATCATCTGCATTTTTGAACAACAAGCTCATATCTTTGGTTGAACTGGTGCTGTGTATGGATGCTACTCCGATACTTACTGTTAGCTTGTTGCCAATCTTTGAGTAATTGTGCTCTATATTGCTTTGGCAAATGTTATTTATTATATTGTTTGCGATATTGTATCCACCATCTTCGTCTGTATATGGAAGAAGGACAACAAACTCCTCGCCTCCATAGCGAAAAACAGTATCTGTATTTCTTTTAAGGCTGCGCTTAATAATTTTTGCTATGGCTCTTAGTGCATTATCGCCTTGTTCGTGTCCGTAATGATCGTTATATGCTTTAAAATAATCGATATCGGCTACAAGCAGGCAAAGGTCGGTTTCGCTTTTCCTTGTAGATAGTATTTGTTTTTTTAGCTCGTTTTCATATTTTCTTCTGTTCCAAAGACCGGTTAAAGAGTCTATTTCGGACAGATTGTGTAATGCGTGATTGGCAATGCGCAATTTTTTTTCTATTTCTTTTCTCTTTTCTATCTCGCTAGCTAATGATTTTTCTCGTTTCAATAAAGTTTTATTGATTTTTTTGACTCTGTTTGCAAATATCAGAACAAAAAATGAAGCAATACTTGCTATGGCGGATACTATGCCAATCACCCAGTAGAGATGCAGTGTCTCTTTGCTTAATGTGACAATTTCTTTTCCTGACCATTTTTCTTCAATGCTTTTTCTTGTGCCGTCTTGAGCTATCAATCGTAAACCAAGATTAATCTTGTCCAGCAACTCATCATTTCCTTTGGTTACGGCAATAGAGCTGAATTGAACATCAACCGGTTCAGGTGCGTCTGATATGCCTTGAACGCCGCTCAAAAACAGTTGATATTTACCAACCCAGCGATCAACAACCAGGGCATCGATATCGCCATCCTTTATTGCCTGGAATCCTTGCTGCCAGCCAGGGATTGTTTGCATCACTACTTCCGGATAGTTATGGAGAAGGGTCCGGGGGTAGCCTTTTTTTTCTACACCAACAACAAGACCGGACAGAGAGTGTATGTTCTGTATGGCAACTCGCTGGGATTTCCTGAAAATAGCAAATTCAGACATCAAAAGCGGTTCTGAAAAATCATAGAGTTGTTCTCGATCTGAACTGGGATTAATTTGCAGCAATGCATCGATTTTTCCTGCACGCATCAATCGTTGGGCTTCATCCCAGTTCCTTGCCAATATCTCAATATCCAGACCGGCATGTTGGGCAACAGCGCGAACAATGTCGACCACCAGGCCGGCAGGCTTTTCACCTTGGGTAAAAATAAGTGGTGCTAATTCCTTGTTTCCCGCAAAAATGAGCCGGTCAGATTGTTTGTTTGTGCCAGCAAGCAACAAGGAGGATCCAGGCAGCAAGGTGACAACTAGTATCAGCGCTGTAAGAGCTAGAGATAAATACTTTCTTGTCATGAGTTTCTGCATAGTTGTGGTCACCACATTTGGGATGACCAATTGAGCTTTGGCGATCCTCCTACTCCCCGTGGTCCGGGGGTAATTGGTGCATGTGGTCCTGCTACAGACGTCAAAAATTAAACGATACAAAAAAGGGCTTACGCTGTAATTCGTAAGCCCTTGATTTTGTTGGTCGGGAAGACAGGATTTGAACCTGCGACCCTCTGGTCCCAAACCAGATGCGCTACCAAGCTGCGCTACTTCCCGGAAAAAAGGACCACTATTCAAGTCGGGTGTAACTGTCAACCAGAATAACTGGTGGTGCCGTCCTGGGTAAGGGTTTGCAAAGGGATGATTTTTCCAATACCTACGCGTCCATGTCCCAGCCTGAGCCTGTACATGGCAGCTGTTGGGGCTTGGGTGGATGCGGAGCCAGGATGATCCTAGTGCAGGATAATCCTTTGAAGTTTTTCTCGCATTATGTCATGATTTATTTTCTTGTCATGATACCTGCATCCAGGAGGTGGATATGGGAAAGCGTCTTGTTCTTCTCGGCGGCGGTCATGCACACATGACCGTGATGCGCCATATCCCGGAGTTTCTGAAAAAAGATCACGAGGTGACCGTAGTCGGTCCTTCGGTCCATCATTACTATTCGGGCATGGGTCCCGGCATGCTCGGGGGAACCTATGCTCCCGAGGCCATTCGTTTCAATACCGAGGAACAGGTCACGTCCCGGGGAGGAACCTTCCTGCTCGACCGGGCCGTGAAAATCGATGGTGACAACCATGTGGTGCACCTCGCGTCCGGCAGGGATGTTCCCTATGATGTGCTTTCCTGCAATACGGGAAGCCATGTGCCGTCGGACAACCTCACCGTCCGTGGCGAGAATGTCTTTGCGGTCAAGCCCATTGAAAATCTGCTCAAGGGGCAGCAGCGGGTCAAGGAAGGCCTTCTGACGGAAGAGCTGCGCATCGGCGTGGTAGGGGGCGGTCCGGCCGCCCTGGAGGTGGCCGGCAATCTCTGGGGGCTGGGGGTTCGTTTTGGCGCCAAACGGCCACGCATTACCGTGTTTGCGGGAAAGCGGTTTCTGGGCAAATATCCCCAACGGGTTCGCAAGCTGGCCATGCACTCACTGCAGGAGCGTGGCATCGAGATTGTGGAGCAGGGCTATGTGCGCAAGGTCAAGTCCGGAAGGGTTGTTCTGGAAGATGGCTTGTCCCGGGATCTGGATGTGATTTTTCTGGCAGTGGGAGTTGTTCCCTCCGGGTTGTTTGAAGATTCCGGCCTTCCCACGGGCAAGGACGGTGGCCTTTTGGTCAACGAGTTTCTGCATGGCGTTGATCATCCTGATATTTTTGGAGGTGGTGACTGCATTTCCTTTGCCCCGTTGCCTCTGGACAAGGTTGGTGTGTATGCGGTGCGCCAGAATCCCGTGCTCAAGCACAATCTCATGGCCACGCTGGAAGGCACTCCCTTGATGCGATTCGATCCCGGGAAGAACTACCTGCTCATTTTCAATCTCGGCAACAACAAGGGCATCTTTTGGAAAAACGGCTGGATTTGGCATGGTTCCTGGCCTTTTTGGCTCAAAGACTATATTGATCGTCGGTTCATCCAGCGGTTTGCTTCGCCATGACCATTGTTTCGGTGATTGTGCCCGTATACCGGGAAGGGGCAACCATCAACCCCATAATTGACCACCTGCATGCCGGTCTTTCCCCGGAGGACGAGATTCTGGTTGTTGACGGGGCCATGGAGCTGGACACCCTGCACCAGCTGCGCTCCCCTCGTCCCTGTCGTGTGGCCTCGTTGCCCGGCCGGGCTGTGCAGATGAATCGCGGAGCCGAACAGGCCCGCGGTGATATACTGCTCTTTGTTCATGCCGATACCCTGTTGCCTGACGGGTGGCGGGACATGATTGTTCAGGCCCTTTCAGACCCGCGTGTTGTGGCCGGGGCCTTTGAACTGCGCATCCACCATCCGGCCCTGTGGTTTCGGATCATTGAAAGGACCGCCAACCTGCGTACCCGATTCACCCGGGTTCCCTACGGTGATCAGGCCCTTTTTTTCAGGACCGATTATTTTCGGTCCTTAAGGGGATTTCCGGAGATTTCCATCATGGAAGATGTGGCCATCATGGCCGGAATCAGGCGCAGGGGAGACCGCATTGCTTTGGTGAAACATCCGGTACACACCTCGGCCAGACGCTGGGAAAAGGAAGGGGTTGTTTGGGGAACCCTCAGGAATTGGGGGTTGCGAATTCTGTATCACCTGGGCGTTGATCCCGGGATTCTGGTGCGGTTTTATCGAAGACACGCATGAGACGCGGGGATGTTGATGGAATGTGCTGACGATCAGGCCTGCATAGATCCGCAGGACTGCTGCGTCCTTTTGATGGCGCGATTGCCGGTATTGGGCAGGGTTAAAACCCGTTTGGCGCGTGCAGTCGGGGACGAGCATGCCCTGGAATTGTATCGATGTTTCGTGCTGGATACCCTGGCTGTGCTGGATACCCTTTCGGCGTCCCTGATTGTGTGCTTTACCCCGGAAGACGGACGTACGGACATGGCTCGCTGGCTGGGAGAAGAACGTACGTATCTGGCCCAGCAGGGGAGCGATCTGGGTGAACGTATGGATGCGGCCTTTACCCATGCCTTTGCCAGGGGATATGCCCGGGTCCTTCTTGTTGGAAGCGATATCCCGGGCCTGTCGGCGCATGTTCTGGAGCATGGGCTGATCGCGCTTGGTGATCATGATGCCTGCCTGGCTCCGGCGCAGGACGGGGGGTATTATTGCATCGGTTTTACCAGATCCGGGTATTGCCCGGAGGTCTTTCGAAATATGGTCTGGAGCACGGGCGATGTTTTTGTCCGGACCTGCAAAAGGCTTGAACAGGGCGGGGCCTCCCTGCATCTGTTGCCCTTGGCAGATGATGTGGATACCGTCTCTGATCTGGCCGGTTTCTGGCAACGTTCAGCAACAGGCACGCCTTCCCTGACCAGGGCGTATCTGGAACGCACAGGACTGGGGAAGTTGCTGCAAGAGGCGCCGTCCTCAGGGTGACCTTCCGGATCCCCCATGGGGGCCGTGGGCGCGGTGTTGCATCCTGACCCGGCACAACCAGCCAATACACATGTCTATGATCAAACGCATCCATGCGTATCTCAACCAGTCGGGATGGGTGAAGCCTCCTTGGGACATCTCCTTTCTCGCTTCTGGTGAGTACCACGAGAACTATCTTGTTGCAGCTCAAGGGGCGCGGTATGTTTTCCGCATTAACCACGGCAGTCAGCTGGGATTGGCCGACCAGGTGGGGTACGAGTTCAGGGTTCTGAAGGCCCTGGCAAACAGCGGGGTTACACCTCGGCCGTATGCGGTTGATCCGGGGCCCAATGTCTTTGGTTCCGGCGTGTTGCTCATGGAATACGTGCCTGGCGTGCCCCTTAACTATCAAACCGATCTGAAAAAGGCTGCGGCCATTTTTGCCCGGATTCACAGCCAGCCCGTGGTGGCCGGCCTGATTCGTCAGGACGATCCCCTTTCGGCCATAGCCGAGGAATCCCTTGGCCTGGTCCATCGGTATCCTGATCATCCCAGAACCCGGGAAAAGGAGCTGATTCTTCGATACCACGGGAAGATCCTTGAGCTTGTGGAGCACAATAGGGATCTTTTTGCCAATGAATCTCCGTGCATCGTGAACACCGAGGTCAATGCCGGGAATTTCTGCATGGGCCCGGATCGTTCCTATCTTGTGGATTGGGAAAAGGCCGTGATTTCTTCCCGATACCAGGATCTGGGGCATTTTCTGGTGCCCACAACAACCTTGTGGAAAACGGATCACATCTGCACACCTGAGGAACGGCATGTCTTTTTGGAGGCGTACCAGGCTGCGTGCGATCAGGCTTTGGTCCTGGACGAACTGGTTTTCAAGACCGGGATGCTCATGCGGACCATAGCCCTACGGGCCACAGCATGGTGTTTCATGGCCTGGTACGAGTATACCCGGCAGGATCGGGGGCTCCGCCATCAAGGCACCTTCGAGCGCATCACCTCTTTTCTGGACAATCTTGAATGGATCTTCAACTCCGTGGAATAAGCAAGCAGTACAACGGCAAGCCGGTTTTGCAGGATGTTTCCTTTGACGTGGCCAAGGGCGAGTTTGTTGCCCTTGTGGGTCCTTCGGGCGCGGGCAAGACCACCTTGCTCAAGGTCATCGCCGGGCTGGAAGATCCTGATGGCGGCGAGATTCATTGTTCCTTTGCTTCGAGCAAGGAACGGCCGATCATTCTGGTGTTTCAGGATTTTCTTCTCTTTCCCACCATGACGGTCTTTGAGAACATCGCCTTTGGCCTGCGGGCCCGCAAGTTCCCCAAAACGGTGATCAGGGAACGGGTCGAGCATATGCTGCACTATTTTCAACTGGAAAACAGGGCCAACGCGTATCCTGCCCAGCTTTCGGGAGGCCAGCAGCAACGGGTGGCCATTGCACGCGGCATGGTGGTCAATCCGGCGGTCATGTTGCTTGACGAGCCCTTTGCCAATCTGGACAGGTCCCTGCGACTGGAAACAGCCGGGTTTATCCGCAGGACCCAACAGGAGTTCGGCATTACCACCATTGCCGTGACCCATGATCTTGATGAGGCCCTGGCCGTTTCCGACAGCATGGGCGTGCTCATGAAGGGCCGCCTGGAGCAGATGGGAACCCCCAAAGAGGTCTATTTCTTCCCCAAAAATCAGCAAGTTGCCAGGTTTCTGGGACCCATGAACACGATTCCTGCAGACATGTTTCACCTTCTTGATATGGATGTTGCCCCGGGTACAAGGGAATTGCTGGTTCGACCCGAGGCCCTGGATCTTGCTGCCGATCCTGACGGCCCGGGAACGATCCGCGAAGTGCGATTTTCCGGCCATTATCAGGCCTGTGTGGTGGCTGTTGGAGGCCGTGAGCTGGTGATCTATCAAAAGCCCAATGGTCTGCGCACCGGCCATCGGGTTCGGATTCGGGTCAATGCGGATCTGGGCACCAGGGAATAACGCTGGGAGCTGCAACGGGAGAGGCGACAAGGGCGGTTATGATGGCCATCCCGGCAGAAGGATGATGGCGAAGATGTTTTATCTGATCAGACCGGATATCCTGCGCGGTGTTAGGGGTATGGGCACCGTGTGGGAACAGGCTTGTTGCGGTTTTTGTCCCGGGCACTGAGCGTACACCTCTGGGCCTGGATCGGTGTCCCCCTGAACCTGCTGGAGATTGCTATGAATAAAGGGATCTGGTTGTTGCTGGTCATGGTCATGCTGGTTGTCTCCTGTGGCAGCCAGGAGGAAAAAAAGGACTGGTTGCATCAGGATTTTGATGCCATCACCCAGGCGGCGCGCAATACCGAGGTCCGCTGGTATATGTATGGTGGGTGGTCCCATGTGAATTCCTGGGTGGACACCTGGGTCAGCGAAGAGCTTGCTTCAAGATACGGCATTCGTCTTGTGCGCGTCCCCATGGATGCCTCGGTCTTTGTCAACAAGCTCCTTGCTGAAAAAGCGGCCGGCAAAGAGACCGGAGTCATTGATCTGTTGTGGATCAATGGGGAAAATTTCAAAAACGCCAAGGAAGCCGGACTGCTTACCGGACCCTTTACCCCGTTGCTTCCCCATTTCACGACACTTTTTGATCCAGATGCCGCAGCCCATGATTTCGGCTACCCTGTGGACGGGTATGAAGCCCCATGGGGCCGTGCTCAATTCGTGCTGGAGTATGATACCGCCAGGACACCAGAGCCGCCGCACACCCTGGACGAGCTCAAAACGTGGATCAAGGCCCATCCCGGCAGATTCACCTACCCCCAGCCCCCGGATTTCACGGGGTCGGCCTTTGTCCGCCAGGTGTTCTACGCGGTGACCGGGGGAGCGCAGCAGTACATGTCCGGGTTTGATCAGGCCCTGTTTGACGCCCGGGTTCCGGCTCTCTGGGCGTGGCTCAACGAGGTCAAGCCCTATCTCTGGCAGGAAGGCAAAACCTACCCCAAGGACAGTGGGATTCTGGATACCCTGTTTGCCCGAGGTGAAGTGGACATGTCCATGTCCTATCATCCCTCCCATGCCCAGACCAAAATTCTGGAATCCGCCTATCCCTCCACCGTGAGGACCTTTGTGCTCAGGGACGGGTCAGTGGCCAATACCCATTTTCTGGCCATTCCCTTTAATGCGCCCAATGTGCCCGGGGCTTTGGTTGTGGCGAATTTTCTCCTGTCCGTGGATGCCCAGGTTGCCAAATACCGACCTGATAACTGGGGTGATTTCCCCGCCTTGGACATGAATCGGCTCTCGCCTGAAGAAAGAGACCGGTTCGACCAGGTGGATCTGGGCCCGGCCACCCTCAGTGCCCGGTATCTGGCGGATTATGCTGTTCCGGAAATCCCCTCGGCCTACCTGGAGGCCATTGAACAGGGCTGGAACGAACATGTCCTTGGAAACGCGGGGCCGTAAACCAGTGGTCATGACCCGACGAGCTCTTCTTCTTCGGCTTTCTCCCTTGCTCATTCCGTATGTCAGTTTCTTTTGCGCGGGGGTGGTCCTTGCGTTTGTGCAGTCACTGGGCCTGATGAGCCCTGTGCCCCTGCATCAGGACTATCTGGACGCCTATGTTCGTCTGTTTGACTCACCCTGGTTTTATGAGATGTTCGGGTTTTCCCTGTACGTGGCCCTGATTTCGGCCCTGATCGCCACGGCCGGGGGAACCCTGCTGGCCTACGGCATCTGGGGGATGCCGGTTGTGCTCAGGCGGATGAGTGTGGTGTACAAGACAACCCTCATCCTGCCCCATATCGCCATCGGGTTCATCATTATGGTTCTGTGCAGCCAGTCCGGTGTCTTGGCCTCCCTTGCCCATGCTCTCGGACTCATTGCCCGACCCGAAGAATTTCCAAACATGCTTTATGATCAGTCGGGCCTGGGGCTCATTGCCGCGTACACCTACAAGGAAATGCCGTTTGCCATACTCATGGTGCTTGGCCCCCTGGCCGGGTTCGACCGTCGTCTGGTCACTTGTGCGCGGATGTTCGGGGCAACAAGGACGGCGATTTTTTGGCGCATCATTCTTCCCCATATTGCGCCGGCCATGCATTCCGCGTTCATCATCCTCTTCCTGTACGCCTTTGGGGCCTTTGACATCCCGTATATCCTTGGCAGCAGCAAACCGGCCATGCTGAGCATCGAGGTCTACAATCTGTATTTCAAGCGGGATCTGATCAACAGACCCACGGCTCTGGCCATGCTCATGCTCATGCTGCTTTTTTCGGTTCTGTTCATCATGCTCTATTCCAGGGTGGTTGCTTCCCTGAGGGCACAGGAGAGAAAATTGTGAGGCATGTCCTGCTGTTGGCTTTTCTGGTTATTGTTTTTGTACTCCCCTTGGTGGTGCTGGGCGGGTATGCCCTGGCTCCCCGGTGGCAGTTTCCCCATCTGATCCCCGAGGCGTTTGATTTCGGTTCCCTTGCCTTTCTGTATCGCGAGCATGCTTCCCTCATGCGACACATGATGTCCTCGGTGGGGTATTCCCTGGCAACGGTTCTTGTTTCCCTGGTCATGTGCTATGGCCCGGCCCGGGTCATGGCTCGGCAATCGTTTGCCGGTCGGCATCTGCTGGAGGGGTTTCTCCTGGCTCCGGCCCTTGTCCCGCCCATGACTTTTGCCATGGGGTTGCATGTCCTGTTCATCAGGATGTCCCTGGCGGATACGCTGCTCGGTGTGGTCCTGGTTCTGGCCGTTTTCAGCTACCCCTACATGCTCCGGGCCCTCATTGCCGGATTTCATGTTGTTGACAATTCCTATGCCCTGTGCGCGGCAAATCTGGGCGCTTCCCCGTGGACCGTATTTGCACGGGTTGAACTGCCTTTGCTGCTTCCGGCGATTATTGCCGGGGGAAGCGTGGTCTTCCTGGTTGCCTTTTCCGAATATTTTCTTGTTTTTCTCATCGGTGGCGGGGCAGTGCCCTCCTTTACCGGCTATCTCTTTCCGATTCTCTCCTCCTCCAACAGATCCCTGGGATCGGTATTGACTCTGGTTTTTGTGGCCGTTCCCCTGGTGTTTTTTGTCCTTATTGAATGGGTTGTGGGACGTTCCTTTCGCCGCATGGGCGTGGGGAGCATGTAGGTGCTTTTTATCAAAGTTATACATGGCTGTCCTTGACACTTGCTATGCATGGACCTACGACCTCTGCCGGAATAATGCTAAAATGTGGTGGTAGTATTTCTGGAGGATTTCCAAAGGAGGAGTTGATTCAATGAAACGAGAGCAGTGGGGCACCAGGGTGGGTTTTATCCTGGCTGCAGTTGGTTCGGCTATCGGTCTGGGGAATATCTGGCGATTTCCCTATATCACCTATGAAAATGGCGGGGGCGCCTTTTTGATCCCCTATTTTTTCGCCATGCTCACGGCCGGTATTCCGTTCATGATTCTGGAATTTGGTGTCGGGCACAAATTCAGGGGGTCCGCACCCAAGATTTTTTCAGCCCTTTCCAAAAAATGGGAATGGCTTGGCTGGTGGCAGATCGTGGTCTCCTTTACCATCGCTGTCTATTATGTGGCGGTTGTTGCCTGGTCCATCGTGTACTGCTGGCTTTCCTTTGATCAGGGATGGGGAGACAATACCGGTGATTTCTTTTTCAAGAGTTTCCTCCATCTTTCCGGAAGTCCTACCGAAATAGGGAATATCCAGTGGCCCATTCTGGGGGCCATCACGTTTTCGTGGTTTGTGTGCTGGATTTTTCTGTACCGTGGCGTGCGCACGGGTATTGAAACCGCGGGCAAGATCTTCATGCCCCTTCTTTTCTTCATGGTCATCCTGTTCATGGGCCGGGCCATCTTTTTGCCCGGGGCCAGCACCGGACTTGACTGGTTTCTCAAGCCGGATTTTTCCCGAATCCTGGATTACAAGGTGTGGGCGGCTGCCTACGGTCAGATTTTCTATTCCCTGAGCATCGGGTTCGGGATCATGCTTACGTATTCCAGTTACCTGCCCAAGAAATCGGACATCAACAACAACGCCTTTATCACCGTGTTCATCAACTGCGGTTTCAGCATGATCGCCGGATTGATGATCTTTTCCGTTCTGGGCAACATGGCCGTGCAGCAGGGCGTACCTGTTTCCGAAGTGGTTGGTTCAGGCGTGGGCCTGGCCTTTATCACCATTCCCAAGGCCATCAATCTGCTGCCCGCTCCGGTGTTTTTCGGAAGCATCTTTTTCCTGGCATTGGTGTTTGCGGGGTTGAGTTCGGAAATTTCCATCTGTGAAACCGTTATTTCTTCCCTTATTGACAAGTTCGGATGGAACCGGAAGGCCGCGGCCACGCTTTTTTGCGTGGTGGGGTTTGGCGTGAGTGTGGTTTTTTCCACAAGCGCCGGACTGTTGATCCTGGATATTGTCGACCACTTTGCCAATAACTACGGTATCCTGCTCGGTGGTCTGGCAGAAATGATCTTCCTGTCTTGGGTGCTCAATCTCGAGGACGTCAGGAAGTACGTCAATTCCATTTCCGATTTTGCCGTTGGGTCCTGGTGGAACATCAGCCTCAAGTACGTGACCACATTCTGTCTGGGGTACATGGTTATTGCCAATCTGATCAGCGATTTCTCCAAACCCTATGGCGGATATCCCGTGAGTTCCCTGTTTTATTTCGGATGGCATGTGCTTGAATTGACCCTGCTTTTGGCGTTGATCATGCATTTCAAGCCGTCTGCTTCCGAACCCCAGCCCGTCAAGGTTTCCAGTCAGGGAGGTCGTCACTAATGTCCACATCCGCAGTTATCATGCTCATCTTTGGTTTGACCATCACGTGGGGAGGCGCTGCCGTGTGCATCTCCAAGGCAATGAAGAAAAGCTAGCGATCCTTCAGCTTTACTAAACACCCAAAAGGCCCCTGATGCGCTGACGCGTCAGGGGCCTTTTGGGTGTCGGGGCAGGGAGCATCCGGGAGCCCACGCGGGCTATGCCGCTTTCGTGTCGGTATATACCAGGAGCAGCACCGCTCCCAGAATGGTCGAGATCCCGAGATATCCGGTCAGGGTAAACCGTTCCCCCCACCAGAAATAGGCCATGACTCCGGCAACCACTGGTTCCAGCGTGGCCACGATGGCGGCCTTGGACGCATCAAGATGTTTGAGACCGATGCAGTAGAAGGTGTAGGCGCCAAAGGTGGTGGCCAGTCCCAGAAAAAAGACCGCAGCCAGTCCGATGGGAGTCATGGGGTGGAAGTGGATCCAGGGGAGCAGTCCCAAGAGGCCGACCGGAAGGGTATAGGCGAAGATGGTGTGGGTGGGATAGATGTTCAGATAGTGCTTTCCGAAAATATAATACAGGGCATAGCTCAGCCCGGCCACAAGGCCTGCGGCAATGCCCAGGGGGGTGACTCGGATCGCTTGAGTGGCAGAGGATCCCAGGGCCACGCCCGCGACCCCGGCGATGGTCAGGCCGACACAGACGAGCTTCATGGATGTCAGGGTTTCCCCGAGGATCAATCGGGCCAGGATGGCGACCCAGGCCGGCGCGGTATACAGAAGAACCGCTGCCAGGGCGGCCCCGCTGTTTTGAACCGCGATCTGATAGCTGCCGAAAAAAACGGTTACCCCAAGGAAACCGAACCCCGTGATCGCGGGAAGGTCCTTGGGGGCAATCTTGTACCCCCTGGTCCATACCGCCTGGGCAAGAAAAAAAATCCAGCCGAATCCGGCCCGCCAGAAGGCGACCTCAAGGGGGTCCATCCCCTGGGAAAAGGCGAGCTTGGAAAAAGGACCCAGACATCCCCAGAGGGTGGCGGCAGCAACAACCGGTAGAACACCTCGGATGATCATTCGTGCTCCTTAGTGATACGCATGCGCATGATTGACCGGGGATATGTACGAAGAGTCAGACACGCGGGCAAGGGAAATTTCCACCATACTCGGGCGTGTATCCGCATTGCAATCCGCCATGGCACCCGGCTTCCGGGGATTGCTGCTCCGGTTTTCCCTTTACCTGTGAGGCTGATGATCGTAAGAACCCTTGTGCTGATGACGGGCAGGGAACCGGCGATATCTGCCGGGATGATGATCCCGACATGAGTGCCACCGCCTGGACGGTCACGCGGGAACACGCACTACGGGAAGCGGCTGCAGTCAAACGCGTACGCCTCTGCCTTCTTTCCCCTCTTGTGTGGTATCGCTGCCAGCGCGTTGTAAGCGTATGAGAGATATGCCTGTCTGCAATAATCACGAACCGTACAAGGAGTTCCCATGCTTGAAATAACCGTTGACATGATAGAACGTTTTCTCAAGGAGACCCTGCCTGGCACCATCAAGCTGACCGGCCTTGGAGAGATCGGGTCCCTTGATGAACAGGGCATGAAGGATTTCGGGTATGGCAAGCCCATGCTCATTGCCTATGAGCAGGATGGCGTTGCCAAGCAGGCGGTCATTTCTTCCATGCGCGGTGATAAATACGGCCATCAATTTTATTGGGATCGGGCGGCCATCCTCATGTTCCAGTACGAGACCGGAACCAGGATCAAGCAGCATGTCCGTCCTCTTGGCCTTGGGTATGCCGATAAAAAAGGCAAGCTGGTTCCCATGAAAGATCCCGAGGAATTCTTCATCCTCAACGAAAAGGTCGAGGGGCACGATTATTTTCTTGATCTTGAGCGCATACGCAAGGGGCAGGTCACGGACAGCGACAGAGAACTGGCCCGCAAATTCGCCTTGTGGCTGGCAGATCTGCATGCCGAAAAAAGGGATGATCCTGATTTGTATCTGCGCAGGACCCGGCAGCTCATTGGGGATTCCGAATGCATCTGGGGGCTGGTGGACGGGTACCCCCATCCGTATGAACATTTCACGCCCAACCGGTTTATCGCCCTGGAGAAAAAGCTCATCGACTGGCGTTGGAAACTGCGCTCCTTTACCCACCGGTTGCGCGCAACCCATGGAGATTTTCATCCCTGGAACGTGCTTGTCAGGGAAGACAATGATTTTTCGGTTCTTGATTGCAGCCGGGGACTGTGGGGAGAACCGGGCGATGACGTGGCCACCATGAGCTGCAATTACCTGCTGTTTGGCTTGTACGATCAGCCTCGATTATCCGGTCCCTTTGAGTCCATATACCGCACTTTCTGGGACACCTATCTTGATGCCACCGGAGACGAGGAAATGCTCCGTGTTGTTGCTCCCTATTACGTATTTCGCGGGCTGGTCATTGCCTCGCCCGAGTGGTATCCCAACCATCCCCTGGAAGTTCGCAAGGGACTGCTCCGATTCCTGGAAAACGTGCTCGAGGACGAGGTGTTTGATTATGTCCATATCAACAAGTACATGGAGTAATGCGTGCACGGTGCGCAGTTTTGATGTGCAGCCATGCGGGTGAAACAACGCAACAGGACGCAGAAATGGCGGAAAGGGTAGATACAGACGACAGGGGATGGGCCTTGTGGTTCGTGGGCCTGCCCGGGTCGGGCAAGAGTTCCGTGGCCCGGGGGGTTGCAGAGGTGCTCTGGGCCCGGGGGAAGGATGTTGTCCATCTACAGATGGACGAGCGCAGGAAGGTCTATTTTCCCGAGCCCACCTATTCACCCCGGGAGCGGGCCCGGGCCTACGAGATGTTTGTTGACGAAGGTGCCTTGCTGGCGGGTTCCGGCAGGGGAGTCATTATGGACGGGACTGCTCCCAAAGTGGCCATGCGCACCCGTGCCAGGAACAAAATCGCCAGGTTTGCCGAGGTCTATGTTGCCTGCCCCCTGGAAGTGGCCATGCAGCGGGAAAAGAACCGTCCCCAGGGGCTGGTCATGGCCGGGCTGTATGCAAAGGCCCTTGAACGCAAGAAGAATGGGACGCAATTTCCCGGACTTGGTCAGGTCATTGGCGTGGACATTCCCTTTGAGGTGGACGAACATGCCGAATGCGTGGTTGACAATGTGTCCCTGACGTTGGAACAGGCGGTTGCCAGGGTCATCACCTGGTTTGATGGCTGGCAACATGAGCAAGCGGCACGATCCTCCCGGGACCGTTATTGATCGGGTGCCTGGCGCGCTGGCCCGTTTCCAGGGCTGTTTGCAGCCTCCCTTTTACCTAGAAGACAATCCATGAAGTTTCATATCATCACCTTTGGCTGCCAGATGAATGTCTGTGATTCGGACTGGCTGTCCTATTATCTGCAAACCTTGGGCTGGGAACCTGTTGCCGAGGAAGAGGCAGAGTGCTTTATTGTCAACACCTGCAGCGTGCGGGATAAACCCGAGCAAAAGGTGTACAGCCTTTTGGGTCGGCTCAAGGAATACTGGGAAGCCAATCCCCGCTGTTTTGTGGCGGTTGGAGGATGTGTGGCCCAGCAGGTGGGGACGGCTTTTTGGAAGCGGTTTCCCTTTGTCCGTCTGATTTTTGGAACAGACGGGGTTGCCAACGTACCCGCGGCCCTGCAGCAGATCGCCGATGATCCGGACCAGCGCATCAGTCTGCTGGACTTTCTTGATGAGTATCCCGAACGGGAAAACCGTTTTCCCGCTTTTCTGCCGGCACAGGCGTTTGTGAACATCATGCAGGGGTGTGACAATTTTTGCGCCTATTGCATTGTTCCCTACACCCGGGGACGCCAGAAATCACGGGCGAGCAGACTGGTATTGGATGAATGTCGGGCCCTGGTGGATCGTGGAGTGCGCGAGATCTCCCTGCTGGGTCAAAACGTCAACAGTTACGGTCTGGACGATCATGGAGATGGTGTCAGTTTTGCCGAGCTGTTGCACAAGGTGGCGGCCATCCCCGGACTGGACAGGTTGCGTTTCACCACATCCCATCCCAAGGACATTGCCGAGGAGGTCATTCAGGCATTCGGTTCCTTGCCCAACCTCTGTCCCCAGCTTCATCTGCCGGTCCAGTCCGGTTCCGATGCGCTCTTGAAATCCATGGGCCGCAAGTATACGCGGAAACGGTATGAAAAGATCGTCAGGGATCTCCGTGCGGTTTGTCCGGACATCGCCCTGACCACGGATCTCATTGTGGGGTTTCCAGGAGAAACCGACCAGGATTTCGAAGATACCCTTCAGCTCATGCGACTGGTTCGATATGAGAGCAGTTTTTCCTTCAAGTATTCGGACCGGCCCGGCGTGCGTGCCGAACGGATGACCAACAAGGTCCCTGAAGCCGTCAAGCAGGAACGGTTACAGCGGTTGCAGGCGTTGCAGGCCGAGCATACGATCCAGGCCCTTGAGGCCCGGGTGGGCAAACAGGACCAGGTTCTTGTGGAAGGGCGGAGCAGAAAATCCGACGACGAGACCCCGTGCTGGCGGGGCAGGGATCTGGGAGGACGGATCGTCAACTTTCACGGCGATGCCCCGGATCTTGTGGGCAAGATTGTTCCCGTAACCATTACCAAAGCGAAAAAGCACTCCCTTTGGGGAGAAGTGAGTGGTTCCCCATGGTAGAAATGAGCGTCTTTGGATTGGCCCTTGATGAGGATTCCCAGATGCCAATCCTTATCCTCAAGGATGCAACAGATACCCATGTTCTGCCCATCTGGATAGGGGCCATGGAAGCCATGGCCATTTCCATGGCCATCAACAAGGTTACCATGCCAAGGCCCATGACCCATGACCTGGTGCTGAACGTGATGAATGCCTTGGGCGGCAAGCTGGATCATGTGGAGATACTGTCCATTGAAAAGGGCACGTATTACGCATCCCTGGTGGTGACCAAGGGGGATGCGGTCACGCGGATCGACAGCCGGCCTTCGGACTCCATTGCCCTGGCCTTGAAGGCCGATGTGCCCATCATGGCGTCCAAGACCATGCTTGAACAGGCCCTTTCCCAGCAAAAGGGTGAGTATCAGGCGGTCATCGAAGGAGAAGACGCCAAGCAGTGGACAGAGATGTTGGCCAAGTACAACCTTGACGATATCAAATACAAGATGTGATGCCCTTGAAGGAATGCAATACATGATTGATTTGCACACCCATACCATTTTCAGCGATGGAGACCTTATCCCGGCAGAATCGGCGCAACGGGCTGCCGTGGCCGGTTACAAGGCCATGGCCTTCACCGATCATGCCGATGCCTCCAATATCGATTTGATCCTTGAACATGTCCGCCGGGCCAGCGAACAGCTTTCCGTGTATGCGGACATTGAATTGTATTGCGGGGTGGAGTTGACCCATATCCCTCCGGGATTGATCGGTGAAATGACCGAGTATGCCCGTTCTGCCGGGGCCGAGATCGTGGTGGTTCACGGGGAAACCATTGTGGAGCCTGTTCCCGTGGGCACCAATCTGGCGGCCATTGAAGCCGGAGTGGACGTTCTGGCTCATCCCGGTCTGATCACTCCCGAGGAAGTGGCCTTGGCTGCGGCCAAAAATGTGGCGTTGGAGATCACCACCCGCAAGGGGCACAGCCTGACCAACGGCCATGTGGCCTCCCTGGCCCGGGATCTGGGGGCACCTCTGGTGATCAACAATGACGCGCATACGGTGGGGGATATGGTCTCCAAAGCGATGCGGCAGAATATCGCCCTGGGAGCCGGAATGACCGTCAGCGAGATCCGCAAGGCCGAAGGCAACTCGCTGGCCATTGTGCAAAGGATCATGAAACGGCGTCTCAACCGTTTGGGCAAGGCCTCCCAGGCTGTTGCCGGGTCCGGGCAAAAAGCCCCAGACGCATCCTAACCCCGGCCATGATACCAACGCCTGTTACCGTCTGGAATCCAGACCGGAGCAGGCTCAACCGTTGATGGGAATCACGCATGGATATGTTGTCGCAACTTGGTTTTTGGTCCATGGTTTCCGGTGCCACCCTGGTGGTCAAATGTGTGCTTCTTCTTTTGGGCGCCATGTCTCTGGGGAGCTGGACAATCATCTTTTTCAAGTGGATACAACTTGTTGGTGTGCGGCGTCGGGCGGTTCGGGATTTTGACGAATTCGAGGCCACGGCCGATCTTGCCAAGGGAGTGGAAGTGTTGCGCAATGCCAAGGATTCTCCGTTGTATCCCATTGCTTTTGGTGCCCTGTCCGAAATGCGGCAGCTGGAAAAATCATCCCTGCATCCCTCATTGCTGTTCCGGGTATCGGGTGAAAATCTTCACCGGATTCTGCAGCAAGGGGTGAGCAAACAACTCGGTCAGCTCGCTTCGACCCTGTCCTTTTTGGGAACCTGCGCCAACGCGGCGCCGTTTATCGGGTTGTTCGGGACGGTCTGGGGAATCATGCATTCCTTCCATTCCATCGGGTTGCAAAAAACAGCCGCCCTGGCTGCTGTGGCTCCGGGTATTTCCGAGGCGCTGGTGGCAACGGCCATCGGGCTTGGTGTGGCCATTCCCGCAGCCATTGCCTACAATGCTTTTCTCGGGCTGCTCAATGGGATTGAAACGGAACTGAAAGCCTTTGCCGGGTCCTTCTTGAACCGGGCTCAACGGGAGCTTCCCTGGATGCAGGGGGGCAAGACCAGAAAAGAATAGGTAAGGTATGCGTTTTAATCCCCATCAGCGAGGTTTTCTGGCCGAGATCAATGTGACCCCCTTTGTGGATGTCATGCTGGTTCTTTTGATTATTTTCATGGTCACCGCGCCCATGCTCACCCAGGGGGTTGAGGTGGACCTGCCCAGGACAAAAACCGTTGAAACCCTGCCCGAGGACAGCGATCATCTGGTCTTGAGCATCAAAAAGGACGGCTCCCTGTTTCTGGACACCTATGCCGTGAAAATGGATGCCATGGAAACCCACCTCAAGAGGCTGGTTAAAGACAAGAACAAGCTCGTCTATCTCAAAGCCGACAAGGATGTTCCCTACGGTGTCGTTGTCAAGGTCATGGCACGGGTCAAAAAGGCAGGTATCGAAAAACTCGGGGTGGTCGCCGAACCCGAAGATGTTCACTAATCATGAGAGGGTGGCTAGGGCCGTCTTTGCCATGGACGAATATGATGCGACTTGTCAGCCTATTTTGCTCCATCGCACTCCACGCAGTACTTCTTGTGGCGGGGATGTCTGCGTCCATGGGGAGTTCCCTGCACGTTGATCTGGGAAAACGGGTCTATACCGTGGATCTGGTGACCTTGCCCGCTCCTGCGCCGGCCGTGGCATCCAGGAAAACAGCGCCTGTCCGGAAAAAGACTGCGTCCAAGCCCTCCAAATCAAAAGCAGTACCCGCCTTACCGTCCAAGTCCCGGCCCAAACCCAAGGCCAAACCGGTCAAAAAGATCAGCCCGAAAAAAACGCAGGCTCCCCAACGGGTTGCCAGGAAAAAACCCGCACCCCCCAAGAAAACCGAATCTTCCCGGCAGATCATTGCCCAGGCCCTCAAAGGGGTTCAGGGTGAAGTCAGCCAAAAGACGCGCAAGGAACAGCAGGATCTGGCCAGAGAGCTGGCCGGGTTGCGCAAGAGCGTGGATCAGGATAACAGAGCCACTGGTGGAAAAGGCACGACCTCCCAGGAATCAGGGCTTGTTCAGGTGTACGGCCGGATTGCCGAGACCGCCATCAAGGAGCATTGGCGGTTTCCCCGGGTGGGCGGGTCCAATCTGGCGGCCCGAATCGAGGTGCGCATTGATCCCGGCGGCAAGGTGCTCGGTACCAGGGTGCTTGTGTCTTCGGGGCGTACGGATTTTGACGGTTCGGCCCTGCGCGCCATCCATGAGGCAGAACCCCTGCCTGAACCTCCATCCCGGGACATTAAACGTTTGATCATTACTTTCAATTTGAGCGAGTTGCAGGAATAGTCAATTTGTCTGTTACCATCCGATTGCAGGCCGCTTGGTGAGATGGTCGATGTCTGAACAGGGCGAGTGGGAGGCGGAAGACGGGGCTGAAACCGGAAGGCCTGTTGGTATTCCGGAGCCGTTGCAGGGGTGAGTTGTCCGGGATGTGAAACATGTAGCCAGTCAATGGGAAAAGGAGAACCCGCCACCACGGGGCAGGGGTTCGTGTTCATAATCTGTTTTCTCCGTTCCATTGGAATAGCTTCAACAACATGGCATGGTTGTGCCAACCATTATGAATAAAATTCTTTTTGCTTGTCTGATGGTCCTGTTGGGAGGGGTGCTTCTTCCTCAAGGGAGCCTTGCTGCAGAATCCGCCGTTTCCATTGATATTTACGGTCCGGGACAAACCAGTGTCCGTTTGTATCAGGCCGATCCTCTGGCCATGAATGGCAAACCCTTTGCCAGGGTTCCTGCCAGACTTGAAAAGCTGGAAACAGCCCTGGGGAAGAACCTTGGGTTCTTGCCGTTTTTCGATTTTGTCGCCACCCAGGACATCCTTGGTGGCGGGGATCTGGGCGGGTTCAGGGCCCGGGACATGGACTTCAAGAAACTCCAGCTTTCCAAAGTCGATCTGGTGTTGACAACCGCCTGGGCAAGTCAGGGAGAATCTGGAAGGGCATCTGATGACGTTGAGCTGCGTGTCTTTGAGACCTTTACCGGACGTCTGGTCCTTGGTAAGGCCTACTCTATCCTGAATGACCAGCAGGTTCCCGAGGTGGTGACCCGTTTTTGTGCTGCCCTGATGCAGGAACTTACGGGAAGCGAGACCTTTTTCACCTCGCGAATCGCCTATGTCTGTCGTCAGGGAACCGCCAAGGAAATCTGTCTGATTTCACCCCAGGGCAATGATCTTTTCCAACTGACCCACTATAAGGGAATCAGCCTGAGTCCTGCGTGGTCTTCGAATGGCAACAGACTCGCCTTTTCGTATGTGGATGGTTCCGGTCACAGACTGGCCGTGTGGGACAGATCGACCCGGGAAATCACGAAGTACGATCTTCCGGGCCATACCTGTATCGGACCTGCCTTTGATGCGGACGATAATCTGGCCATAAGCATTGACCCCTTCGGCAATCCGGACATCTATCTCCTTGATGGATCCTTCAAGGTCAGGAATCTGCGCGCGCCTCTCATTGAAAACAGGGCCATCGACGTTTCAGCTTCCTTTGATCGCCAGGGCAAGCGCATGGCCTTTGTATCCAGCAGGTTCGGCAATCCGCATATCTTTGTGCTGGATCTGCATACCGGCAAAGTTACCCGCGTGACCTACGAGGGAACCTACAACACCTGTCCCAGCCTCAGTCCCGACGGCAATTTGCTGGCCTTTGCCCGCCGAACCGATGGCGGACACCGCATTTTTGTCACCGACCTGACCACAGGCATGGAACGGCAGGTAACCTTTGGCCCGGGCAATGATGAAGATCCGGCCTGGTCGCCGGATGGGTATTTTCTGGCTTTCACGTCCAACAGGACAGGTACTTACCAGCTGTATGTGGCCACCAAGTACGGTGATAATGCCAAGCATATCCCCACAGGTCCCGGTGATGCCACTGCGCCGTCCTGGTCGCCGGTGGCCTGGCAGAAGTAGGGGATCTTTGATAGCTTGCCCGCTTTTCTGGTGTTGTGGAGTCCGTGAATCAGCCGCTAGCTGAATGGTTATGATACTTGTGTACAAACCGCTCAAACGACATTTTACTCCTGGAGGGATCTATGATGCACCGTGATCTGCGTTGGTTGGTTCTGCTGGTCTTGTCATGTCTTGTCTGTTTTGGTTGCGCCAAAAAACAGATTACGCCCCAGGCAACACCGCCTGCCTCTCAGGAATCCATGCAGTACGATCAGAACGGGATGCAGACGGGAATGGATCAGGCTGTCGAAGCAAAGGAAGCGGCCCAGGAACTGCGTGAGCGTCAGCTCATGGAGGAGCAGCGGGCCAATGAGGAGCGTGCCAGGCAGGAGGCCATGGTAGTGGAAACAGTCCAACGGCTTGAGAACGACCGGATCTATTTTGACTTTGATTCCTTTGAGCTCAAGCCCCAGTCCCGGACCATTTTGCAGAACAAGGCCGAATTGCTCAAACAAATGCCTGACCTCAAACTACGCATTGAGGGCCATTGTGACGAACGGGGCACGGATGAATATAATCTGGCTCTGGGGGAAAAACGCGCTCGGGTGGCCTATGAATTTCTGATCCTGCTCGGCGTTGAACCCCAACGGTTACAGATCATCAGTTATGGAGAGGAATATCCGGCCGATCCAGGGCATAACGAAACCGCCTGGGCATTGAACCGGCGTGACGAGTTCAAGGTGTTCAAATAGTTCAAGGTCATCAAGGGGTCTCCCATGGACCTGCCATGACTTCCCTGCATGCTGATGCAAAAGGCACGGGATTGCGTCAGAGGGCAGGGGGGACGGATCGTATTGACGATAAGAGGCCGTGATTTTGGTGCCGGATTCATTGGGGCGCGGAAATCACGGCCTTGTTGTTTCATAAGCGGCAAGCTGGCGCAGGGCCGGGTTGTGCCATGGCCTTGCTGTCAGGTATGCCGCCCTGTGCGGGGCGTGCATGAAATGTATGGGCGTTTTTCTGTTGACAGGGGGGACTTGGCGCTTTAATTCCTACTTTATTAATATAGATTAACGAGGAGGGATTACTTGTGGAGTTTATCAAGAAACCCGCTGCCGACGAAACCATAGATCTTGTATGTCGGATGTGTCCCATGCATCTCATGGAAGCCGAGGAGCGGATGGAGACCCTTGCCGAGGGGCAGGTGTTGGAAATTCTGACGGATTATGACGGGGCACTGGAAGATATTCTTGCCTGGTGTCGTACCCATGGCCAGGACTTTCTGGGTATGGCCTCATCTGATGACTGCTATCGTCTGTACATTCGCAAGACAGGGGGGGCAGGGAAATGAAATCCATCGTGTATATGGATCATGCTGCGGCAACGCCGGTCGCGCCCCAGGTGATCGAGGCCATGCTGCCTTTTTTCGACCGTGAGTTTGCCAATCCCTCCACGGTCTATGATCTTGGTTTCAAGGCCAAGGGCGTTGTGGACGAGCAGCGGGCCCGGGTGGCAGAACTGATCAATGCCGAGCCCGAGGAAATCCTGTTTACGGCTTCAGGGGCCGAGGCCAACAATCTGGCCATCAAGGGAAGCGTGTTTGCGTCCTACGGGAAAAAAGACCGTATCATCACCTCCGCCATTGAACATCATTCGGTTCTCAACTCGGCCCGTTTTTTCGAACGGCTGGGGTATGAGGTGGCTGTGCTGCCCGTGGATGCGTCGGGGGTGGTCGATCCCAAACACCTTCACAAGATTCTGGACAACGATGCCTCACGAGTGGCCCTGGTTTCGGTGATGCATGGTAACGCTGAAATCGGCACGCTGGAACACATTGAGGCTCTTGCCGCCCTGTGTCACCAGTACGGTGTTCTTTTCCACACCGATGCCGCGGCCACTGTGGGAAATATTCCCGTGGATGTGAAGGACCTGGGCGTGGACCTGCTGACCATCTCGGGACCGGCCTTTGGTGCGCCCAAAGGAACAGGGGCTTTGTATTTTCGCAGGAATACCCGGCTCATGCCCCTGGTCCATGGTGGTATTCAGGAACGGGGGCGCAGGGCCGGGACGGAAAATGTTCCGGGAATCGTGGGGCTTGGCACGGCTGCATCCCTGGCACGAAACGGGCTGGCCGAGCGCATGGCCCTGCTTGAGGAATTGCGGGACAGGTTGATTACAGGTGTTGTTGAACGTGTTCCGCATGTGGTTTGCACGGGTCATCCCCGGATGCGATTGCCCGGGCATGCAAGTTTCTGCATAGAGGCGGTTGAAGGGGAAGCCCTGATCTACATGCTCAGCCGCGAGGGAATCTACGCCAATACCGGTTCAGCGTGCGCCTCCAAGGCGTTGAAGATTTCGCCCGTTCTTGGCGCTTTGGGCGTGCCCGCGGCAACTGCCCAGGGATCGGTGGTCTTCACCCTGAACGAGACCAATACGCCGGAAGAGGTGGACTATGTACTGGAAAAACTTCCGCAGGTGGTTGCAACATTGCGGGCCATGTCGCCCATCTGGAAGGATGGTGCTCCTGTAAAAGACGGAGGACATGCATGAAGATAACCACACGCAGCCGATACGGCACCCGCCTCATGGTGGAGCTTGCCCTGCGTTGGGGAGGGCCGCCCGTGCAGCTGGGAGGAATTGCCAAACAGGGAGATCTTCCTGTCAAATATCTTGAACAGCTCATTATTCCCCTGAAGCGGGGCGGGCTCATCAAGAGCACCCGGGGACCCAGCGGAGGCTATTCCCTGGCATATCCTCCGGAAAGGATCACCATCTGGGATATTGTCAAGGAACTTGAAGGAACCGAGGGCGTGGCGCCCTGTGTGGCTGATCCCATGTCGTGTACCAAGAGCAGGGAGTGTCCCACGCGGGATGTCTGGACCAAGGTGGCTCGGGCCATTGAAGAACAGTTAACCTCCATTGCCCTGTCGGATCTGCTTTGAGAGAGCAGGGCTTGCGAACCATCGGAGACAATATATGTACTCGGAAAAAGTCATGCAGCATTTTGCAACCCCTCAGAATGTGGGGGTGATTGAGGATGCCGACGGTGTCGGTGAAGTAGGCAATCCCGTGTGCGGCGACATGATGACCTTTTACATCAAGGTCAACAACGGGAAAATCGAAGATGTCAAATACCAGACCTTTGGGTGTGTTGCCGCCATTGCCGTGTCGAGCCAGGTGAGCGAGCTGGTCAAGGGCAAGACCCTGGAAGAAGCCAAGTCTTTGACCAAAGGGGTTGTTGCCGAGGCACTGGGAGGCTTGCCCAAACAGAAAATGCATTGTTCCAACCTGGGTGCCGATGCCCTGGCCCGGGCCATTCATGATTATGAAACCAGGACTCATGGGCAACATCCCTGTCCTCACCGCGAGAATCAGACAGCCGGGTGTACCCAGGGGTGTTGTGATACAGGAGAAATCTCATGAAAGTTGTCTCCATTGCGTTAAGCGCGGAAAAAGGAACCAGAAAAACTCCCGTGACAACAGCCAACCTGATCGCTGAACACGGGCTAGAGGGCGACGCTCATGCAGGGAAATGGCATCGCCAGGTTAGCTTTTTGGCCGGGGAGGATATCCAGGCTGCCAGAGACCGGGGGATCGATGTGGATTTTGGTGATTTTGCCGAAAATATTGGCACCCAGGGAGTGGACTGGCCGTCCCTGCCTGTGGGCACCCGGGTGCGTCTTGGCAAGGATGTTCTGGTGGAAGTGACCCAGATTGGGAAGAAATGTCATGTGAAATGTGCCATTTATGAGCTTGCTGGCGAATGTATCATGCCCAAGCGGGGTGTTTTTGCCCGGGTCCTGCATGGCGGCCAGTTGAGCATTGGGGATCCCATCACCATTGAGTGATGGATCCAGAGTCTTCTTAAACTTCAGAGCACAAAAAAGGCGAACCTGTTGGTTCGCCTTTTTTGTGCTCTGGCAAGGGCAATGTAGGGAGGTTAGAGGCCCAGGCCTTCTTTGATGGCCTGAAAGTCCACATTAGAATTGATGATCTGGGTGGCCTGGTTGATTTTGACAATGTCCCTGAGCTTGTGGCTGACTTGGATGTTTTCCATCTTTTTGGCCACGGTATACGTATCATCCCTGACCACAATGATGGGTACGCCCAGAATTTCCGAACGGGTCAGGATGATGTCGTTGGGATAGAGATTGCCGGTGAGGATGAGGCAGGGCGCGCCGCCTTCAAGAGCCACGAGCTGAACATCGGAACGGTCGCCGCCAACAATGATGGCGGCGTTTTTGTTTTTCTTGAAATGGGTCATGAAGTTTTCCACCTGCATGGTGCCGATGAGAAAGCTTTCCACGATCTTGTCCGCCTTGGAACTGACAGAGATGATCTTGCCGCCCAGGCGGTTGGAAAGATCCCTGATGGTGATGGCGCGCATGATGGCATCCGGTGGGATGATCCCGAGCACCTTGACCCCGTTGTTTTCCAGAAAGGGTTTGATCACGTTTTGGACTTCGTCCATGACATGCAGGGGAATGTCATTGAAGATGACCCCGATAAGGGAATCCCCCAGACTTTCCTTGGCGCTCATGAGGTAATCGTAATTGAGTTCCTTGGAATAGCGGTCAATGAGAATGGTTTTCAGCCCCAGCAGTTTGGCCACGGTGGGGCCGTCCACACCGCAGTACTTGCCGGAATGGAGAAAGCTTCCTGAACCGCCCATGACCATGATGTCCACGTCTTTGCTGAGCTGTTCGTAGGCCTGTCTGATTTTGAGAATGGGGGTTCCGCATTGACCTGCAAGGGCCTTGGTCTTGAAGTCGTGGGTGATGACAACCGGGGTAACCAGGGTCGGGTCTTCGTTCAGCCCGAGGACTTCCTGCAGAAAGAAGGCATCCTCGTCGCCGACCTTTTCACCGGCCTTGCCTGGAACCGCGCCCACGGGTTTCATGTACCCGACCTTGAGGCCGTCCTTTTGAAATTTCATACCCAAAGACAGGGCGATCATGTTTTTCCCGGCGTATCCAGTGGTCGATCCTATGTAGAGTCCAATCATATCTGCCCCCTTTGTCGTGTGTGTTCAGGAAATTGGGTATGGAAATAACGGAAAATCACTGACGAATACACAACCTATGACACATTTTTACGGCAATCCCAAGGGAAATGCATGGGAAAAACGGTGATTGGCCGGGCGGTTTTGGTCGTTGGACGTATCCCCGGGGTGATTGGCGACGGGGGTACGTCCCTTCTGGACCCGCACCCGACCTGACCTGGTTACGTGTGCAGGGAGATGCGGACATCAGCCACCACGGCCTTGTCCTTGTTCACCAAAACGGGGTTGAATTCCGCTTCGTAGATCTCGGGAAAGTCCAGAGACAGTCTGGACATGATGAGCAGGATGTTTTCAATGGCCGCGAAATCAACGGACCGTTCTCCGCGAACTCCCTTGAGGAGCATGTAGGAACGTATTTCCCGGATGATATTGTGGGCGTCTTCGCGGCTTAATGGGGCCAGTCTGAAGGCAATATCCTTCAACACTTCCACATAGATGCCGCCCAGCCCGAACATGATCAGCGGGCCGAACTGATCATCGCGCTTGAATCCGATGATGATTTCCTTGGCGCCCTTGGGTGCCATTTCCTGAACCAGACAACCGGTAATCATGGCCTCGGGTCGCATGCGCTGTGCCCTGGACGTGATGTCCATGAAGGCATCCCGGACCGCATCGGCGTCCTTCAAGCCGACCTTGACCCCTCCCACATCACTTTTATGGGATATCTGGGGCGATGCAATCTTCAGCACAACCGGGTAGCCGATGTCCTCGGCAAAGGTCACTGCGTCGTCGCTGGTGCGGGCAAGTCCGGTGCGCGGAACCGGCAGGTTGTAGGCCTGGAGAATCTCCTGGGCCTGGAATTCCACGATTTCGTCCGCCCCCCGGGCAATGGTTCCGGAAATGACTGCTGCTGCCCGGTCCCTGTCCCGCTGGATTTCGGGAATGACCGGCTCGGCCTTGTTCTGCCATTCATGGTACTTGTACATGGCTTCCAGGCTTTCAATGGCGGGTTCCGGAAAGATATAGCAGGGCAGACCGGCCTCCTGGAGCATCTTCTGACCGTCGGAGATCCGTTTCTTGCCCATGAAACAGGGGAAGACCGGTTTGTCCGTGGTCTTGGCCACGTCGATAATGGCCTGGGTAATGTTTTCCAGATCATCAGCGGCTGTGGAAGTGGGGGTGAGCATGACCAGGACGGCGTGAATGTTTTCGTCCCGCAAGACGATATCCAGGGAACTTCCAAAGGCCTGGGCATTGGCGTCCCCGGCAATGTCAATGGGATTGTACAGGGAAGCGTACGGGGGCAGGACTTCCTTGAGCTTGCTCACCGTGGTCGGGCTCAGCGAGGCCATGTTCAGGGCCGAGCGTTCGCAGGCGTCAGCAGCCATGATGCCTGGCCCACCGGCATTGGTGACAATGGCCAGGTTGGGGCCCTTGGGCAGGGGCTGCAGGGAAAAGGCCTGGGCCAGATTGAACAGGGTGGAGATGGACCTGGCCCGGATGACACCTGCCTGGTTGAACGCCGCCGAGTAGGCGTTGTCCGATCCTGCAATGGCGCCGGTGTGGGACGAGGCGGCTTTGGCTCCGGCCGAGGTTGTTCCGGACTTGACCATGATCACGGGTTTTCGGGCCGTGACCTTGCGGGCCGTGCGGATGAATTCCTCACCGGCCGTGATATTTTCAATATAGCCGAGCACCACCTTGGTCTCCGGATCATTGCCCAGATATTCGAGCATGTGGCTTTCCGAGAGCACGGCCTTGTTGCCAAGACTGATGAATTTGGAAAAGCCGACATTTTCTCCCAAAGCCCAATCCAGGATGGAGGAACACAGGGCGCCGGATTGGGAGAAAAAGGCGATGCTTCCGGGCAGGGGTTTGCCCGAGGCAAACGAGGCGTTCACCTTGCCCCCGATATTGATCATTCCCAGACAGTTGGGTCCGATGAGGGCGATATGATGCTTTGTACAGATTTCGGCCACCTGCTGTTCGAGCTTGTAGCCTTCGTGTCCCACTTCCTTGAACCCGGCCGTGATGATGATGGCCGATCTGGTCTTGATCTCGGCCAGTTGTTCCAGAGCCTGGACCACGAATTGTTTGGGAATGGTCAAAACAGCCAGGTCGAGTCCCACAGGCAGGTCGTTGATGGATTTGGTCACGGGCAGACCCAGTATGGTATCACTCTTGGGATTCACCGGGATCAGGGTTCCCTGATACTCCGCCTGGATCATGTTGTGGAGGATGGTATGCCCGACCTTGCCCGGAACCGAGGAGGCTCCGATAACAGCAACGGTCTTGGGATTGAACAGTGCGTGAAGGTCGTACTTGGATTCGATCATGGAAATGCTCGCTTGTCAGGGTTGGCTGATGAACGGAGGGTGAACATAAGGATATGCCTTGGGGAGATGGGACGTTTGCTTCACCCATGGCAGCCCCTTACACCTTTGAGGAGGTTCCTGCAATTTCGGATTTTGAAGGACATTCGGTCTGAAAGCCGGTTCTAAGGGACACGGCATGCAAGCGGACAGCACCGTAACCATGCCTGAAACCAAAGACCTGTGCAACCGGTGCAGCCAAACAAAACGGAACACATTTCAGTACCTGGTGTGGGGTGAAGGCGGGAGAAAATGCTGGGATGGGGAGGCCGACACAAGGGAGAACCCTTGCAACGCGTCTGGATCGTTTTTCCCTTGCGGATCGTGGCGGGTCGGCCCGGGACCAGTTGGCCATCAGATGGGTTTGACAAGAGGTTTGAGCTGACGATCCGAAGGGTCAGGAGGTCATGCGGCAGACACGATCCGTTGAAGTGCTTCCATGAGGCGGGTGGTCTGAGGGATTGCGGTCACAGGATAAGAAACCGCATTGTGTCCGCTTGTGCCCGGGGACAAGGCCCCGGCAGGGGTTGCCTCCTGGCATTTCCCGGAAGTCGAGGGTTGCCAGCGTCCAGCATGCACCAAGGTGGTGAGATTCCGGGCGAAAAAGAGGTTTTCGGTGCAGGCTATCGCGCATCGTTGACGCAACAGGAATGCTCTTGCATGGGAGCGGATCTGCAGACCATGTTTCTGCCGCTGGTTTTGGCCTTGTACAAGGCCTGATCCGCAAGACTGACAAGATACTCGGCCGGTTTGAGCATGCGAGGCTTGATGGATGAAATGCCTATGCACGCTGTGATCTGGAAGGAATGATCATTATACCTGAATGTGTGGGCAGCGATTTCCTGACGGATTCTTTCGGCCAGGATCCAGGCATTTTTTTCCTCGGTATGGGGAAGAATGATCACGAATTCCTCACCCCCGTACCGGGCCGGAAAATCGCAGTCACGGATGGCGTTTCGCAGGATGTCGGCCACTTCACGCAGGACCATGTCGCCGGCCAGGTGCCCGTACTTGTCGTTGATCTGCTTGAAATGGTCCAGATCAAGCATGAGCAGGCTTAATTCGTGCTGATATCGTTGATGCCGGTGGAGTTCCTTGACGATCTGTTTCTCAAAGTTCTGACGGTTGTTGATGCGGGTCAGGCCGTCGTGGTCAGCCTGGTTTTGCATGCGACGATACAGCAGGGCATTTCTGAGGGCCAGGGCCAAATGATTGCCCACGGCCTGCAATACCTTGACCCGATCACGTCCGAGCAATGCTGCCTTGGGAGAGACGATAAAAAGAATGCCAAAGGTCTTGTCATTCCAGATCATGGGGAGCTTGATCATGTTTCCCTGGTCGGGAAGACCAACTTCATGAAACAATGTCTGGTCATGCTCCAATGATTCCACGTGGTAGGTCTTAATGGAGTGTCTTGTGGTGCGCTCTGCCTGGTCCAGAAGATACCCTACCCATTCTTTGCCCTGCTGTTTGTCGAGATTGGGAGGGGTGAATATCTCAGCGGACAAAAATGCCGGGGCATCAATGTTCCAAAATACGCCCATGATGGATGTGACCTCAAGTAAAATGTTCAGGTCACGTCCAGCTTGACTGATGATGGTTCCCGGGTCCAGGCTTTTGCTTGCTTTGGTGAGGATTTTGTTTAAGAAATCAAGCTGCTCGTTTTTACGGGCCAAAAGCTCTCTTTCCAGGATGATTTCATTGGCCATGTTGTAAAGATCGTCGCACATGAGAAGCATTTCACGTGTCTTTTTCAAACAGGTGTTCAGCTTGTCAGTGGTTAGCGGCATGCGTAGGGCACATATGAACTGCTGGGACACGATCTCTTCAATATCGTATCGCACATGATGATCGTTTTCTTCCAACATCAGGACCAGCCTGCAGGCCTCACTGGTGGAGACGATGCGTCGTTGCGCCTTGGACATGCCTGCCCAGGCCTTTTGGGTGATGAGTGTCAGACATGCCTCGTGAGGCCTGTGTTGCAAGGCGTTTGTCAGTTCGTTGACGGTTTGGTGCTGGATTCGAATATTGTAGGGGATCGGGTGAAGCGCGGCTTGTATTTCGTCATTCTTCATCCCGACAATCCAGATACGTTCTTCTCTGTCTGATTCCGGAGGTGTCATCATGGTCAGGGGCATGTGCATGTTCAATCCTTAAGGGAGCTGTGTTTTGAAGAGAGAAAAATGACGCCGAAATTTTCTATGCAATGAAAGGGCCATGTATGACAGCGAAACGAATTTGGGGCACTCTTGATCCCTTTGTGGAAGGGGGAGCGTATATGGGCCGCAAGGTTGCCAATGCTGGCTTTTTGCAAACCCTGATTGGCTCCGGGACCTTTGACGAATATCATTTTTTTCTTGCAGATGGTGCAACAATCTCAAATACAAAGAAAAATTTTCAGCAAATGGCTCTGCCATCCCGGGCGGTCATCCGTTTTTTGGGCCGGCGTCAGCTTCCCGGGCAACTTGCAACTACCCCCTATCATTGCTTTCACCTTTCCGATTGCATCAATTGGCCCGCATCTCTTGCGGCGTTGCGTAACCGGTATGCCCGGCAATTATTTCCCATCACCAGCCTGACCCACTCCCTGAGCCCGACCCGATACGTCCGGGAGATGCTTCCCCAAATCTGGCAGGGAACCACGTCCAGAGACTGCATTGTCTCCTCGTCCACGGCAGGCAGAAGGGTGGTCGAGAACATTTTTGCCCAGGCTCGCGCGTATCTTGGGCGTTCATGGGAGGATGCGCAGGAACCCGTTTGCCGGGTCATTCCCTTGGGAATAGACCTTGACGGTTTTTCACCCCCAACCCCGGAAGAGCGCATGCTGGCCCGTCAGGAACGGGCCGTGGGCGACAAAGAGGTTGTTCTGCTTGTGTTCGGAAGGATCAGTCCCCATTCCAAGATGGATCTGCTCCCCCTGTTGCGAGCCTTGCAGCGGCTTTTTTGGCGGGGTATTTCCCGCCCAAGCCTTTGCCTGTGGGTTGCCGGATGGGTTGATGCGGGTGATGAGTTCCCTGCAACCCTGAAGACCCTGGCCAGAAACATGGGCTTGCGCATGGAGCTGATCCCTTCACCCGACGAAAGGGTCAAAAGACGGCTGTTTGCCGGAGCGGACATCTTTGTTTCCCTGGCGGACAATCCCCAGGAAACCTTTGGCTTGTCCCTGCTGGAGGCCGGAGGCATGGGGTTACCGGTTGTTGCCTCGGATTTTGACGGATACAGGGATATCGTGGTCCATGGTCAAACCGGGTTTCTGGTGCCCACCATGGGAAATCCGCAGACCTCCATGATCGATGAAATGGCTCCCCTGGTGAGCGACTATCACTATCATCTGTGGCTGAGTCAGGGGACGGTTGTTGCCGTTCCTCCCCTGGCGGACCGTCTGTATCAACTCATCCAGGATGTAACGCTGCGTCAGCGCATGGGGTTGGCTGGTCACGAACGCGTTGCCGCACGATTCTCCTGGGAACGGGTTGTGGCCCAATATGTCGAACTCTGGAACGATCTCTGGTCGGTTCCCGTGGACCCTCCCCGCCCATTGCAGACTCATCCCCTGAACATGGCCTACGGGAAGGTGTTTGAACGGTATTGTTCCACCACCCTGTCGCCATCAACTCGTCTGGTCTGGACGCGTTGCGGTCAGGCCACGTACCGGCAGCAGGATTTTCTGCTCATCTATGCCGGATTGGAGGATTGGATAACTCCTGAACTTGTCAGACAGCTTTTGTTCTTCTGCCGCAAACCCATTACCGCGGAAAGGCTCATTAAAAAAATGCAGGAATGGTTCCCGGGGATGGGCGAAGACCGCCTGTATCTGGTGGTATTGTGGGCATGTAAGCAGGATCTGATCACCATGGTGGATGCATGGGAGCAGAACGATTAAAGCGGGCGTGGACAGGGATTGCTGTGGGGTCTGTATGATGGCAGGTGGTGTCCCGGATATGTTTTCGCGGCTTTCAGCGTGTTGTTAGCCTTTTCATGTGTGGAGACGTGTTTGGATCAGACTCTTTTTCTTCATTCCCTGCTCGATTACCAGGGAGGGGCGGCTCGCATAAGTTGGCTCCTCAAGACGTATTGCCGACAACAAGGGCGTGAGGTCTGCAAAAGTTGTGAGATCCCTGACGGTTTGGATGCAACAAGCCGGGTGGTTCTGCCCGAGGCGCTGGGCAGGGAGGCCCAGGACGGTCTTCTTCACGTTCATTCCACGGGCTCCTGGCCCCTTTTGCTCACCAGCCTGAAGCGTCAGGGAATACGACCGGTGATCACCTTACATGATGCGCGTCTGCTTACCGGCGGGTGTTTTTCGCCAGGAGGGTGTCAGCAATGGCGGCAGGGGTGCCCGGGTATTTGTCCCCAGGGCGTTGCCCGATGTAATGCATGGGCCCGGACCATGAGATCGTTGCTGGAGGATATCAACCCGATCCTGGTGGCACCTTCCCGATGGATGGCCACCATGGCCCGGACGGTTTTTCCTGGTTTGAAGATTGTTGTTGTGCCCAATGGCGTTCCCTGGACGCCGGCCCGACCGGTTGGTTGCGGAGCCGAACGGGTTCCCAATGCTCCTGTTGTGCTGTTTGTGGCTCATGGCGGCGAGAAGGCCCGCCTTAAGGGCGGCGCTTCCTGGAAGCCTTTGTGGGAACGCATCAAGGCACGGGTTCCCGCGTGCAAGGGGTTTTTTGTGGGGGGCGAACGGTCCGGGCGACATGGCGACGTGACCCTTCTGCCCTATCTTGCTCCGGATCTTTTGGCCTCGCTCATGGCCGGGTGCTCGGTGCTTGTTTACCCGACCCTTGCAGACAATCATCCCCTGCTTGTTCTCGAGGCCATGGCCCAGAAGCTCCCTTGCGTGGCCTTTGCCGTTGGAGGCATCCCCGAGCAGATTGTGCATCAGGAGACCGGTGTGCTGGTTTCTCCGGGGGATGAGGATGCCCTTGTGGAACAAGTGACAGAACTGCTCATGCAGCCTGCACGGTGCAGGCGGATGGGTGAACGGGCCTTTGAAACGGGGAAAAAACGTTTTGCCCTGGAACGGATGGGCGCCGGGTATGAACGTGTGTACGCGCGCATGCGCAGCACATGACAGGCACCTTTTCAGGCGTGATGGTAGGGGATTTTTTTGAGAATGGTTCCGGCCCGGTACAGTTGTTCGAGCAGGGTGACGCGAGCCAGTTCGTGGGGAAGGGTCATGGGCCCGAGGCTGAGCAGGATGTCGGCCCGGTCGAGCACCTGTTGATCCAGCCCGTAGGCCCCGCCAATGACAAAACAGGGTGCCTTGGCTGGATGTTCGAACCAGGTCTGCAGGGTGTGGGCTAGACCGGTGGAGGTCATGGTCCGGCCGTGTTCATCAAGGCAGATAACAAGATCGCCAGGCGTTATTTTGCTCAGGATGGCTCTGCCCTCGCGGGCGATTTTTTCGCTGGGATCCTTGCCCGCGCCATCCCTGATAATGGTTTCCCGACATTTGTACCATCGCTTGATCCGGTTATCGTAATGGTCGGCCGCTGATCGCCAGAAAGGTGTCTTGAGCTTTCCCACAAAGATGTAATGTATACGCAGCATGTCGCTTGCTAGGCCAATGTCGTGAGGTTGTCAAAGTTGTTGGGATGGAGTAATTTTGCATGATGTCCATACGGTTGCCATCGTCTCGGGTGAAACCTTTTGCCCCCTTTTTTCGTCCCTTCCTCCCCCTGGGGCGGGCAATTCTGCTTGGCATGGTCTTGGTGGCGGTTCATGCAGGATCCCTTTGGGCCCAGTCGCTCGTTTTGAACGATCTTGTGGTGGACAATACCAACGGGACCATGACGGTTCACTACGGGGTGCGCGTTGAGGGTGTTGCGTCCATTGAGCAGGCCCTGTCCGAGGGATTGCATCTGCGATTCAGCGGTCATGCCGCCCTCTACAAGAAACGGGCCCTGTGGTGGGATGCCCTGCTTGTTGAGAATGATTTCATGTGCGAGCTGTGGGAAGATACCCTCAAGCAGGAAGTGGTACTGAGCATGGATGGCGAACAAACCCGGTTTCCCATGACCGACTTTGCCCGGATATTCCAGAAACGGCTGGAGCACATGGTCACCCCCCTGGGACCATGGAGCATGGTGGAAAAGGGTCGACTCTATATTGTCAGATTGACCCTGACCCTGACCCGCATTGACGTGCCCTCATGGATACGGGTTCCCCTGTTTTTCTGGTCGTGGGATCTGGTTCCGAAAACCAGGTTCGAGATGGAGTTTGCGTATTGAGGCCAGGGACCGCCTGCTTTTTTGCGCAGTCTCATGCCATGTCAGCATGTGCACAAACCTCCCTGCCGGTCATGTCCCAGCCGCCAGATGCCCTTGTGGTCTGACACGCTTTGATCTGCTTTTCCAGGAGTCGCATGAAGGCAAACAGTCTGACTGCGTTTTCCGTGTCAGTCCTGAGTCCGGGAACGACCCGCCCGATTTGATCTGATTGGCCTGACGCAGGGGACAATCAGATGGCCGGATGGCAAGTGCTGCCACGATCCGGCAAGGCCCCGGGCATCCACCGCCAGGATATTGTATTCAAGGAACCTGATACCCTACGTGACGTGCCGTGTGTTGTCCGGACCTCGTGTTTGAGGGGCCGGGCGAACCCTTCAACTCTGCCAATCTCATGTCCCAATCCCCCTATCAGCGTATCAGGCTGCATCCCAATATCCAGCATGAACGGAAAAAACGTCAGCGGGAGCTTTGGCTCGCCCTTGTGGGGATCGTGCTGATCGGGGTTTTGAGCTGGGTGGAACTCAAGTTTTTCGGGGTCAATTCCTACCTTTTCCTCGGGCTTTTCAACGTCAATCTCATTCTCCTTCTTTTGGTGCTGTTCCTTGTAGTGCGCAATGTGGTCAAGCTCGCTCTGGAGCGCAAGCGCAACGTGCTGGGAGCAAAGCTGCGCACCCGGTTGGTGGTCATCTTTTTTTCCCTTTCCATCATCCCGACCCTGCTCATGTTTTTCCTGTCCATCAAGTTTGTACAGACTTCGGTGGATTACTGGTTCAAGGCCCAGGTGGAGGGGTCCATGGAGCAGGCCCTTACCGTGGGCCAGGCTGTGTACAATACGGTCAAGGATCGGTTGGAAGGCAAGGGAGAGGGGATCATTGAGACTATCCGCGCAAGCCAATTTGTCTGGGGGGGCAAGGGAATGGATCGCTTTCTGATTTCTCGGAGCAAGGATCTGGACCTGACCCTCATCGGGGTGCTCACCCCTTCCCGCAGGGAACAGAACTGGCACGCCGAACCGGAATGGGAGAGTTCCTGGAGGGATGTCAAAAAGGGCATTGCCTGGGCCGAGTTGCAGGAGAGACAGCGATTCTGGTCGGCTGTCTGGCCTGGAAAGGATGCCGATCTTGTTGTGGGCATCGTGCCCGTGGACAAGGGCGCCACAGGATATCTTGTTCTTGGAGCGACCCTGCCCCAGGGACTTCTTTTCAAGCTCGATCAGATTGTCAGGGGGGTCAACGAATACAAGCAGCTCAGAACCCTCAAGTATCCGCTTAAGGTTGCCCTGTATTTTATTCTGGGCATTATGACCATGATGATCATTCTCGGGGCCACCTGGTTTGGTTTCCGTCTTGCCAAGGAGATTTCAGCGCCCATCCAGGCCCTGGCCATAGGTACCAAGCGCATTGCCCGGGGGGATCTCGGGGTGCGTATTGATGACGAGTCCGGAGACGAACTGGGGCTTTTGGTTCAGTCCTTCAACAAAATGGCCATGGACCTGGAAAACAGTCAGATCGGGCTCAAACAGGCCAAGGAACGCCTGGAGCGGCAGAACGCGGAACTTGAATCCAAGAGCCGGTACATGGAGGCGGTCCTGGACAACATTACCGCAGGGGTCATTTCCCTGGACGGCCAGGGACGGATCAATACCTTTAACAAGGCTGCCGAAACCATTCTTGGAATCGAAGCCTCAAGTATCATGGGCAGCTCGCCCATGAAGCTGTTGCAGGGAGAGTTTGCCCGCATGGTTCAGGAGGTTCTGACCCAGTTGCAGGAAATGCCTTCTTCCCAGTGGCAGCGCCAGATCGATCTCAATGTGGGAGATATGGATATTCGGCTTCTGGTCAACGCCGTTGTCCTGCATCGTGAGGGTGACGAGGATTCGGGGATTGTGGCCGTGTTCGAGGATATTACCGAGCTGGAAAAGATTCAGCGCATGGAGGCCTGGAAGGAGGTCGCCCGGCGTATCGCTCATGAGATCAAAAATCCCCTGACCCCCATCAAGCTCTCGGCCCAGCGTATCGAAAGCAAGTTCGGCTCGAAAATAAGCGATCCCATTCTTACCCAGTGTACCCGATTGATTGTCCGCCAGGTGGAACACCTCCAGGAAATGGTCAAGGACTTCTCATCCTTTGCCAAATTGCCCGAACTCAAGCTCAGGTATGGGGATATCGTGGAGGTTTTGGAGGAAATCGTGGGCATTTTCGAGCAGAGTCATGGCAGGATATCCTGGGATTTGCATGTTGCCCCCCCATTACCGGAACTCAAATTCGACCGTGAGGCCATGAAGCGGGTCTTTATGAATATTTTGCTCAATGCCGCAGAAATATTGGGTGATGATGAAAATGGACGTGTTGCAATGAAGGTTGGCTATGTAGAGGCGTTGCACCGGGTGCGCATCCAGATTGCGGACAACGGACCCGGGCTTTCCTCAGAAGAACGCTCCAGGATTTTTGAACCCTATTTTTCCAGCAAGCGGGGGGGCACCGGGCTTGGGCTGACCATTGTCAAATCCGTTATTGATGATCACCACGGCTATATAAGGGTCCATCCCAACAGCCCCAAGGGAACCACGTTTGTCATTGAATTGCCTGCCGGCAAGGAACAGGCCAGATGGAGTCGTCCCGTATGAATGAAACTATTTTGATCATTGATGATGAAGAGGATATCCGTTTTTCCCTGCGAGGTATCCTTGAGGATGAAGGGTATCAGGTTGTTGATGCAGAGGATGGGGAGGTTGGTCTGCAGGTGTTTGGGGAAGCCGAGCCCAGTCTGGTTTTTCTGGATATATGGCTCCCCGGCAAGGATGGTTTAACCGTGCTTGAGACCATGCAGGCCCAGGCCGGGGATGTTCCCGTGGTCATGATTTCCGGGCATGGGACCATTGAAACGGCCGTGGACGCCATCAAGAAGGGGGCGTTTGATTTTATTGAAAAACCTCTGTCCCTGGAAAAAGTGGTGGTAACAGCCAAAAAGGCCCTGGAGTTTCGCAACCTCAAGGAAGAGAACAGGGACCTGCGCTCGCGTATCAGGGAGCGCCATGTGCATGAAATCACGGGTTCTTCCCAGCCGGTACTCCAGCTCAAGGAAATGATCGCTCAGGTTGCACCCACGGACGCATGGGTGCTCATCACGGGTGAAAACGGCACCGGCAAGGAGATTGTTGCCCGATCCATTCATGCCAGAAGTCCCCGGGCTTCCAGTGCCCTGGTTGCTGTCAATTGCGCGGCCATTCCCGAAGAACTTATTGAATCGGAGCTCTTCGGCCATGAAAAGGGTTCCTTTACGGGGGCGGACAAATCCAAAAAGGGCAAGTTTGAACTGGCGGACAAGGGCACTCTGTTCCTGGATGAAATCGGGGATATGAGTCTCAAGACCCAGGCCAAGATATTGCGCATCCTGCAGGAACAGTGTTTTGAACGGGTGGGGGGGAGCAAGACCATCCGGGTGGATGTCAGGGTAGTGGCAGCCACCAATAAGGATCTTGCTGCCGAGATCAAGGAAGGGCGGTTTCGTGAGGATCTGTATTACCGGTTGCGTGTTTTTCCCCTGGAGGTTCCTCCCCTCAGACAGCGGCAGGGGGACATCGTACTCATCCTCAATGAATTCATGGAGGCCATGGTCAGGGAACATGGATTCCGGCCGATACAGTTTGCCGACGATGCCCTTGCCGTGCTGCAGGGCTATTCCTGGCCAGGAAATGTGCGTGAGCTCAAGAATTTCGTGGAACGGATTTTCATCCTCTATCAGGGGCAGGTTGTGAACGCATCCATGCTTCCCGGGGAGTACCGGCAATCAGTGCCCTCAACATCTGCTGGCAAGGCACAGGATGCATCCGCAAAGGCGTCCTTGCCCGGGGATTTCAAGACAGCGCGCAATGAGTTTGAAATCCGCTATCTCAAACAGAAACTCGCCGAGTGCAATGGCAATATCTCCCGATTGGCCGAGACCATCGGCCTGGAAAGAAGTTATCTGTACAGAAAACTCAAGGCGTACAATATCACTCCGTAATCCTGTTGTCGTGTTGGACGATTGGCAGTGCATTGTACGTGATCAGCCTTGTTTCAGAAGGAGGATGCGCAGGCGGTATCCTTTCTTTCGCACACCAGCAGCCTGATGCCCAGACCGTAGTCCGCGGTCAGTGAATGGACGAGATTTCTTGTCCAGACCACCTCGCCGAGATAGAAGACGTTTGTTTCAAGCGTGCGCAGACCCACCATGGTTTCGTCAGAAAGTCGCAGAATCAGGTTGCGGGAGGGCTGGATGCGGTAGCCTGCCTCCACATAGAGTCCTGCGTCACACACATTGTAGATCATTCCCTGGAAGGCGAAATGGGCCTGATGCTCGATAATTGAAACCGGCACATGGCACTTGGATCGTTCCCACATTCGAGCAGTTGCTGTCATTTGGCTGGTCCTTGTTAGGGGAAGGGTCATTGGCTCCAAAATACCCTGCCGCGTGTGATGGATTCCTGTTCATGGGCCTTGAGCCTTTCGAAGCGGCCGTAGGTGATGCAGTTGTCGGTCTCCGAGCGGGAACGCCGGATGAAGATACGCACCATGCAGAGGATGATGGCTCCAATGAGGATGCTTGCGGCTATGTTCATGGCTGTCTCCTTGCTGATCGGATGCACCTGATTGCAAAGATAAAGAAAGAAACATGCCGAAATGAAAAAACCCTGATTTTACTTGCTTTTCTATGCAGGCCTGATTGTTCTGTCCTGAATTGTCAGACATGTTGGAAGAGATGTCCTTGTTTTCCAGTCACAAGGGACGTTGCAGAAGGCCTGGCGGGAACGTCTCGGAAAGGGGATGCTGCGGGGTGTCGGAACCCAATCCCCACAAGCGGTTTAGTCTGAGGGAAACCGTTTGTGGGGATTGGGTTGATAATGAGGTCGGTTGCGGGCTATTTGGTTTCAGCCGGTTTGATGGGTTCGGGTTCCCATTGGGGGGTCACAATGACCGTGTCCTGCCCGGTGGCGGTTGGCAGGACGGCCGGGGTGACCGGCTGCATGGCAGTTGCCGAAATTTCAAGCAGAAAGATGATGTCGTCACGCTGCACCTCTTTGCTCGACTCTTCGATTTGTGCCAGGCACAGGGAACCCGTGGTTGCCTGGGCGGTGTGCATGGGTTTTTGCAACGACTGGATGATTTTTCCCCAGCCAATGACCTTGAGGAAATCTGGCCCATGGCCGGTGATGGGTTCGGCAATGAGAAAATAGGCCGGGGTCGTGATCGGGTTGGTGGAGAACAGGCGTACTGTTATCCGGTCTTTCATGCTGGCAATGGCCCGATCGTCCTCCAGGCGAATGATCTGGCCGGCCATGGCCTTTTCCGGGCTGAATACCGCCTTGAAGGTCGCTTTCTGGCGATACTCTCCGGTTTGTGGGTCCATGGTTTGCAAAACCCTGCCTGATGGGACAAAAAGTCGGGCAGGGTCCAGGTTTGCTTCGGGCGAGATGACGCCATGAACCAGTGGTGCCAGGCGAACAAATTCCGTTCCCATGATGTCCATGGCCTGGTCGGCGGCTTTGTCCCAGAACAGTTGCGTAAAATCGGGATGCGCTTGTGCCTGGGTGCTGGTCATGGCAACATCGACCCGGGTCGTCGTGACCATGGGCTGGGCTGATCTGCCCTGCATGAAATGGCTCTGGTGAACGGGGCGGGGGCTACAGGCCGTGACGAGCAGACAACAAGCAAAAACGATGATTCGTTTCATGATAGCCTCGTGAAGTGGGGTTGGAAAAAGCCGGTTTTGCCGCAAAAAACGTTGCAAACGAGGGTTGATGAAGTGCGCTGGACCCAGTAGGCAGGGCACAGTTGACCGGGACGTGGCGTCTTTGGTCCAGGAGTCAACTATTTGCCGGGTGTCGGCAGATTTGCGGTGCCACTTCGGGTCATCAATCGGCTGTTTTTTGCATCATGCTGGTATATTCCTTGCCCGACCCCCAAGGCGCGCGTCAAGTAGCATCTTCGTTTTCCAATCATATGTTTTTCAACAAGTTGCAGGAAACATCATGCCCCAGCTTACGCTCGAATCGACCATTTACACAATGGACCAGCTTTCGGTCATGCCCAAGCCTCAGGTGGCCATGGCCGGACGATCCAATGTGGGGAAATCCTCCCTGATCAATTGTCTGGCAGGCCGTCGCAAGCTGGCCAAGATCAGTTCATCGCCCGGCAAGACGCGGAGTCTCAATTTTTATGGTGTCAGTCCCGGGGAGTTCTATCTGGTTGACTTGCCCGGATACGGGTACGCCAGATGCTCCAAGAAGGAGCGGGAAAAATGGCGTCTTCTCATTGCGGCCTATATGGAGGCAAACAGCTATCTCAAAGCCGTGGTGGCCCTGTTTGATTGCCGCTTGACCCCGCAGATGCTGGACATTGAACTGGCTCGCTATGTTACGGCCATGGGCGTGGGGTTGATTCCCGTGCTGACCAAGGCAGACAAATGCAAACAGCGGGACCGGGCCAAGATCCAGAAACAGTGGCAGGAGTTGCTTGATCTGGCCAAACCGCCCATGTGTGTGTCCAGCAAGACGGGAATGAACAGGGATCGTTTGTGGACATTGCTGGGGGCGGCAGCCGGGGTTCATTTTGAAGTGGAGGCCATGAAATAATGTGTCCGGGTTCTGCTTTGGGGTGACGGGTACGGCCTGCGTTCCTTGGGTCGCCGAGGTCACAGGGAAGGGTTTGTGGGGGCACGACCTTTTCATGCCCTTGGTGCAGATCCGGTATGGGCCCGGAACAAGGGGGTTGGCACGGGACAAGGCCCAGGGCGGTCTGGACCTTCCGAAAATGTGCCCGACAAGTTTTCTTGACTCATTTTCATGTTCACGTATAGATTCATCAGTTTTTGTCTGGATAATGTATCGATTTTACCACCTGTTCCAAGGAGGAATATATGCCCGTACATGTTGTTGATCATCCACTTGTCAGGCACAAGCTCGGAATCATTCGAAGGGATGATGTAACCACCAAGAATTTCAGGGCTTTGGCCTCGGAGATTGCCAGGCTTCTGACCTATGAAGCCACCAAGGACCTGAAAATGGAGACCAAAACCATCAAGGGATGGGCAGGGCCTGTTGAAGTGGAGTCCATCAAGGGAAAGAAGATCACGGTGGTTCCCATTCTTCGTGCCGGGTTGGGCATGCAGGATGGGGTTCTCGACCTCATCCCCGGAGCCAAGGTCAGCGTTGTTGGTTTCTACCGCAACGAAGAGACCCTCCAGCCAGTGGAATATTATGTCAAATTGGCAAAGGATATCAAAAATCGTATTGCCTTGATCCTTGACCCCATGCTTGCCACGGGTGGAACCCTTATCGCGACCATTGACCTGCTCAAGAAGGCCGGTTGCAAGACCATCAAGGGCATTTTTCTTGTGGCTGCTCCCGAAGGGCTTGAAAATCTTGAAAAGGCCCATCCGGATGTTGATGTCTATGTTGCCGCCATTGATGATCATCTCAATGAAGATGGCTACATCATTCCCGGTCTCGGTGATGCCGGAGACAAGATTTTTGGAACCAAATAGGCCTGTTGGCCTTTTTTTTTGATTGTTTGACAATGGCACCAATAACCGAAGCGCGGTATGATTGGTCTTGTGATTTCCCTGTAACGTACCTGTAGATCCCCAAGAACGGGATAGAAATGGAGGTAACGATGGCTGAGAAGAATCCCACGGATTATGATTTTCGAATCAAGGATTGTCTGCTGGGCGGACAAATGCTTTTTGTGGCCTTTGGGGCCCTTGTTCTTGTTCCCCTGCTCACGGGACTAGATCCCAATGTGGCATTGTGTACTGCAGGGCTTGGTACCATTGTGTTTCAGATGGTCACCAGGCGCAGTGTACCCATTTTCCTGGCCTCGTCCTTTGCTTTCATTGCTCCCATTATCTATGGTGTCCAGACGTGGGGCATTCCCTCAACCATGTGTGGTCTGGCCGCTGCCGGCATTTTCTACATCGTGCTCAGCCTGTTCATCTCCTGGCGAGGAACAGGGGCCATCGAGAGGTTGCTTCCCCCGGTGGTGACGGGGCCGGTAATCATGGTTATCGGTCTGGTTCTCGCCCCGGTTGCCGTGAACATGGCCATGGGCAAGACCGGTGACGGGGCTGTTGCCCTGGTACCGGAAAAGACCGCTCTTATCGTGTCCATGATTTCTCTGGCCACCACGGTCATTGCTTCGGTCTTTGGCAAGGGGATTTTTCGACTCATTCCCATCCTGTGTGCCATTGTTGTCGGCTATGTCACGTCCCTGATTATGGGAATCGTTGATTTTACCGAGGTGACCAATGCCCCCTGGTTTGCGGTGCCCAATTTCACCTTTCCCGAGTTCAACTGGCAGGCCATTTTGTTCATCGTGCCTGTGGCTATTGCCCCGGCCATCGAGCATTTCGGGGATATCATTGCCATCAGTTCCATCACCGGCAAGAATTACCTCAAGGACCCCGGTGTCAACAGAACCATGCTCGGTGACGGCCTGGCCACTTCCCTGGCCTCGTTTCTGGGCGGTCCTCCCAACACCACCTATTCCGAAGTCACCGGAGCCGTGGCCCTGGTCAAGGTGTTCAATCCGGGCATCATGACCTGGGCGGCCATTTTGGCCATTGCGTTGTCCTTTGTGGGCAAGGTGGGTGCCTTTTTGCACAGCATCCCGGTCCCGGTTATGGGCGGAATCATGATCCTGCTGTTCGGAACGATCATGGTTGTCGGCATCAACAACCTGGTCAAGGCCCAGATCGACCTGATGAAGGCCCGCAATCTGGCCGTTGTGGCCCTGATCGTCATCTTTGGCGTGGGCGGCATGGCCTTTTCAGCAGGCCAGTTCACCATCCGCGGCATCGGCCTGGCCGGTATCCTCGGAGTTGCCCTTAACCTGATCCTTCCTGACAAGGATCGGTAATTTTTGTTGGGTTAACGCGTTATTCCTTAAAAAGGGCGGTGTTGAAACACCGCCCTTTTTGCATGGAAGAAACTTGGACTTCATCCGGCTGAGTTGTTTTTTGGGGCGAGACAACCACGGAACAATCGGCAAATGGAAACGTTCAAAAATCATCAATAAAAGAAAAGCCCCTGAAATTCAGGGGCTTTTCTCATTGTAAATGGGCTTTTGAGTAGAGCGATAAGATTTTGGGCCATTTTTCATGGTCTCTCATTAATAAGGATCAAAAAAAGGGGCTCGCGAAATTGAATTCGCAAGCCCCTGATTTTACTGGTCGGGATGGCGCGATTTGAACGCGCGGTCTCTGCGTCCCGAACGCAGCGCTCTACCAAACTGAGCCACATCCCGTCGAGGGATATGTCTTTAGAGATTTTCAAAGAAGAATGCAAGAAGAATTATCTATTGTAATTGTCAGGATTATTTTCTATTCGCATATGAATAGTTGCCGCCTTTAGGGCTGGCTAGCAATTGATGTGAAAACGGGCTGTGCTGGCTCATGATGTACGCAAGTATGATCCTTTTTGAAGATTACCTTAACGAATGGGAAGAGATGTGTGGATATGACCAGTTTGGAATCTACCTCCTCCGCGCCACCAGGGCACCGGGAGAAGCACGGCCAGCTAGACCGGATACTCGTGGTTGATGACGAACCGGGATTGCGGGATATTTGCAGGGAGGCCCTGGTTGACTGCGGCTATAATGTCGTTTGTGTGGGGTCTGGCCAGGAGGCCTTGGAATATCTTGCAAAGGCCCAGGTGGACCTGATTCTTTCTGACTATCGCATGCCGAACATGTCTGGTCTTGAATTGCTAGAAAAGGTCAAGACCATGGGGCTGGACCCCGATTTTCTGATCATGACCGGTTTTGGGACCATAGAGACGGCCGTTGAATGTATCAAGACGGGCGCTGCCGACTATCTACCCAAGCCTTTCAATATAAGCCATCTGCTTCTCAAGGAGGAAAAGGTTCTCAGGGATCGTCAAGACCGGTTGGATCGCAAGAAATTGAGTAGCCTGGTGCGCATGCTTAACCTGAGTAATGCCCTGAATGTTCAACTAGATTTGTCAGCACTGGTGCAGGAGTTTCTGTTCCACGTGCAGAAAAATTTCGGCCCGGACAGTATCCTGTTCCATCTTCCCGATTCCCAGTCGTTCAATCGGGTCACCGTGCGTGGCGCGTTGCTTCGGACCAATAGACCTCTTTTCGTGTGGCTCAATCAGCTCTGCGAAGCTGTGCAGCGCAAGGGCGAATCCAAAATCGTGGATCGTTCCACTGTGGCCCTGGAAACCAATCAGCCACCGGCCAGTCTCGAAGATTTCCCTTATTCGATCATGGTCGTTCCCATGGTCCAGTACTCCCGGAAAATCGGGATTATTGCCGTGGTCCGCTCCAAGAATAAACCCGGATATACCCCGTCTGATCTGCAACTCCTGACGGTTTTTTCGTCCCACATTGCTTCGTCTCTGCAAAATGCCCGGTTATACACCAAGATGAAGACGCTCAACCGGGAAGTGATCAGTTCCTATGCCCAGGCCGTGGAAGCCAAGGATATTTATACGCGTGGGCATTCTGAACGGGTGGCCACGTACGCACGCAACCTCGGTCAGTTCCTCGGCCTTTCCTCCAAGGAGCTCGATACCTTGTACATGGCGGGGATTCTCCATGATATCGGCAAGATCGGTATACCTGACAGTATTTTGAATAAACCCGGGAAACTGACTTTTGAGGAATACAATGTCATGAAGAGTCACCCGCAAGTGGGCCGTGACATCTTGTCCCGGGTGACTAGCTTCAAAGAGATTTTGCCCATTGTCTACCATCATCATGAACGTGTGGACGGCAGGGGATATCCCGAGGGATTGAACGGTAGTGAAATCCCCTTTCTGGCCAGGGTGATCAGTGTAGTCGACAGCTACGAGGCCATGACCTCGGACCGGGCCTATCGAAATGCCCTCCCTCCTGAGGAGGTGCGTTGCATCCTCAAAGCAGGAGCCGGCACCCAATGGCAGGAAGACTTGGTGCAACAATGGTTTCAATTGATTGATTCAAATCCCTTGGCGAAGGGACGGTAAGGCATGTATGTCAAACGTTTTTTGTGCGCCATGCGGTTGAGGTGCGGTGCTGGATTGTTCGCGGATTTTTTATCAGGAGGATGGTTCACTTGATCCGTGTACTTGTTGTGGATGATTCTGCCTTCATGCGCAAGGCTATCAGCACGATGTTGGAGAAAGATCCGGATATCCATGTGGTGGATACCGCCAGAAACGGGGAGGAGGGTCTGGAAAAGGTTCGCAGACTCGATCCTGATGTGGTGACCATGGATATCGAAATGCCCAGAATGGATGGTCTCACTGCGCTTAAGCATATCATGATGGAGATGCCCCGTCCCGTCCTTATGATCAGTTCCCTGACCACAGAAGGTGCCGAGGCGACGTTTAAGGCTATGGAGGCCGGTGCGGTTGATTTTATTGCCAAGCGTCTTTCCCTGGTCAGTCTGGATATTGTCCGGATTGAGGATGAATTGCGGGCCAAGGTCAAGGCCGTTGCCAGGCGTCGGATGCGTATGGTTCCTGTGCGACGGAAACGTCCGGTGCATACTGTCAGAAAATCAGTCACAAAATCGGGCCGTCCTGGGCGGGTTGTTCGAGATATTGTGGCCATAGGGGTTTCCACGGGTGGTCCTCCGGTGGTGCAGAAAATCCTTTCGGAGCTCCCTGCTGATTTTCCGGCCTGCATCCTTATTGCCCAGCATATGCCACGGACGTTTACAGGCCCTTTTGCCAAGCGGTTGAATGATTCGAGCCCTCTGGATGTCAAGGAGGCTGGCCCCGGTGATGTGGTCAGACCAGGCAAGGTTTTTGTCGCTCCGGGAGGATCGCATCTAAAGATCAAACAGCGGATTTCGCATATTGATGTGGTCGTGGACTCAGAACCGGAAAAGGCTCTGTACAAGCCTTCTGTCAATGAGCTTATGGGTTCAGTGGCCCAGGCCGTTGGTCGACGTGGCTTGGGAGTCATTCTTACCGGGATGGGCAGTGATGGTTGTGAAGGGATCAAGAAGCTCAAGGAACGTGGGGGAACCACGATCGCCCAGAGCAATGAAACCTGTGTGGTCTACGGGATGCCCAAGGCCATTGTGGAGGCTGGTCTGGCGGATCAGATTGTGAGTCTGGACGACATGAGTTCAGCCATCACCCAGGCCTTGTACGCCAGCATCGAGCCTTGATCGTTCCGTTCTTTGTATTGCGTGTCCGATGTAGATTCAGACTCGGCTGAAGGATTATATATCCCGGCCTTACGTGCAGCATGCCAGCATATTTTGGATGAACAAAATGACCGGCAGGATATTGGTTCTATCAGATGATGTGCTTTCCCTTATACCAACGTTTTTACCGAGGTCTCTATCGCAATGGATCATGAACAGATATTAACCCTGTTGCAAAGTGACGAACCCGAATCGCAACGTGAGGGTGCATTCATGGCCGGAGAGGCCATGGTCAGGGAATCCATACCCTATTTGACAGCCATGCTCACCAGCCCGAATCTGGGGGTTCAGGATGCCGCTGACATGTCCCTTCGGAAGATCGGGGGCAGAGAGGTTGTTGATGCTCTTGTGCCTTTGTTGCGCAGTGAAAATGTGCCCGCCAGAAATCTTGCCATGGATATTTTGAGGCAGATCGGCTCTCATCATGTTGAACCGATCATTGCTCTTCTTGACGATCCCGATCCGGACATCAGAATTTTTGCCAGCGATATTCTGGGCTCCACGAACAATTACATGGCCGTTCCTCCCCTGTGCAATGCTTTGTTGCATGACGATGAAGTCAATGTGCGCTACCAGGCAGCAGTGAGCCTGGGTGAGCTTGGTAAACCCGAGGCAACCGATGCGTTGAACAAGGCCTTGGGCGCGGATGATTGGGTTAATTTTGCGGTCATTGAAGCCCTCATGAAGATTGGAGACGATGACTCTATTACGGCTCTCATGGGCGCTTTGGACCATAGCTCGGAACTGGTCGCCTCGATCATTATTGATGCCTTGGGGAAGCTTGGCCGTATCCGAGCGGTTCCGGTGCTGGTCAAATACCTTGACAAGTCGACAGAGGCATTGCGCAACAAGACCTTGAGGGCGATCGTTAATATTATGGGTTCCAAGGCATTGTCATTACTGTCAGATGAAGAGCGGGAAAGTTTTGCCGGCTATCTTTTGGCCGCAGCTGATGACGAGGATAAGGAAATTCAGGATGCTGTTATTATGGGACTGTCTGCCCTTGGTGGAGATGATGCGTCTCAAAAGATGTTTGCCCTGGCAACGAATATTGATCCAGAAATCGAGGCAGAACGTTATTCCAATGCTGTTAATGGGCTGGTTTCCATGGGTCTGACTGCGGCTGTTTGCGAAGGAAGTCGGTCTGATGATGAACGTGTATCCCAGGTGGCCCTTGACGTCCTCATCCGGTTGGGCACGCCGGAGTCGGCCAAGGTATGCATGGATGTTTTTTGGGACAAGGGGCGCGACATCCAGCGCTTCATCGCCAAAGGTATTTCGAGTACGGCCTGTAATGAGGGTAAGGCTTTTTTCCTTCGCGTGCTTAATGATTCTACGGATGGAGATCTTCTCAAAAGCGCCCTGAAATTTTTGGGAATCCGGATGCGGTTCCGTGATACCACGGAAGCCATCATTCCTTTTTTGCAGCATCGTTTTGCCGATGTGCGCAAAATGGCCCTTGATGCTTGTGTGGCCATTGGTGGCAAAAAAGTGGAGGACATTTTTGTAACCATGCTTCACAGCGAGGATGCTTCCCAGCGAATGATGGGTATTTATGGCCTGGGGAAACTCAATGCGGTGGAACATGTGGGAGAGTTTGAAAAAGCTCTGTCTGACAAGGCGGTTGATGTCCGAAAAATGGCCATGGAGGTTTTGATCGCCTTGTGTGCGGGTGATGGCAAGCTTCTGGCTCGTATTGCTGCACAGATGCTTCATGACCCAAGCGTGGAAGTACGGCGCAGTTTGGTCAACCTCCTTGGATCGACACAATGTCCGGGTGCCATGGTGTTTCTCATTGAGGCCCTGGATGACGAGGATAGCTGGGTTCAGATACGGGCAGTGGAATCTCTGGGTAGTTTGAGAAAAGAAGAGGCCATCCCTTCCCTGGTGGACTTGTTGAAAAGGGACAACGCGTTGGTAAGCATCAAGGTGGTGAAAACCCTGGGGCAGATCGGGGGGAAAAGGGCTTTTCAGGAGTTGCTCAAGGTTTTGGGAACCGAAAACAGGGATATCCAGGAAGCTGCTGAACAGGCTTTGGACAGAATTCAGTCTGACAGTGGCGAGGTGTTTTGATGACTTCGTTTTTTGACGGAACTTCTGTCTTGGAAAAGTCGCCGACCATTAAAGATGATGAGTTTTTCAAACTGCGTGGTTTCATTTATGATAAGTGTGGCATCTATATAGCTGATAATCGTAAGTATCTTTTGGAAAATCGTTTGCTGAACCGTCTTAAGGTCTTGGGTCTCAATCATTTTGGTGAATATTACGAATATTTAAAGTACGATCCAGGTGCCCGCCAAGAACTCAAGGCTCTTTATATTGTCATCACGACAAACGAGACCAGTTTTTATCGAAATCCTGCTCAACTCAAGATTCTGGAAGACGGGTTGCTGCAATCTTTGTTGGATAGTCAGAAACAGCGGGGATCAAGGGAACTGCACATCTGGTCGGCGGGCTGTTCCACAGGTGAGGAACCGTATACATTGGCGATGATCGCTCATGAAGTCCTGGGCCCTCAGCTAGGCGGTTGGAATATCCGTATCTCTGCCAGTGATCTTTCCGAAGGAGTTCTTGTCAGTGCGCGTAAAGGCGAATATGCTCCTTATTCGCTCAGGACCACTCCTTCTCATATCAAGGCCAAATATTTTGACCAAGTGAAAGGAGGAAGGTATAGGGTCAAAGATATCGTCAAACAGATGGTCACTTTTCACCCCATTAATCTGAAGGATTGGGCGCAGATTCGGTCGGTAAGACGTTCGCATCTGATTTTTTGTCGCAATGTGCTCATCTATTTTGACGAGCCCATGAAAAAGCAAGTCATAAGTTGTTTTTATGGCAATCTTTATCAAGGCGGGTATCTTTTTATAGGTCATTCGGAATCATTGCATAACATCTCTCGGGCGTTTACTCCGCAACATTATCCGGGAACCATTGTGTACAAAAAAGGAACATGAGCATGGCTATCGACGAAAAAGATCGGCGGCAATTTGCCCGTTTGCCACGTCAGTTCAGAATGGAGATCAGTGCCTTCACCTTTCCCCTGTCCAAAATGCGACCCTTTGATGTTACTGGGGTCGATATCGGTGAGGGCGGGGTGGCTGTCCGTTGTCCCAAGGAATTTGGCGTGGGAGAGCAGGTCCAGCTCAAGATCTATATTCCCAAGTTGAACCGGTATCATCCAGGATTTTTCAAGGTATTCGAACATGATCTCGGCCAATATATTGTTGCTGTTGCCAAAATAGCATGGAGCAAATCCGATCCTGACCAGGGAGATTATATGTACGGTTTGGAATTCGTGGATGTATATGAAGATGATTTGAAGGCGCTGCATAACCTGATCCGAAACGGTCTCGAACAAGGCTAGGCACATTACAAATGTGCTGACTCTGGTTTGGAGAGTGAGATGACGACGAAACATATACTTATTGTGGATGATTCCAAAACCGTACGTAATCTGGTGGCCTTCATCCTGAAAAAGGAAGGATTTCGGGTGACGACCGCTGAAGATGGACTTGATGGCCTGGAAAAATTGTATTCCCAAAATGAGATCCATCTTATTGTTTCGGACGTGAATATGCCGCGGATGGATGGGTTCTCGTTCATCAAGGCGGTTCGTGAACAGCAGGGATACAGGGATTTGCCCATCGTGGTCCTTTCCACAGAGGGGCAGGAAAAGGATATCCAAAGGGGCATGAGCCTTGGAGCCAATTTATACATGATCAAACCGGCGCAACCAGAAAAATTGGTACGGAATGTCAAGATGCTTCTTGGATAGCAGATCGATTCCGGTTCCGGGAAGAGAAAAAAGCAGTCAACAATCGTCGTGGCTTATGAGGAATCGTCATGAACCAAGAGTTTATGGATCCTGAAGTTTTTTCTGAATTTATTGTTGAGGCGCGGGAGCATCTGGAAAATATCGAGCCTTCTCTGCTTGAGCTTGAAAAGAATCCAGATGATCCTGGGCTGCTTGATGATATTTTTCGACTCATGCACTCCCTAAAAGGTGCTTCCGGTTTTCTCGGGTTGAGCCGGATAAACGGGTTGACGCACAAGGCAGAAAATATTCTTGACGAAATCCGTAAAGGCAACATGAACCTGACTCCGGCCATAACCGACCTGATCCTCGTATCCACCGACGCCCTCAAGGCCATGGTTGAAAATTTGGAACAAAACGCGGTGGAAGGGGATGTGGAAACATCATCCATTATTGAAAAAATTGATAATTTGCTCAAGGATGGACATCAGTCTGTCACTCAAGATGCGTCATCTGTTGCTTCTCCCAACCCGCACCCATCTGTATCCCCGCCCCAAGACGATGCCGAGGAAGTCCGGCCTGCTATGGAGTCTATGGAAGATGTGGAACCAGAACTTGCTTCACAGGGGTATGAACTGACTCTGGTTAACCAGGACCATCTGGGGGACTTTCTTGAAGAGGCCCGGGAGATTCTGGAGCAGCTCAACGAGAATCTTCTGGACCTTGAAAAAAATCCCGAATCCGGTGGAGATATTGTTAATGATATCTTCAGGTTTTTCCATAATCTCAAGGGAAATAGCGGCATTATCGGGTACAAGGAGCTCAATAAACTTACTCATGAGGCTGAGACCCTGCTGAACAAGGTCAGAAAGGAGGAAGTTCCGGTTACCCATGGGTTGGTGGATCTTCTTCTTAACGTTGTAGACTCCATGGATGCATTGCTTGCGTGCATTCAGTTGGACGGCCGTGTCATTCCCGTGGATGTTTCCGCCATTATCCAGCGTGTTAGATACCTGCTGGAAACCGGCGAGATCAAGGCGCCTGAAAACGAGGGCCCCAATCAGGAGCAGCCCGATACTGGATCGTCGCAGGAAGGTCAGGATGAGTCTGCTGTAATGGTTGACCCCGAAGATGTGCAGATTTTTTCCCAGACGGTTGCCCAGCAATTGAGCAACCTGGATTTTGCGTTGTCTGCTTTGGAAGAAGATAGCACTCAACAACAGATTATTGATGGGTTGTACCGTTCCCTGGTCAGCATCCAGAATGCTTCCGGTTATATGGGCATGGACGAGATTAATGCCTATGTCCAACGGGTGACTGCCCTGGTGGACCAGGCTCGTTCAGCAGATATGGATTTTACGGCCCTTATCGACATATTGCGTCAAGAACGGGATATTGTCAGAGAAAAGATCAATGCGGAACTTGATCAACTGGGAGAGGCCCCATTGGACCACCTGGTGGCTACCAGTTGGGGAAACGGTCGGGAAGAGGATGCGGTGTCTGCTGAAGAGCCCAGGCCATGCGAACCCGAAACGATTGCATCTGACACGCAACCGTCTCGGCAGGAACATGGTGCGTCCAGCCCGGAAAGGCCACAACCCGTTGCGACATCCCCTCAACCGGCATCACAGCCAGGCAAACCTGCGGCCAAGAGCAGCGGGACCCCGGCAGCGCATCGGGCCAAACTTACCTCAACCATCCGGGTGGATCACACCAAGCTGGATCATCTCATGAATCTCATCGGAGAGTTGATCATTAACCGGAACCGGTTTGCCATGCTCGCCAGGGGCCTTGAAGAGGGCCAGGATGTCGGCGAAATTGCCCAGAAACTGAGCGAAACCACCTATTCCGTTGGTCGCATTTCTGATGACCTTCAGGACACGATCATGAACGTGCGTATGGTTCCTGTCCAATCCGTGTTTTCCCGGTTTCCTCGGCTGGTCAGGGATTTGGCTCAGAAAAGTGGCAAGCAGGTGGAACTGATCACCGAAGGGGAGGACACGGAACTCGACAAGAGTGTGGTGGAAGAGATCGGAGATCCCTTGGTTCATCTCATTCGTAATGCTGTTGATCATGGTATTGATTCGGCGGAGGATCGTGCCCGGGCCGGAAAGCCAGAAACAGCCAGGGTCTGGCTGCGGGCCTTTCACAAAGGCAATTCCGTTGGGATTGAGGTGGAAGATGACGGCAAGGGCATAGATCCGGAAAAAATGCGGGCTCAGGCCATCCGCAAGGGTGTGATAACCGAAGAAGAAGCGCGGACTCTGGATGATCGGGCGGCCGTTGAACTTATGTTTGTGCCAGGGTTTTCAACGGCCGACAAGATTACGGACATTTCGGGCCGTGGCGTGGGCATGGACGTTGTCCGCAACAATATCAAAAATTTGAAGGGAAGTATTTCCGTTCAGTCGGAAGTGGGCAAGGGGACCAGGATTACCCTGACGCTTCCCCTGACCCTGGCCATTATTGATGCTTTAATGATCAAGGTGGATGGGGCCACCTACGCCATTCCCCTGGATGCGGTTTCCGAAACTACCAAAATTGAGACCAAACGCCTCAACGAGGTCAATGGGCAGAAAGCGGTTACCCTGCGCGGCGAGGTCCTCGGACTGGTGGAATTGGCCGAATTGCTTGGCTTGTCCTGCCATGAAGGGGAGCGTGATTTTTTGCCCACGGTCATTCTCACGGTGAACGAACGCCGTCTTGGACTTGTTGTCGATGCCTTGCTTGAACGTCAGGATGTGGTCATCAAGTCCTTAGGTGATTATCTCGGCGATCTTCCCGGAATCTCCGGTGCGACCATCATGGGGGATGGGAGCGTGGTGCTCATTCTTGACCCGCACGAAATTTACAGGATGGCCACTTCTCGAGGCGGGATCTGATTCATCCTGGATATGATGCCTTTTATTGACAAGGCCCCCTTTCATGCATTCTGCATGGGAGGGGGCCTTGTTGGTTGTGTGCCGGGGTTTGTCCCCGAGGCTAAGCTGCCTTGGCTCACGATTCTTGTATCAGATTACGGCGTTTGGTCCGGGCGTCATCCCAACCCCGAGGTAGGTTCAACTCCAGAAGTAGAGAACCAGAGGGGCCAGGATCAGTCGGTAATAGGCAAAGGGGCGCAGGGATATTTTTTGCACCAGGGAGATGAACAGTTTGACCGCGGCCCACGCCGACACAAAGGCAAATACAAAGCCTATGGCCAGCACAAGGATGTCCCCCCGCTCGAAAAGGGTCCAGTGGGAAAGGAGATCAAAACCTGTTGCCGCAATCATGATGGGGACCGCAGCAATAAAGGAGTATTCGGTTGCCAGCTTGCGGTCTGCCCCCAGGAGCATGGCCCCGAGGATGGTTGATGCCGACCGGGAGAAACCGGGCCACAGGGCCAGACATTGAAAGCACCCGATGCCCAGGGCCAATGAAGGCGTCATGGAGTCCAAAGAGGTATATTTTGTCCTCAGGGAGAGGCCTTCCACCAGGAGGATGGCCAGGGCGCCCACGGCCAGGGCCCAGGCAACGGTTTGGGGGGTGAACAGGTAGATCTTTATGGCCTTGTGAACCAAAAGCCCCAGAACCGATGCCGGAAGGGAGGTCAATATGAGCAGGAAGATGCCCCTGGCGCCGGTGAACGATCGCTGGGGATCGGGACGAAGAAGCCCCAGAAACGTCGGCCAGTAGAGGATGACAACAGCCAGAATGGCCCCGAGCTGGATGACCACCTCGAAGACATCGGCCTTGAGACCGGTAAATCCCAGCAGATGGCCGGTGATGATCAGATGTCCGGTGGAAGAAACCGGAAGAAATTCGGTCAGGCCCTCAATGATGCCGAGAATGATGGCGGAAAGAGTGTGATCCATGATTTACAATATCTTGGCGAGAAAGCTTTGAACCCGCTCGTTATCCTGGTTGGTGCTGAAGAAATCCCGGGCATCCCCCTGGGCAATGAATCCGCCTTGTTCCATGAAAATGACCCGGTCGGCGATTTCCCGGGCAAAGCCCATTTGATGGGTGACCACGATCATGGTCATGCCTTCCTTGGCCAGGGAACGGATGGTTTCAAAGACCTCGCCCACCAGTTCCGGGTCCAGGGCCGAAGTGGGTTCGTCAAAGAGCATCAGTTTGGGGCGCATGGCAATGGCTCGGGCAATGGCCACCCGCTGTTTCTGACCACCCGAGAGGGTAGCCGGATAGACATCCTTCTTGTCGGCAATGCCCACCTTTTCGAGCATGGCCATGGCAATGTCCCGGGCTTCCTCCACGGGCTTCTTCTGCACGGTCAAGGGACCTTCCATGACATTGCCAAGGACGGTCATGTGGGGAAAAAGATAGAAATGCTGGAAAACCATGCCGATTTCAGATCGCAGCTTGCATATGCGAGAGGGCTTGTCCAGGACCATGCGCCCTTTTTTCTGAACATATCCGACTTCCCGGCCCTCGAAAAGGATGGTGCCTTCGTCGATTTCCTCCAGAAAGTTGATGGCCCGCAACAGGGTGGACTTGCCCGAGCCTGAAGGACCGATGATGACCAGTTTTTCTCCGGGCTTGATTTCAAGGGAAATATTGTTCACGGCCGTAAGGGAGCCGAAACGCTTGACAATATTGGACAGCCGGATGAGCGGGGCGGGATTATCGGTTTTCATAGGCTCCCACAATGGCTTCGATTTTTTCAAAAATCACGGTGAACACCGAGGTCATGGCCAAATAGATCATGGCGGCAAGAACAAGAACCGTTATATTGAAATAGGTGTTGAAAAGCAGATCCGCGGATCGCATGAGTTCGACCATGGCAATGGTTGAAACCAGGGCCGTATCCTTGATCAGGGCAATGAACTCATTACCCACCGGAGGCATGAGCCGTTTGTAGGTCTGGGGAATGATGACCCGGCGCATGGATTGCCAGTAGGTCATGCCCAGAGCCTTGGCCGCCTCGGTCTGACCGTAGTCGATGCTCTGAATGGCCCCTCGGATGATCTCGGCAAGGTAGGCTGAATAGTTCAGGGAAAGACCCAGAATGGCCGCTGTCATGGGTTTGAGGGTCAGGCCGAAGGTGGGCAGGGCATAGTAGATGAAAAAAAGCTGGAGAAGGAGGGGGGTTCCGCGAAAGATCCAGATGATGAACCAGCACAACATGGTCAGGGGCCTGAACGAGCTGATCCTTCCCAAGGCAATGAGCAGTCCGCCAAGGGGTGAAATGAGGATGGTCAGTACCACCAGAAGCAGGGTCATCACCGTGCCCTTGGCCAGGGCAGGAAGAAATTTGAGGGTATCCAGGAAAAACTGGACGTAGGGCGGGCGGCTGAGCTGTTCAATGGATGCCAGGAAGTTGGTTGCCTCGGGATTGTCCGGATAGATGTTCAGGATTTCCTGACACGCCTGGGCAGCTTGTTCATAATCCTTGATGGAAAAGAACATCCGGGCCAACAGCATCCTGCTCTGGACAAAACTGCCATCGTCTCCCTGACCAGTGGGCGGTGGCACCTGGTACAGCAGATCCGTGGCGGTCTGGATATCCCCGACACTCAGGGCGTTTTTGCCCTGGATGAGCAATTGGCTCGGGCTTTGGGCCAAGCCGGGGGCGCTCCAGGCCAAAAGTGCAAAAAACAAGAAAACGAGCAGGAGTGGATGCACATGCCTGCCCGTCATGAGGGTCTTCACCATGGTATGCCTCAAGACAATTCTCTGCATGGTTTCGATGATGAGAAAACGCAGGTTCCCCGCCCGGCAAGGGACGGGGAACCCGTGTTATGCAATGGATCCCGGCATGGCAGGGTGATCCCCTACCAGTTTGCAGGATTGGTCAGATCTTCGGCAAACCACTTTCTGGAGATTTTGGCGGCCTCACCGCTGGCAACCAGCTCGTCAATGGTTTCCTGAATCTTGTTACGCAGACTGTTGTCTGCTTTGCGAAAGGCAACGCCAAAGGGTGCCTTGGTGATGAACTGGGGAAGGATCTTGTAGACTCCGGGTTTCTTGGAAATGATGTCCCGGGCAACCAGGTTGTCAAGGACCACGCAGTCCAGACGGCCGGATTCCATGTCCAGCATGGCCTTGGGATTGGTTTCATACTGCTTGAGCTGGCCGGGCTTGTTGGGCAGGGCTTCAATGGCCTTCATGGCAGTGGAACCCTGCTGAATGCCCACAACCTTGCCCCCGAGATCTGCAGGGGTCTTGATGGATGTGTTGGACATGACTACGGCTGCCACCTGACCATCCATCATGTAGGGCTTGGAAAAGTTGACCTTTTCCTCACGTTCCTTGGTGATGGTCATACCGTTCCAGATGCAATCGAACTTGTTGGCGTACAGGGAGGGAATGACCCCTTTCCAGGCCGTGGGAACCCATGTGATCTTGAGACCGAGTTTTTTGCCCACGGCTTCGGCAAAATCAATGTCAAATCCGTAGAGTTTGCCATCGGCCTTGCGAAAGGCCATGGGGGGAAAATCGTCATCCAGGCCGATACGCAATTCGCCGCTGGACTTGATTTTCTGCCATGAATCATCGGCTGCCGAGGCGGTGCCGACCAGGGCCAGGACAAACAGGGGAACAAGCATCTTGAGCAGGGGTTTCACAATGCCTCCTAAGTTGTTTGGAAAAGGTGAACAGGCTGGAATGAATGATGTACGCAGGAGCACATGACCCGGCCATGGCAAAACACGGGAGACGTGTGTCGGGTCATGTTCCCTTTACCCTTTGCCGTGCCGGCTTGTTGAGGCGTGGGAAGGGCAAGCAGTAAAGGTGACGAATTCAAATAGCTGAAGGCCGTTCAAGTTGCAAGCATGATATGGTCTGTACTTTTGCCAGGGGACTGCGTAAAGGATGGTGACTCAATCACATCATCATCCTGCGTCAGGGAGGAACCCATGACAACCATAATGCCTGAAGGAAAACAATTGCGCATGGCCGTGGAATGGATCGAGGAACATCTGGGTCAGGGTGGCGACATCAAATCTCTGCTCCGGGATGTGGGCATGCGGTTCAATCTCGGTCCCGAAGACCAACGTTATCTGTATCGGTTGTATCTTGAAAAGGATGAACCCGCCTCGTAGGAGTCCCCCACGTGCGTATTCTGCAGCGTCAGATTTTCAAGGAATTGGTGACCATTTTCGGGGTGTGCCTGGGAGCGGTGCTTGTGGTGCTCCTCATTGGCAGGCTCTTGCAGATGCGGGAACTGGTCATGGGACAGGACATTTCCGTGCTGGATCTTGGCAGGCTTTTTGTCTACCTGAGTCCCTTTTTCATGAGTCTGCTCATCCCGGTTTCCTGCATGCTGGCCATCTTTCTGACGTTCTTGCGCATGGGGACCGACCGGGAGCTCATTGCCCTGCGGGCCGGAGGCCTTGGCGTGTACCGTTTCTTGCCCGGCCCCCTTCTGTTTTCCCTCATGGGGGTGTTTTGCTGTGGTGTCATGACCCTGTACGGGATTTCCTGGGGCATGGATCATTTCAGGCAGACGGTGTACGATCTGGCTAGGACCAAGGCTACCCTGAAGCTCCGGCCAGGAGTGTTCAACACGGATTTTTCCAAACTGGTCATTTTTGCCCTTCGGGTGGATCCACGCACAGGGGACATGGAAAAGGTCTTTGTGGAAGACGCCACTGACCCCCATTTACGCACAACCATTGTCGCGCCCAGGGGACGGATCGTGGCGGATTCTGATGCGGGAGAGATGTTTTTTGTGCTGACGGGCGGCACCATCTACCGGTATACCGAAGACGAGATTGATGAGATCGGGTTTGATTCGTACCGGGTCCGCATGGACATGAACAGCCTGCTTGGGGGGAGCAAGGGGTTGGGGGACAAGCGCATCAAGTCCCTGTCCCCTGAGGAGATCCGTGCCCGTCTTGCTGCACTGCATCCGGGTTCGGGCAAGGATGCCCAGAAATGGCGTGATCTGAAGGCCGAATTGTACAAGCGGTATGCATTGCCCGTGGCCTGTCTGGTTCTGGGCCTGTTTGCCATCCCCCTGGCCTTTTTGTTTCAGGGCATGAACCGCCAGTATGGCCTTGTCCTGGTCCTGGGTTTTTTCATGCTCTACTATTCCCTGTTTTCCCTGGGAATGGTCCTGGCGGAAACAGGGACTCTTGCTCCGGGGATGGCCATGTGGATGCCCAATGTGATCTTTGCTCTGCTCACGGTGGGCGGGTTTGTTCTCGTTGCCCGGGAAAAGAATCTGGATGCCATGAGTTTCTGGGGCTGGTGCCGGACCTGTCTGCAAACCAGGAAGCCACACATTGTCCATGAACAATAATATCCTTGTCCGGTATCTGATCCGGCAGAATCTTTTTTTACTGGCCCTGGTTTTTGGGGCCGGCATCGGCATTTATCTGCTCATTGAACTTTTTGACCGCCTGGATGATTTTCTGAAGGCAGGGGTGGGCCTGTCCACCATTGTCATGTATTTTGCGGCCAAGACCCCCCTGATCATATCCCAGATATTCCCTGCCGTGTTTTTGCTTTCCCTGCTCATCCAGTTCAGCCTCATGCACCGCAATCGCGAAATCATCGCCCTGACATCCTGCGCAGTGCCCTTTGCCGTTATCGGCAGGACCATTGTCGTGTACGCCCTTGTCTGGAGCGCCCTTTTGTTCGGATTTTCCCAGGTTCTCGGGACAAAAGGGTATAGCGTGGCCCACCGTATCTGGAAGGAAGATGTGCGCAAGAAACAGCTTTCCCAGCAGGTTCTGTACAATGTCTGGTTTCGGGAAGAAAACAGAATTATCCGCATCCGCTCGTTCAAGCCCTTTCAGGGCGTGGGCCGTGGAGCGGCCGTATATGCCCTTTCCGGAGACGGCAACAAGGTGGAACAGATTGCCGAGGCCAAGGGGGTGGAGGTTCACGGGAACACATGGACGTTCATGGAGGTGAACCACCTGCACATCCAGTCTTTTTCCCGCCGGTGGGAAGACCGCATGGATCTGATTTTAAAGACCGATCCTCGTTCCTTTGCCACCCTGGAAAGTGAAAAAGCCCCCCAATACCTCAGTTACTGGAATCTTTCCCGGGTCATCAAGGGGCTTGGTCAGGCCGGATCCAATGTGGAGGGGCTGGTTACCGCCCTGCATGCCAAAATCAGTTATCCTGTTTCCCTTTTGGTCATGGCGTGTGCGGCCATAGCCCTCACCCTGGCTGTCACCAATGTCTATCTGAGCGTTCTTGCGGGGCTGGTTCTGGTGTTCGCCTATTATGCCATATTTGTCATGAGCACTGCTGCCGGTGAAAACGGACTGCTTCCGCCTTTTGTGGCCGCCTGGATGCCCAATGCGGTTTTCGGACTGGGGTTTCTCGGGATGCTGGCTGTTTCCGTTTTGAAAAAAGAAAAGCCGATCTAGGATTGTTTCTTGTGGGGAGTGAGCCGTTTGTGAAGGATCATGACCAGCCCGATGGCTGCGCCCAGAAACAGGGATATATAAAGAAGGCATTTTACGAGCATTATTGTCTCCGGAAGTGAGAAGGGTTAATGTGACAGGACTTTATTTCGCCTTGGGCTGATCAAGTTCAACCAGGAGCACGTTGTCGGAGGCGGGGTCGGCAATGGCCACAAAACCGCCTTTTCTGTCGATGTAAACAAGTCCCGGTTCGAGTTCTTCGAAATCCTTTTCCTTTACGATGGCCGCATCGGCCTTGTACATGTGCATGATTGTCCTCGTTAGTTGTGTCGTGTCTGTCATCAATGTGGTTCCATGATGCATGGCTGTTGCCTTGGCAAACCATGATCATGGAGAAAATGCAAGCAAACCTGCCTGCCGGACAGGTCAACCATTCCGAACCAATACCCTACCAGATACTATCATGATGGAATTACCCGGTCACTATCTCGGAGCCGTGAATACTTCGGGCGATCCCCTGTCCTGGAGCCGAGAATTTTCCCTGGAAATCAATCCCAGCGGGTCCTACTCCCTTTTTGTGCGTGATGAGGACGGTTACGTCATGCTGGTCCATTCCGGGACATCCGGCCGTTCGCTGGCCGAGTTTGTTCTCAAGAACGGATTCGATCACCAGGAGATCCATGCGGACATCCGGGATATTGATCCGCATTTTGCCGCCCAATACGGCCGGATCATCAAGGACAGAACCTGAGATTGTCGGGCACAAAGAGTGGCTGGCACGGGCGTGTCGGCCTTAAGCGTCAGACCTGCCTTCCCTGGGGACCGATGTCAGCCGCCAGGTTGGTCTTGCCGTGTTGTTGGATCATCAGGGCGCGGACGCATCCCTGCCAGGCTTCTTGGGTCCTGCAGACCTGCCTGATGGTCTCCTTGACCCGGAGGTTGTCGGACTGACGGAAAAACATGAAAAATTTGCAATGGGATGAAAAGGGGCACATGGAGGTATCCTTCACAGAAGGCCCGTGACTGAAGTGATGGTTTCTCTGACGGTATCGAGGTTATCCCGTATCCACGCCTCCCCCTTGTCCTGAAACAGGGTGGCGATGATTTCAAGAGCCACGTTTCTTTTGAGAAGATGGTCGCCGGTCAGGGACTCCATGCCAATGGTCTCCAGTAATGTTTCAGGGATGGGTGGTTGCATGGCTGTTGTGATCCCTCGCAAGGGTTTGGCCAAAAAAGTGTGTGCACGTCATGACAAGACGTATACCCATGCCAAAGATGATCCGGTTTTTCAATGAAAGATATGCCCGGGAATGCAGGTGGCAGGTTGGCGGGGTGTTGTATGCGTCAGGTGCAGGGAAACGTGGCGGAGACTGTCAGGGATCTGAAGAGGCCTGTTGCAGCCTTATTGAAGCAGGCGTCATGTCTTGTTTTGGGTGGCATGGGGCAGGATTTTTTCCTCTGGCGCTCTTTTTTTTGCTTGCAAAGTGGAGTACAGGGTAGTGGTTTTTTGAATGTACCATTCTACCCAAGGAGGTATGACAATGCAGGCGTGTGAAGACATTTTGCGTGATATGGATTTCACTTTCTTTGCAACTGGTGAATACGGCATGACCATGGCCGAGGCCCTGCCCCTCATCGGGAACGATCATTTCCTGTTTTTGGATGTCCGGGCCCGGGAAGAGGTGGATCATTTGCAATTTCCCTTTGCCAAACATATTCCCCTCAACGAGATCCCGGACCGGTTGGACGAAATTCCCCGGGACAAATTCATCATCCCCTTTTGCGCCACGGCATTCAGGGCTGCCATGTGCTATCTCTATCTCCTGTCCAAGGGGTATGAAGAGGTCAAGGGATTGACTTCAGGGACCGATGCCATGGCTGCGAGTCTCAAGCCCGGTCCTTTGGCCAAGATTGTTGCCTAGAAGATTGTTGCCCCGAAGGGAGAAATTCCACCTGGTTTGCATCCTGTCCGTTGGGGAAAATGGTGGGATGCCCCGTACCGGTTCTGCCGCCAAGCAGCAAACACTCAGGCATGAAGGGAAAATGCCGACCCTTTCACAAGATGATTTTCACACCATGATCAAACCTGAAGGAGTCATGCATGCGTTTTATTGATAATGCCCCCATCAAGGGCAAACGTCTGCTCATTCGCGTGGACTACAATGTCCCCCTCAAAGACGGGGTCATCAAGGATGACAATCGCATACGGGCCAGTTTGCCCACGTTGCGGTTCGCTCTTGAGCAGGGCTGTACCCTGGTTCTCTGTTCCCATCTGGGAAAGCCCAAGGGTAAGGTGGTTCCCGAGCTTTCCCTGGCACCCGTGGCCAGACATCTTGCCGAACTTCTCGGCCAGGAGGTGCTCATGGCCCCGGATTGCATCGGCAAGGCCACAGAGTCCATGGTTGATGAGCTCAAGCCCGGCCAGATCCTCATGCTCGAGAACCTCCGGTTCCATGCGGGCGAAAAAAAGAATGATCCCGCTTTCTGCAAGGCCCTGGCTGGCGGTCTTGATGGCTATGTCAACGACGCCTTTGGGGTATGCCATCGTGCCCACGGATCCGTGGTCGGGGTCCTGGATCATTTTGCCTTGTGCTGCGGCGGACTGCTCCTCAAAAAAGAGTGGGAATATCTGGGCGAGGCCCTGAAAAATCCCAAGCGACCCTTTGTGGCCATTACCGGGGGTGCCAAGGTCTCCTCCAAACTCGGCATTCTGCATGCTCTTCTGGACAAGGTCGATCGCATTCTCATCGGCGGGGCCATGGCCAATACCTTTCGCAAGGCCCAGGGGTATGAAGTGGGCACGTCCCTGGTGGAGGACGATCTTCTGGACGAGGCCCGGTCCATCATTGCCAAGGCCAGGGACAAGGGAGTCAGTCTGTATCTGCCCGTGGACTACATCCTGGGGGACGGTCCCCAGGGGGAGATGACCGCAGGCGTCTGCCCGTATCAGGATGTTCCCAAGGGAGAAATGATCCTGGATATCGGTCCGGCCACTTCGGCCCTGTTTGCCGAGGGTATCCGTGACGCAGCAACCATTGTCTGGAACGGCCCCATGGGCGCCTTTGAAAACAAGGTTTTTTCCCAGGGTTCCTTTAATCTGGCCATGGGCGTGGCCCAGTCCGATGCCCTGAGCATTGTCGGGGGCGGTGACACGGATGCCATCATCCATACCCTTGGTATCCAGGACAGGATTTCCTTTATCTCAACGGGTGGCGGTTCGTTTCTGGAGTTTCTCGAAGGCAAGGAACTTCCCGCGTTCAAGGCTCTGCAGGACAAGGAGGCGCAATGAAAAAACTCATGGCTGCCAATTGGAAGATGTTCAAAACCCATGAAGAGGGGGTGGCAACGGCCCATGAACTCGTGCAACTCGTGTCCGGCCGCCTTCCCGATGACAGGGAGATGCTGGTCATTCCGCCCTTTACCCTGCTTCATGGGGTGGGTCAGGTGCTTGCAGGCCACAAGGGCATGCTGCTGGGCGGAGAAAATTTCTATCCTGCAGATCAGGGGGCGTTCACCGGAGAGATCTGTCCCGACCAGCTTCTGGATCTCGGATGCACCTTTGCCCTGGCAGGCCATTCCGAGCGCAGGCACATCCTGGGCGAAACGGACGACTTTGTGGGTCGCAAGGTTGCTTTTGGCCTTGAAAAAGGACTTGCTGTCATCCTGTGCATCGGGGAAACCATTGAGGAACGCAGGCAGGGCCGGGTGGAGGAAGTACTCTTCCGACAGCTTGACAAGGGCCTGTCCGGCGTCACCAGGGCGGTTGATCCGGACAGGATGGTGGTTGCCTATGAGCCGGTTTGGGCCATTGGTACGGGCGAGGTGGCCGGTCCCGAAGAAATCATCCAGGCCCATGGCGTGGTCCGCTCCAGACTGGTGAATCTGTTGGGCGAGACCGGGAACAACATCCGCATTCTCTACGGAGGAAGCGTCAAGCCGGACAATTGCGCATCCATCCTTGCCCTTGACAATGTCGACGGGGTGCTGGTAGGTGGCGCGAGCTTGAAGGCTGAAAGCTTCAGCCGGATCGTGCTGGCATAATTATCTGAAAAGATATTATTTTTGTTTGTCGGGTGCGTTGCGCACGTGGCTGCACAACAGACAACTCCGGGACAAAGTTCCCGGACAATGAAAGACCTTCGGGTCTTGTTCGGCAGGTCAGGAGGTCGAGACCTTGAATTCTCTGGTTATCACCATTCATATTATCGCGTGTATCGTTTTGGTCGTTTTGGTACTTCTGCAGTCCGGCAAGGAAGGCATGGGGGTCATTTTTGGTGGCGGAAGCACCTCCCTGTTTGGCAGCAGCGGCGCAGGTGGCCTGTTGACCAAATTGACCGGTGCAGCAGCAGCCGTTTTTTTCGTCACCTCGCTGACATTTACGTATATGAGCACGGCCCAGCATCAAACACCCCGGGAGTCCATTGTTCTTGACGCCCCGGTTCCGGCTGTCGAACCGGCTCCTGCCCCGGTTTCGGAGGCAACAGAAAAAAATGTTGCCGAAGATGCAAAAAATGCTGGACAAGAGGAATCGAAATCCGTAAAAGCCACTCCTGCTGACGCGGTGCAAGACACCGAAACAGCAAACGATCCTGCCGAGCAATAGGGCAGGGTGACAGGATGCCGAGGTGGTGGAATTGGTAGACACGCTAGCTTGAGGTGCTAGTGGGTTAACACCCGTGGGGGTTCGAGTCCCCCCTTCGGCACCACGCCATTGAAAAAGCCGTCTGAATATTCAGGCGGCTTTTTTTATACCTTCTCTTGCGCATGTCCACACAGAGACATATGATTGTACAGGTTGTTGCGTGATGGAACACAAGGGCTTGTGGATCCGTCCTGTAGGGAGGTCCATGAGCCCGCAAGCATGGCTGACCACGGTCAGCACGGGATATGAGCATGTCCGATCAAGATAAATATACCCGCAATCTTGTTGTCAAACCCCGGCGCAAACCCGTTGAGGTCAACCCCGAGACCGAAGAGGCCTTTGAGGAATCCAAGGCAATGGTCAAGGAATCGGTCCATCAGGCTGCCAGGAGCAACATGGCCTTTGTGGCCTGGGTGGGAATCTTTTCGTGGCGACTGATCAAGCACGGATTTCTTTATCTGGGGGCCCAGCTTGCGGGTTGGAAGCAGCGCAAAACCAAACAGTCCCCTTCTCCCGACCCCGCGCGCCAGCACGGGAGGTCCTCCAAACCGGACAAGACGGGTCGGCCCAAACAGGGCTGAACACAACAGGCAATCGTTTTATTGTTGGCCTTGATGCGCGGGCAACACCCGGGCATCATCCTGTTTTGCCTTTCCAAACGTGGTTCGCGTACCGTAACCCCTGCCTTTAATTTGTCCCGTCGTGGTCTTGAAAAAATCTGATACCTGCCCGGAAATGGGGGCGTTTGCCGGCCACGAATGAGCACCAGACAACGCTGCCCTTGCAGGTCTGGGGAACCTTGTCCCTGAGGTGCTCATCCGCGGCAAGATTTACCGGAGCGCCCGGAGCAAGATAACGTGGACTTTTGATATACACCCCGGCCTTGCTGTAGTTGAGGAGCACCACCCTGGTTGGGCTCTGGTTGTCACTGGAGACCTGGAGCTCATCCACGTTGTCATGGCGGTCGTACCGCCGTTTTTCCCGGTAGTATTGCATGGCTTTCTCCCTGGCTGGAAGTTGATTCTCTTCGTTAACACGCTCTCACCACGAGAACAAGCCCGGACTCGACAAATCCCTGTTTCTCACCAGACGTCCGGGCGCATGTCTGGGAGACGATAAAAGTTTTGTACCCCCCATGACTTGATATTTGTTCTTTCTTTCACTAAGTGATCCACACGTTTGTGCATGCGGTCATGAGTACTGGTCGGCACCAGCCGGCTTGAATCTGTCAGATTGTGGGGATCAGGGTATGGAAAAGTTGCATGGCAAGGTTGTCATCGAGACGCTTGGAAACTCCGAGGATGAAATTTTCACCAAGGAATACGAGTATGAAGACGGTATCTGCGTTCATTCCCAAGACGCCATTGATATCCGTCTGGAAATCTGCCGGGAAAACGAAATCCAGACGGTTGTCTGGTACAAGGAACAGAATGTCGGGGGGACATGGTACGATCCCACCCAAAAGACCTGGGTGGCCGAACTCATGGGTGTGGAGTGGACTGATTACGATATCGATGTGATCGAGGAACTGCGTGCCAAGAAACAGCAGGTGGTTCGTGCCAATCACGCCGAATGCTGGTCTCCCCAGGCCAAGTAGGATGCACCGATGTTCTTCGTGCTTTTTTTGTGTTGTACGGGCCCCTCTGACCTGAGGGGGGCCTGCCACCAGTCTGCCTGACCTGGCGACTATGGCCTCTTGCTGGCCATCAACTCCCTTTCTCTTGCCGTATATCCTCTTGGTCGGCCCGTTTGCAGCCTTTTTTTGCCGATTCCCCGGATATATCGGCCTTTTTCTCATATTCCCCTGCATTGTATTTGCTTTTGCCTTTCATATCGAGTAACAGAATTGCACCCGTTTTTGCGTGTTGTTCTTCTGTTCCAATATATTATGGGAGGTCATATGTGGAGTGATACGACCATGCACGTCCAGTCGTCCACCAGGACACCGGCGGTCCTGGACTGGCTGGAAGTGTTGTCTGGTATCGGTTTGGTCCTTTTTATCATGGGCCATTCCCTTTTCGTGGCCAGCGTCATCTTCGGGGCGTCCACGTTCAATGGTATGGCCGGTTTTTTCGAGAATACCGGCCTGGCACAAGTCGGCGGGCCGATCATCGGGCTCGTCTTTCTGCTGCATTTCGTGCTTGCGGCCCGCAAGATTCCCTTTCGGGCCGCTCAGCAGTCCGTGATTTGGAAGCATGCCCGCATGATGCACCATGAGGATACCTGGCTCTGGCTGATCCAGGCTGTCACCGGGATGCTCATCCTGCTCATGGGCTCCATCCACATGTGGGTGCTGCTCAATGATCTTCCCATTACCGCGGAAAAGTCCGTGGCTCTCCTGTATGCCGGAACCTGGCTGTGGTTCTATCTTTTCTTTCTCCTTTTCGTGGCCATGCACGTGGCCATCGGCGTCTACCGGGCAGGGGTCAAGTGGGGGTATATCCGTCGCGAGAACAGGGCGAGGATGAAGAAATATCTGTACATCTTTGCAGGCGTTCTGGTCGCCATCGACCTGGTCTCATTGATCCGTTTCTATTTTCTGAGCGTGTAGAGCAAGGGGGAAACATGGTTGAAACTATATATACAGACCTGTTGTGCCTGGGGGCCGGGTTGGCCGGAGAGCGCGTGGCCATTGAGGCCGCAGGAGCCGGGTTCGATGTCATCTGTTTGAGTCTGGTCCATTCCAAGCGCTCTCATTCCTCGGCAGCCCAGGGCGGCATGCAGGCGGCATTGGGTAATTCCGTCATGGGCGAAGGCGACAGTCCGGATGTCCATTTTCTGGATACGGTCAAGGGATCGGACTGGGGGTGTGACCAGGAAGTGGCCAGGATGTTTGTGGACACCGCACCCATTGTCATGCGCGAGCTTGCCCATTGGGGGGTTCCCTGGAACCGCGTTGTTGGCGGCAAGGGGTTTTATTACAAGGGCGGTCAGAAGTACGAAAAATTTGAAGACCCGGCCAAGGAAGGGCTTATTACCTCCAGGAATTTCGGGGGTACGGCCAAATGGAGAACGTGCTACACGTCAGACGGGACCGGGCACGCCGTGCTCTACACCATGGACAACCGGGCCACCCAGATGGGTGTTCAGGTGCATGATCGTGTGGAAGCCATTTCCATGATTCATGATGGGGAGCATTGCCAGGGGGTTGTGGCCCGCTGTCTGAAAACCGGCAAGCTTCGCGTGTATCTGGCCAAGGCCACGCTTGTGGCCACGGGTGGATACGGAAGGATTTATAAGAACACGACCAATGCGGTCATCTGCGAGGGAGGAGGCCAGTCCATTGCCCTGGATACAGGCGTGGTTTCCCTGGGGAACATGGAGGCCATCCAGTTTCATCCCACGGGTATTGTTCCCACGGATATCCTGGTCACCGAGGGGTGTCGTGGAGACGGCGGGACCCTGCTGGACAAGAACGAGGACCGGTTCATGCCCGACTACGAGCCCGAAAAGGCCGAGCTGGCCTCCAGGGATGTTGTTTCCCGTCGGATGATCGAACACATCCGCAAGGGCTTTGGCGTCAAGAATCCCTATGGGGACGACCATCTCTGGCTGGATATCCGTCATCTTGGCGAAGCCCATATCCGGACCAAATTGCGGGAAGTCGACGAGATCTGTCAGAATTTTCTGGGCATTGATCCCCTGCATCAGCTCATTCCTGTCAGACCCACTCACCATTACAGCATGGGCGGGGTGCGCACCAACAAGCACGGCGCTGCCTATGGCCTCAAGGGCCTTTTTGCCGCAGGTGAGGCTGCCTGCTGGGATCTGCACGGGTTCAACCGCCTGGGAGGCAACTCCCTGGCCGAGACCGTGGTTGCCGGCAAGATCATCGGAGCCAAGGTGGTCGAGTATCTTCAGGGGGCTACGGCCACGTTCAAGACCGCTGTCATTGACGAACGGCTCAAGAAGGATCAGGCCCGGATCGACACGCTCATCCATGGAGGGGGCAAGGAGAACGTCTACGAGCTGCGCAACATGATGCAGGATGCCCTGATGAAAGGCGTGGGCATTTTCCGCAATGAAAAGGATCTGGACCAGGCCGTCAAGACTCTGCAGGAAGTCCATGCCCGCACCGCCAACCTGGGCTTGAAGAGCAACGGTCTGGGTGCCAATCCCGAACTGGCTCTGGCCCTCAAGCTTCCCGGCATGGTGCGCATGGCCCTTTGTGTTGCCTATGGCGCTTTGGAACGTCGGGAAAGCCGTGGATGTCACGCCCGCGAAGACTATCCCGCACGCAATGATCGTGACTGGCTGGTCAGAACCCTGGCCACCTGGGAAGAGGGTGCGGATCTGCCCACCTTGCGGTACGAGCCCGCCACTCCGAGTTTTGAACTTCCCCCGGGTGAACGAGGCTATGGCGGAGGAAAAATCATCAGCGCAGACGATAAAGAGGCCTAATCCATGGACAGAATGCTCACTATAAACATTTTTCGATACAATCCCCAGGACCCGGATTCCAAGCCGCACATGGAATCCTTCTATATTGACGAGACCGAAAGCATGACCCTGTTCATCGCCCTGAACAGGATCCGGGAAGAGCAGGATCCTTCCCTGCAATTCGATTTCTGTTGTCGGGCCGGGATTTGCGGGCAGTGCGGCATGGTCATCAATGGTCGACCCAATCTGGCATGCAAGACCAAGACAAAGGATCTTCCCAGTCAGATTACCCTGCTTCCGTTACCCTTTTTCAAGCTCATCGGGGATCTTTCCGTGGACACGGGCACATGGTTTAGGGAGATGAACACCCATATCGAATCCTGGATTCATACCTCCAAGGAATTCGATCCCGAGGCCGAAGAAGAGCGCATGGACAACGAGCTTGCCGAGCAGATCTACGAGCTTGACAGGTGTGTGGAGTGCGGGTGCTGTCTGGCCGCCTGCGGTACGGCACGGATGCGCGAGGATTTTCTCGGGGCCGTTGCCCTGAACCGCATTGCCCGATTCATCCTTGATCCCAGGGACGAGCGCGAGGAAAAGGATTATTTCGAGATCATCGGCAACGATCAGGGCATCTTCGGGTGCATGGGTCTTTTGGGCTGCGAGGATGTCTGTCCCAAGAATCTGCCCCTGCAGGATCAGCTCGGATTTTTGCGTCGCAAAATGGGCTTTTTTGCCCTCAAGGATCTCAAACGCGGGAAAAAAAAGACCTGCTGAACGGGCGGGTCGTGATCTGATTACCCGGGCCGGGCATGGGACACCGTGTCCGGCCTTTTTTGCAACAAGGAGCGAACCATGCGCCAGATAGACGCTGCAAGCATCACGGACAAGGTCGCGGAAATGGTTGTCAGGGCCAATGTTGAGCTTCCCCAGGACGTGCTCAAGGCCCTTGCATCGGCTTTGGAAGAGGAAACGTCCCCGGCGGGCCGCGAGGTCCTGCAACAGCTGTTGGACAATGCCGCCCTGGCCAAGTCAACCCGGCTGCCCCTGTGTCAGGATACCGGATTGGCCGTTTTTTTTGTGGAACTGGGCAATGATTGCCATGTTCAGGGAGATCTTACCGAAGCCATCAACCAGGGAGTCCGACGGGGATACAAGGAGGGCTTTCTGCGGAAATCAGCCTGCCATCCCCTGACACGTGCCAATACCGGGGACAACACCCCGGCCATTATCCATACGGATGTGGTCCCGGGCGACGGCTTGACCATCCGGTTCATGGCCAAAGGGGGCGGCAGCGAGAACATGTCCCGGGCGACCATGCTCACACCGGCTCAGGGATGGAAGGGCATCCGGGACTTTGTGATCAACCGCATGGCCGAGGCCGGCCCCAATCCCTGCCCGCCGACCATTGTGGGTGTGGGCATTGGCGGGACCTTTGATCAGGCACCCATCCTGGCCAAGAAGGCCCTGTTCAGACCCCTTGATGTTCCCCATCCCGATCCCGAGATCGCGGCCATGGAGGACGAATTGCTTGCGGCCATCAATGATCTGGGCATAGGTCCCATGGGCCTGGGAGGGAAGACCACCTGTCTTGGCGTTCGCATCAATATGGCTCCCTGCCATATCGCCAGTCTTCCCCTGGCCGTGAACGTTCAATGTCATTCATCACGTCATCTGGAGGTGAGCATCTCATGAGCAAGGAATACAAACTCCAGACCCCGTTGACCGACGAGGATGTCGAAAAGCTGCGGGCCGGTGACAAGGTCCTTTTGTCCGGTCTGGTGTACACGGCCAGGGACGCGGCCCACAAGAAGATTGTCACGGCCTTGGAAAAGGGCGAAGAACCGCCGTTTCCCCTGCAGGGTGCGGTCATCTATTATGTAGGTCCGTCCCCGGCTCCCGAGGGCCGTCCCATCGGTTCGGCCGGACCGACCACGAGCTACCGGATGGACAGCTTTGCTCCATACCTGCATTCCCTCGGGGTCAAGGCGAGCATTGGCAAGGGCAAGCGCAACCAGGCGGTCAAGGATGCCCTGCAGACCCACAAGGGTGTCTATTTCGGAGCCACCGGAGGCGCAGGAGCGCTCATTTCCCAATGTATCGAAAAGGCCAGGGTCATAGCTTATGAGGAACTGGGACCCGAAGCGGTCCGGGTTCTCAAGGTCAGGGATTTTCCCCTTTTGGTCATCAACGACGCCTTTGGCGGGGAATTGTACGCAATGCCCCGTTTGCCCACCACCTGAATACCGGCAAGGTGTGAAAATCGTTTCGGGAATATTTCAAAAACCCTCTTGTCATATGTCCTGTTTTCGTGCTATTTTCTATGGTGATAATGTAAGCGAATTGGACATGTAACGGTCCATCATTACATAACTTCAGGAGGCGCGTATGGCTCAGGTCAGGGTTGATGTCGCAGAAAAATGTCTGGCTATTCCCCAATGGTTCTTTTTTACCAAAAAAGTGCCGCTGAGCGATGTCCACAAGGAGCTCAAGATTGATTCATCCAGCGGAAAGCATATCTACACCTTGAAGTTGACTGGAAATTTTGGCGAACAGGACGTTACTTTCAACGATTATGAAGGGTATGCCGATTTTGTATACTCTTTTGAAAAGGCAATGATGACGTCTTGACGTTTGCTGGTGTTCACAAAAAAAGCCTCCTGATCGCAAGTCTGCGATCAGGAGGCTTTTTTTGTTGGTCTGTGACCGGGAGATGATACTTCAAAAACGTGCAGTCCCTTTGGCTGCCGTGCATTGATTGCAGCTCAGTCCAGAAAATGTTCACAAGTACGTGGGCGAAACATTTTCGTATTTTTTGGCAAAAATCTGTGGATCGCGTATGCTTTTCGTGCATTGGATTGTGCAAAACATTGTATTCATGGTGTTTGATTATGCGGATGATTGAAATGTCTGTAAAGTCATACGCCTAAAGAGTGTATGCGTGAACGAATGAATGATTGTCCCATGAACAAGGCCTGATGCCCTCTGATGATTTCAAGAAGCGTGTTGTTACGTACATGCTCGCCATGTTCTGAAAAACAGGTGTTGAAACAGAGGGATATTCTGCCTTGATAGCGAAAGCACAACATGATTGAACATTGTGATTCTGTTGTTTTTTGTTTCGTTTTAAGTAAAATCAGTTGGTTGGATGTTTATGCCTTGAGCGCCATGGTTTTGGTGAATGTCATCCTGTGCATTTTGTAATACAAAGTGGTCATGTTTGATTTTTGGGAGCACGATGAGTGGAACCGTGTAATACCATGTTGCATGTTTTATGAAACGGTATTCTAACCTGTTAAAGTATTAAATAATGTATGCCAAATCATGCAAAGTTGTGTCAAAAAGTCCAAAGATGGTAGACAATAAATTTTCATTATGATATTCTTTTATTTCCTGTGATCAGGCAGCTTAAATCATTACATATTATGGGCAAAATGCATTTCTGCAACCCGGTGGAAAAAATGGCAGCATAACGGCATTTCGAAGGAGTTGGTAGCATGGGAAAGATATTGGTTATCGGCAAGCACAACGAATTTTGTGAAGCGATCCTCTCGCTTTCTCAACGCATGGGGCATGATCCCGTTTTTGTCGAAGGCATCAGGGAAGGGTATGCAACAGCCTCTTCGGACGGCAGTTATGAGGTGGTTTTTCTGGATGTCATGCTGGAAGGCGGCCATGGCCTGGAATGGATTCCGAAATTGCAGGAGCTGCCTTCCATGCCCGATGTCATAGCCATGACCAATGAAGGTGATCCGGAGACGGCTGCCTCTGCCATCAGTCAGGGGGCCTGGGATTATCTGGGTACGCCCGTTTCCATAGGATCGGTGCAATGCATGATCGCCCGAGTCCTGCAGAGCCGGGAAAAACGAAAAGCCTTTGCCCGGCAAAAGATCCTCAAGCGGGACAAGATCATCGGGCGGAGCATGCGGTTGCGCCGATGTCTGGACTCACTGGCCCGGGCATCGGAATCCATGTGCAGTGTTCTTTTTGTCGGCGAGACCGGAACGGGCAAGGAACTGTTTGCCAGCGCCCTGCATGACAACAGTCCCCGGGGTAACAGGCGCATGGTTGTTGTCGATTGCACCAACCTTACCCGGACTCTGGCGGAGAGTCTGCTTTTTGGTCATGACAAAGGCGCTTTTACCGGAGCTGTCGCCCGGAAGCAGGGGCTTGTGGCCCAGGCCGATGGGAGCAGTCTGTTTCTGGACGAGATTGGCGAACTGCCTCTTGAGGTTCAAAAATCGTTTTTGCGGGTGTTGCAGGAAAAACGGTTTCGGCCTCTGGGTTCCAGAAATGAGGAACAGAGCGATTTTCGCCTTGTCTGTGCAACCAACCGTTCTCTTCTCCAGATGGTCGAGGCAGAGGAATTTCGCAAGGACCTTTATTTCCGGATCAGCGGCATGGTTATCGAGCTGCCGCCTCTTCGTGAGCGCAAAGAGGACATCCCTGATCTCCTTGCCCATTATGTCCCTAAAATATGCAAAGAATACAAAGTCATAGATAAAACGCCCTCTGAAGACTTCATTCATGCCCTTTTGTGTTATTCCTGGCCGGGCAATGTTCGGGAACTGCTCAATACCCTGTACATTGCCGTGAACAATGCCCTTGAGGAACGGCATCTGTATCCTCACCATCTGCCTGTGGATATCCGGGTGAAAATCATCCAGTCCAATCACACGCTGCCCCGGCCGGAATTGACAACTTATGTGTCACCGCCGCCCCCCCCCAGCCCGCCCCCCAAGAGCACTCGGGAGGGCATGTCAGAAGAAATCTGGATCCCGAAACCTGCAGGACGTACAAACAGATGCGTGAAGAAGCCATATCCAAGATGGAAGAGGTGTATCTGGACGACCTGGAGGCCCTTTCCAACGGCGACATTGCCCAGGCCTGTGCCTATTCGGATCTTTCAAGAGCGCGTCTGTACCAGCTTCTCAAGAAGCACAACCGGTATTTTCGCAAGCCCAAGAGGAACAGCCTTGTTTCCTGAGCATCTCGTGCCGGGTTGTCACCACCTGGTTGCATCCCCGTGAAAAAAGGATGACTTGCCTTTTGTGGTGAGTCGATTGCCTTGAATCGGTTTGCGAGCTCGAGCCTGCTGGCGCACCCCGTTGGAACTGCCTTTTCCGGTTTCCCGTGATTCCGGAAAAGGTTTTTTTTTGAAGCGGGGGGACCTGATGATGGGTGCACCGTCCCCTCTACCTCCTCTTCGGCCGTATGGACGCAGGTTCGACCGATCCAGAGCCTCCTTTCTGCATGACCGCTTTTCCCCGGTTTCCTGCAAATATGGACAACACGTCCATTTTCCATTGATCACCACCGGATGTGGGCCGCCCTTGACAGGGCTGTTTACACACAGGGTCCATGCTGTCAGATCGGATGCATGGGTTGATGGCTGGGTTATGGCTGCCAGCAAGGGGGTTTTTTGTATGCATGGGCCACAAAGCAGCAAAAGGGCCTGGAAACGGGTATGGCACGCATCGTGTATGATTCATGAAGTCATGTCGGCCCGATCCATCTTCTGTGTAGACAATGAAAGATAACCTCTTGGGACTGTTTGGTAGCAAAAATTATGTCACATATCATGTATCTCCCGGATCCGTGCGAGCGATTTGTCGATCCCGAACTCGACGATGACTTCTTGCTGCAACAACTTGCCATGGGTTTGTGCATTGTCAGTCGTGACGGACGCATTCACGCCACCAACCGGAAAATGCATGTTCTTTTCGAGGAGTATGATGGCGGTTTCTTGCGGTGGTGGAACAAGATGGCAGACGGATTGATCAATGATCTGGATGAGGGGGGAACAACGCCTCATGTGGTGTTCCGCTCCTGGACCGATGCCAGCGGTACCCTTCGAGGCATGACCATCTGGATGTTTGCTGCAGGGTTTTCTTCTGAAATCCTGTTTTTGTTCATGGCGGAAAAGGAGCCTTCCACGGCCATGAAGACCGACACCCATTTGAAAACGGCCCGGTTTGCGGATGACCTGGATCGGTTTGGTTCGGCGGAAGCCCTGACCGAATGCATGATGCAGGCATTGATGAACAACGCCTTTTCCGTTCGGTACCAGCCGGTATTTGATGTGCGTTCGGGACGGGTGGCAGGGGTCGAGGCCCTGATTCAGGTGGCCTCCAGCAAGGATGCACCCTTGTCCCGGAATTTTTTCAACCTTCTGGATGCATCTGGGGGATCGTTGCTCATGGGACTTTGGCTCCTTGGCAGGATCTGTCGGGATGTGCAGGCATGGAAGGAGCAGGGGAATGGTGTGCACCCCTTTTTTGTCCAGGTGCGCATGTCTGAACGTCAGCTGGCTTCTGCGTGCATGTTGCACGCGTTTCGCCACGCCCTGGAACATTCCGGCATGGATCCCGGGAATGTGTGGATCAAGGCTTCCAAAAAATGTTTTGATGATCAGGACATGAAAAAACAGTTTTTCATCCACCGCTACCATGCATTGGGTATCAATTTCATTGTGGACAGGTTGCGGACGAATCTTGCGGATTTGAAATATTTTTTTGCCTTTTCGGTTATTCCCTTCAAGGCGGTCCAGCTGGGCAATCAGGATTTTGTCACAAATCGTGGTACGCGGCAGCAGGAACTGTTTACCATCTTTGCCAAGATTTTTTCGTCCCTGGGTGTTCATGTGGTGGCATTGTACACGAGCGGCCCGTGCGCCCTGGATATCCTCAAAAAGACCACATGCAGGTATATTCAGAAACAGGGGCGTGGATCACAGTTCTTGAAGGCCTCTCAGGTCCCCGGGTTCGTCGGTATGTATCCGTCGTGTCTGCCTGTTGATTCCTGTCACTCCCTGTTGATGCCATGATTCGTGAAACCGGACCATCCTTGATACCGGTGCATGCGAGGAGGCCATTTCGTACATGCCGGAGCACGCCCAATCCCTTATGTCTTTTATGAATACATCCGAATCCCTGCTTGTCCATTTGAGAAGGGCCGAGCATCTCAAGACGAGTGTTCTGTCTTGCCCGTTCATTGACTTGAGTTCCCGTCAGCTGTGCGATCTTGAACTTTTGCTCAACCGGGCCTTTTATCCTCTTGAAGGGTATTTGTGCCAGGAGGATTACGAGTCCGTTCTTGCCAACATGCGTCTGGCAGACGGCATGCTCTGGCCCATGCCCGTGACCCTGGATGTTCCCCGTTGTCTGGCCGAACGATGCGAGCCCGGGACCGTTGTCGGACTTCGTGATCAGGAGGGGTTTCTCCTGGCCATCCTCCACGTGGAGTCCGTGTGGCGTCCGGACAAGCGCCAGGAGGCCTTGCAGGTTTTCGGAACGGATGATCCTGCCAAACATCCGGCCGTGCGCTACCTCTACGACCGTGTGGACGAATGGTACCTGGGAGGCAGGGTTGAAGGTCTGCATCTGCCCATGCATTATGATTTTCCGTCCCTCTGGATGACACCGTCCATGGCCCACCAGCAGTTTGCCCAGAGAGGGTGGCGGCGGGTTGTGGGATTTCAGGCCGATACCTGCCTGCATTGTGCCCACAAGGAAATGATCCTTCGGGCCTCGCGCGAAGTGGGCGCCAGCATTTTCCTGCATCCCCTGGTTGGCGGTTTTCAGACCGGAAAACTCGACCCCATCACCCAGGTGCGTTGTTATCAGGCCTTTGCTGCCAGGTTTCCCGACAACATGATTGCTCTGGGCATCCTGCCTCTTGCCGCACGCTGGGCCGGTCCCCGGGAAGCATTGTGGCGGGCCCTCATCCACAAGAATTATGGATGCAGCCATGTCATGCTCTCGGACTGCATGGCCGATCCTGGGGCTGATGGAGACCAGGCCTTGTATCCCCGATGGGCGGGATACGATCTGGTAGCCCGTCATCACGAGGAGATCGGTATCCAGCCGGTACGTCTCAAACCCATGGTTTACGTGGAAAACAGGGCCCAGTACATTCCTGCCGATGAGGTCCGGGAAGACATGGACATCAGGGAAATTTCCTCCCAGGAGCTGCAGCGTCGTCTGGAATGGGGTCTGGATGTGCCTGAATGGTTTTCGTTTCCCGAAGTGGTCCAGGAACTCAGATACGCGTTTCCACCGCGTCACAAGCAGGGATTCACGATTTTCCTGACCGGATTTTCCGGTGCGGGCAAATCCACCCTGGCCAAGGTGCTTCGCAAAAAATTTCTGGAGATGCGGGATCGTCCGGTCACCCTGCTTGACGGGGACATTGTCAGACGAAATCTTTCCAGTGAGCTTGATTTTTCCCGGGAACACAGGGAGATCAATGTTCGGCGTATCGGATTTGTGGCTTCGGAGATTACCAAAAACGGGGGCATTGCCATCTGCGCACCCATCGCACCCTTTGAAGACTCCCGCCAATACAACCGGGAACTGATTTCCCGATATGGGGGATATATTGAGGTGTATTTGAGCACCCCCCTTGAGGTGTGCGAAAGCAGGGATCGCAAGGGGCTGTATGCCAAGGCCCGCAAGGGCATGATCACGGGGGTCACGGGTATTGATGATCCCTACCAGCCGCCCGTTGATCCCGAACTTACCGTTGATACGAGCGCGGTCTCGCCGGCAGAAGGGGCCCAGATGGTCCTGCTTTTCCTCGAGGAACAGGGATACATCAAATAGACTTGCTCGTGGCGTGAAGTTTGCGGAAGACGAATCAGACATGCCGGATGACCAGGCGTGATCACGGGCCTGGTTTTCCCCTTTCCCGACGGCCCGTTCCTGGCTCCTGAAGCCCTGTGCGCATTTTTCCCGCGCAGATGATGATTTCCCTCACCTTGCATGTCCACATACCCTTTGCTATCCACCCCTTCGTCAAGAACACTATCCGCAGTGTTGTTCTTTGGAGGACGAAGGGGGAGGCACGCATGCCGTGTCTGCCTTGATGTCCGAATCCGGTTTGTGTGTGTCGACATGGCTATTGACTATCGTCCGTGCCGGCTTACAAGTACGGGGTGTTTGCCGAGCCGAGTAGCGGGGGGGCTGCTGTGTGCATGTTCCCTGTTGTTCGCTGTTTGCATGTCAGGTGTATCCGGTTTGCCGGGTACATTGTGATCAGGGGATGCGCTGATCGACCGGCCGTTTGCAACCAAGGAGAATGCCATGATGAAAAAAACCGCACTGCATCTTGTTCCCGTTTTCCTCATACTGCTTTTTCTGACCTCATCCAGCTGGGCCGCCTTGCCCGAGTTCACCCGGCTGGCCGAGGAAGCGGGCGAAGCGGTGGTGAATATCAGTACGGTCAAGACGGTCCAGCCCAAACAGGGCATTGAGAGATTCATGCCCAACCGACCCAAGCAGGGCACGCCGTTTGATGATTTTTTTGATCAGTTCGAGCGTTTTTTCGGAAAACAGTACCGGCAGCCCCGCAAGGAACGTTCCCTGGGATCGGGGTTCATCATCAGTTCCGACGGGTACATCGTGACCAACAACCATGTGGTTGATGGCGCTGACGAAATCAAGATTCGGCTTCGGGAAAACGGCAAGCGGGAAAAATCCTATCTGGCCGATATCATCGGCACGGATTCGGAAACCGATCTGGCTCTTCTCAAAATCAACGCCAAGACCCGTCTCCCTCATCTTGCCTTTGGTGATTCCGACAAGCTCGAGGTTGGCGAGTGGGTTATGGCCATTGGCAACCCCTTTGGACTCGATCATACGGTAACCGCCGGGATCATCAGTGCCAAGGGGCGGGTCATTGGTGCCGGACCCTATGACAATTTTCTGCAAACGGACGCATCCATCAATCCCGGCAACAGTGGCGGCCCGCTTTTGAACATGAAGGGCAAGGTCATCGGGATCAACACGGCCATTGTGGCTTCGGGGCAGGGCATCGGATTTGCCATTCCCAGCGCCATGGCCAAAGACATCATTGATCAGCTCAAGGAGTTCAAGAAGGTCAAGCGGGGGCTTCTGGGGGTCATGGTGCAGGCCATGGATGACAATACCGCCCGCGCCCTTGGTCTCAAGGAGAACGTGGGAGCCCTGGTGGCCTCGACCACGCCCGGAGGGCCTGCCGATCGTGCCGGGGTCAAGGCCGGAGACGTGATCCTGTCCGTCAATGGTGACCAGGTGGAAGACTATGGTGATCTGACCCGAAAAATCGGTCGGCTCATGCCCGGTGCCACGGTCAACCTGACCATCTGGCGCAAGGGCAAGAAACTCCGTTTGACCACTTCCCTTGATGAACGGTCTGCCGAGGAACTGGCCAAACAGGGGCAGGGAAACAACGGAGAGCCCGGGCCGGGCGATCAGGTTCTGGGTATGACCCTGCGTGCGCCATCACAGGATGAATTGGAAATCCTCGGACTCAAGGATGTGCGGGGACTCCTGGTGGTGGACATGAGCGGTGATTCCCCGGCAGGCGAAGCAGGGATTGCTCCCGGCGATCTCATCCTCGAGGCCAATCAGCATGCTGTCAACACGGTCTCTGATTTCAAAAGCATTGTCGAAAAGGCCAAAAAGAACGGGGTGGTTCTGCTTTTTCTGAAACGCAAAGGGCAGAATCTGTTTCGCACCATTCCCCTGGATGACTAGAGTAATGTCCCTGGCCCGCGCTTTTGAGCACGCAACAAGCAGCCCGGTCGTTTTGCGGCCGGGCTGCAAGGTCAATGTGAACCTTGCCATCAAGGGGGTGCATCAGGACGGGTACCATGAGCTGGATTCCCTGTTCGTACCCATGTCATCGCCTTGCGATACCCTGACCATCACCCGCAATTCCAACCCGGGCCTGAAAATTGTCTGCTCGATTCCCGAGCTTGCAGGCACGGGAAACATCTTGCATGCGACCCATGCGGCGTGGTCCGGGCGTGTGGGCTATACACCCGGTCTTGTGCTTTATCTGGAAAAAAACATACCCATGGGAGGCGGTCTGGGCGGGGGAAGTTCGGACGCTGCCGCCTTGCTGCAATGGCTCAATCAGACGGCCGGAAAACACGGGCTTGGCCGTGAGGAGCTCGCGGGCCTGGCCCGCGAGCTCGGGGCCGATGTTCCCTTTTTCCTGGTCAACCACCCCTGTCGTGCCAGAGGTCGGGGGGACCGGCTTGAGCCGGTGGACATTGACCTTGCGGCCTACCATGGGTTGATCATCTGCCCACAGGTTCACGTTGCCACGGCCTGGGCCTACAAGGCCTGGGATGAAAGGTGGGCATCGGGTCATCGGGAAAAAAAATCTTCCCGAATCTTGACAATGTACAGCCGAGCCGATAGGAATCCTTCCTCTCGACGACATCTTGTTCTCTACAACGATTTCGAGAGCGTTGTTTTTCCTGCTCATCCGTCATTATATCGTCTCAAGTTGGCGGTGATCGCCATGGGAGCGTGTGGTTGCGTGATGAGCGGTTCCGGAGCGAGCCTGGTGGCTTTCTTTCAAAGGGAACAGGATAGGGAAAGGGTATGCACGTATCTGCGTGCACGGTCCGTTTCCGTTTTTACATGATGCTGGGGCGTCGCCAAGCTGGCAAGGCAACGGGTTTTGGTCTCGTCATTCGGAGGTTCGAATCCTTCCGCCCCAGCCAATTTTTTTTGAGGAATCAAGTTATGCCGCGACATGGTGACTTGCGGATTGTTACGGGAAATGCCAATCCGCGTCTGGCCGAAGCCATATGTGAACATCTCGGGGACCGGTTGACCCCGACTCTGGTCGGTACTTTCAGCGACGGTGAAACCCGGGTGGAAATAGGCGACAATGTTCGCGGCGATGATGTCTTCGTCGTTCAGTCCATTTGCGCGCCGGTGAATGACAGCCTCATGGAGCTTTGTCTGATGCTTGATGCCCTGAAGCGGGCCAGTGCGGGCAGGGTGACGGCTGTTGTTCCCTATTTCGGGTATGCCCGTCAGGACAGAAAAGTGGGGCCGAGGGTTCCCATCAGTGCCAAGGTGGTTGCGGATTTTCTGTCCGCAGGAGGTGTTGATCGGGTTCTGACCATTGATCTCCACTCGGGTCAGATTCAGGGATTTTTTGATATCCCGGTCGACAATCTGTATGCTGCCGAAGTGCTTCTTGATTATATTCGTACCCTGGGTCAGAATCTTGTTGTGGTTTCGCCGGATGCCGGCGGGACCGAACGGGCCAGGGCCTATGCCAAGCGTCTCGGTGCCGGTCTGGCCATCATTGACAAGCGGCGTGAAGGGCCCAACAAGGCCCAGGCCATGCAGGTCATTGGCGATGTCAAGGACAAGGTGGCCATGGTTCTTGATGACATGATCGATACGGCCGGAACCATGGTCGAGGCCGGCAAGATCTTGATGGAAAACGGTGCCAAGAAGGTTGTTGCATGCACCACGCATCCCGTTCTTTCGGGCCCGGCCATCAAGCGTCTTGAAAAATCACCCTTTTCCGAGATCATTGTCACTGACACCATTCCGCTTCGGCCCGAGGCCCAGGCGTGCGGCAAGTTCAAGGTGATTTCCGTTGGCTCCCTGCTGGGGAAGGCCATTCACAATATTCATTCCGAATCGTCTGTAAGCGTCCTTTTTCGGGGCTAGGACGTGTTTGAAGGAGAAAACGATATGTCTGAGTTGTTGAAGCTTGAAGTAGAAGGACGCACAGAGACCGGCAAGGGTCCCAACCGTCGTCTTCGCGAGACCGGCATGGTTCCCGGAGTATACTATGATGCCAAGGGGCACAACATTCCGGTCAAGGTCGATTTTGTGGCTTTGTCCAAAGTGGTTTCTGCCGTGGGGTATGCCAAGGTTTTCGAACTCGAAATCGACCGGGACGGCAAAAGCGAAACCATGCCCTGCCTGATCAAGGACATTCACCATCATCCCCTGAAGCCCATTTATAATCATGTGGACTTTTTTGGTGTCGATCTGCACAAGAAGGTTGTGGTATCCATTCCCGTGCGTGTTGAAGGGAAGGCCGTGGGTGTGACGCGTGGCGGCCGCCTGGGCATTTTCCGTGAAACCGTTGAAGTTGAATGTCTCCCCAAGGATATTCCCGATTCTCTGACTCTTGATGTGACGGATCTTGATCTGGGCCACAGCATCCTCATCGCCGACGTTGAGTTTGGTGAAGGCGTCAGTGCCGTGTATGAAGACAATTACGCTGTTGTGGGTGTTGTTGCTCCTCGCGCTGTTGAAGAAAAAGACGAGGACGAAGAAGAGGTAGCGGAAGTGGCGCCCGAAGAATAGCAGGACGTTGTTCTTCCTACGCACATGTTCTGTTTTGCCACTCCCACGTAGTTTTGAGCATTCCAAGAGGCCTCCTTTCAGAGGCCTCTTGTTTTTTATCTTTCCGCAGACGCAACCCCCGAGAATGTCATGCCTCATGCTGGTCTCATTGTCGGCCTGGGTAATCCAGGCCAACAATACGACAAAACCCGCCATAACTTCGGTTTCATGGTTGTTGATCGCATTGTCGCCCATGAACCCGAGTGCAGGCTCCTGTCCTCGAAGTCTGAAAAGGATTTTCTCCTCTGGGAATGGAAGCCCCGTGGTCTGGACCCCTGGCTCCTGCTCAAGCCGCTGACCTTCATGAATCTGAGCGGACGGGCCGTTCACAAGGTGCTTGCCTATCGCAAGGTCGATCCGGGCCATCTTCTTGTCATTCACGATGAACTTGATCTTCCCCTGGGCCGGATTCGGTTCAAGAAAGGGGGAGGGCTGGCCGGTCACAATGGACTGCGCTCCATTGCGTCCATGTTGGCAACGCGCGACTTTCATCGATTGCGCATGGGCATTGATCGTCCCCAGGCAGGTCGTGATGTGACATCGTATGTGCTGGGTCGGTTCTCTCCCCAGGAGCGTCCTGTGGCGGAGCAGGCTCTTGGGCTCGCTTGCGAAGGGGTTTCCATCTATTGTCGTGACGGTATCGACCAGGCCATGCAGGTGGTGCATGGGCGATGAACTTGCCTAAATCACCTTTTCGAGCATGGACTATTCTCGGTTTTTAACGTACAACCACAAGCGAAGTGGCGATGAACCGAAACGGCCACGAGCATGTTGCAATATGATTTGACACGGATCACCCGTTTGCCGTGAGGGTGGGGATTTCCATGGCGGTATGATGGCAAGCATCATGAAATTGTCGCCGCAGTTTTTTCAGTATCGTCCATAATTCGGCCGTTGCCTGTTGTGCAAGTGGCCTGTAGTTCAGCGCTTGTTCATCATTGTCATGCAATGGTGAGCATTGTCCTATCGAACCGGAGGAAATGTCGTGTTTTCTGTCGACGAACTCGTAGTCTATCCCGCGCAGGGAGTGGGAAAGGTGGAACGCATTGAAACCCAAGAGATTGGTGGTGCTTCCACGGAACTTTATATTGTCCGCATTCTGAGCAACAACGTCACCCTCATGGTTCCCGTGAGCAATGCCGTTAACGTGGGCCTTCGTGCCGTCTATACCCCCGAAGAGGCCAACGGGATTCTGGCCTATCTTGATGATCGTTCCGATTTTACGGGCTATTCGGGGCAGAACTGGAACCGGAGATACCGGGAATATTCGGAGAAGCTCAAGAGCAGTGATCTCAAGGATGTTGCCTATGTGCTCAAAGAGCTCATTCTCATTGGCAAGGACAAGGACCTGTCCTTTGGCGAACGCCGTCTTCTGGAGCAAGCCATGGGACTCATCTCGCTTGAATTGTCATTTGCCCTTGACAAAGACCAAAATGACGTAAAAAAGGAAATCGAAGCCCTTTTTGCCGATGTTTTGCAGAAAAAGGATGGAGAATCCGACGAGGATGAAGGCGACTCGTAGTGGAAAGCCCTTAAGTCCTTAGAGATGTCCTCATCAATGTGAAGTCCCTTCTCTCTTCTTTGCCACGCATCATCCCTCTCATCCATCAGGGTAAATCAGCGTATCCACACTCCTTTTCTTTGTTGAAGTACATAAAGAGATCTACTGTGGACAATAATGACATGCGGTCTTTATTGTCCATGGTAGCCATGCATGTGTCCTGCATATATCAGTCCTCTGCTATTTGAATGAAGTGATCACAACAAATCCGAATCAGGAAATTTCCGTTTCATTGCAAAAACAGTTTCTTTTCTGCGTTTGCATGTAATGTGGCAGGCGTGTCATTTTCATGGGCACAGGCCAGGTGACAGATTGGTTGTGTTCGGAATCGGGCAGGTCGGTTGCCAATGCTTGTTCAGGAGGTTGCTGTTCTTGCTGGTGCTGTTCGTTGAGTGACTTGGCTGTGTTTTTCTCGTTAACAATCATATCCTAGCTGTGTTGGTGGGAGCATCTGACTCTTCTTTTCTTCTGGAGTATTCTGTATGAATTTATCTGAATTGAAAACCAAGACCATGGCCGAACTCATGGAACTGGCCGGCCAGTACAAGATCGAAAACCCAAGCGGGATGCGCAAGCAGGAGCTCATTTTTGCCCTGTTGCAGGGGTGCGCCTCCCAAAACCGGGCCATCTCCGGCGAAGGTGTCCTGGAAATCCTGCCTGATGGTTTTGGTTTTCTCCGTTCGCCCATGTACAGCTACATGCCCGGGCCTGACGATATTTATGTTTCACCGTCCCAGATCAGAAGATTTGGCCTGCGTACAGGCGATGTGATCGTCGGTCAGATTCGTCCTCCCAAGGAAGGAGAACGCTATTTTGCGCTCCTTCGGGTCAAGAGTATCGGTTTCGAGAATCCGGATCTTTCCAAACGGGTGGTTCTTTTTGACAACCTGACTCCGATCTATCCGGACGAACGATTCAAGATGGAAAACGGCAAGGAAAACTATTCCGCCCGCATTGTTGATCTTCTGGCCCCCATCGGCAAGGGGCAGCGCGGCCTCATCGTGGCCCCGCCCAGGACAGGAAAAACCATGCTCATGCAGTCCATTGCCAATTCCATCAATGCCAACCATCCCGACGCCTTCCTGATTGTCCTGCTCATTGACGAGCGACCCGAGGAAGTCACGGACATGGAGCGCACGGTCAAGGCCGAGGTTGTCAGCTCGACCTTTGATGAACCTCCCCAGCGCCATGTGCAGGTGGCCGAGATGGTCTTGGAAAAGGCCAAACGCCTTGTGGAACGCAAGATGGATGTGGTCATTCTGCTTGACAGCATCACCCGCCTTGGCCGGGCCTATAATGCGGTCAGCCCGTCGTCGGGCAGGGTCCTTTCCGGAGGGCTTGATTCCAACGCCCTGCAACGGCCCAAGCGTTTTTTCGGGGCAGCACGCAATATCGAAGAGGGGGGCAGCCTGACCATCATTGCCACGGCCCTCATTGATACCGGCTCGCGCATGGACGAGGTCATCTTCGAGGAGTTCAAGGGAACGGGCAACATGGAAATCTATCTTGATCGCCATCTTTCCGACAAGCGGATCTATCCAGCCATTGACATCCACCGTTCCGGAACCCGCAAGGAAAATCTGCTTCTCCCGCCGGATGTTCTCAATCGGGTATGGATATTGCGCAAGGTTCTTTCTCCCATGAATTGCGTGGACAGTATGGAATTCCTTCTGGACAAGATGCGTGGGACCAAGAACAACAACGATTTTCTGGACATCATGAACAAGTGATATCCCTGACCCCTGTTTGCGACCGTGCACGGGGCATGATAGCAAGGAGGCAAGGATGATACGTCCCGAAAGCATGGATGTTCCCCGGGAGGATGATTTTGGTACCTGGCTCGACTTGCTCGGGGTCGAACCTTCAGCCGAACTTCTTGATCGCATTGCCCGGTTTTTGCGGGATTATCTGCAGACCCATGCCCTTTCCTGCTATGTCCTGGGGGTTTCCGGCGGCATTGACTCGGGTTTTCTGGCGGCCCTGATGCATGCGCGGTCCATTCCTTTTGTCCCTTTTTCTCTGGTCATCGAGGGCAACACCCCTGAGGAGGCCGCCCGGGCACAGGCCATTATCAGGGCGTATGGGCCTGATGCGCATTCCATGGATCATACCCTGGATCTCACTAGCCTGTACAAGGCCGTGTCCTCGATGTGTGAAAGCGTGTTCCAACGCACGACCAGGATTGCCGAAGGCAATCTCAAGGCCAGGTGCCGGATGGTGTTTCTCTATCACGCGGCCCAGCTTGTCAGGGGATGCGTTCTGTCCACGGATCAGCTCGACGAGTTGCTGACCGGATTTTGGACCTTGCACGGGGATGTGGGGGATGTTTCTCCCTTGCAGCTCATTCCCAAGACCACGGAATACCAGCTGGCAGGGCTGCTCTGTGCCGAGCTGGATGATCCGGCTCCCCTTGAGGCGGCCATGGCAGCCACGCCTACGGATGGACTGGGTATCTCCTCATCCGATCTGGATCAATTGGGCGTTTCCTCCTACAAAGAGGTGGAGGAGATTTTCAGGGAATATTTCTCTCTTCAGAATCGTCGAACCCAGGGTATTCCCATGCCCGATGACGGAGAGCGGTTGGCGGCCTTGCAGCAACTGACCGTGGTCAGACGTTTCGAGTCCACATCGTTCAAGCGTCAGGGACCGGTGGTACTGAATCCCCTTTGACAGTTCACCTTTTTTTTGGACGTCACCATGACCCAGCGAACGTCTCCATCCACTTCATGCCGTACCCTGCCGACTCCATCCGGACGGAAGGGACGCTTGTGGTCGGCAGGCACGCTGGCCGTGCGCGAAAAGGCCCACCGGCTGGTGGCCCTTGTGGTGGCCCTTGTGCTGCTTCTCGTGTTGGCCGTTCCCTCCCAATCCGCTCTTTTCAGTGAATTCACCATTTCGGATGAGGCGGAACTGGGTCGCAAGTTCAACGTCATGTTCCGGGCTAGGTTTCCGCTTATCGAGGATCCGGAAATTGTCGACTATGTCCGGGATCTCACCGGAACGATTGTCGATGTCATGCCGCCCATTGCCTTTCCCATCAATGTTCATGTGGTCCGCAACGATTCCATGAACGCCTTTGCCACAGCAGCGGGATATGTGTTCGTGTTCAGCGGGCTGATCCTCAATCTGGATAACGAGGCCGAACTCGCGGGCGTTATTGCCCATGAGCTCGCACATGTGCAGCAGCGGCACATTGCCCAGAGTATCGAGCACTCCCAGATTGCCAGTGCCGGGGCCCTGGTGGGGATGCTGGCCGGTGTTTTCCTGGGATCCCAGGGGAAAGGAGATGCCGCTGGAGGGGTCATGCTGGGGAGCATGGCCGGAGCCCAGTCGGCCATGCTCAGCTATTCCCGGGAGCACGAGCGTGAGGCCGATAATATCGGACTCACCAGTCTGGTCGATGCCGGGTACGATCCCCGCGGCATGATCGATGCCTTCGAAACCATCCGGCGCAGGACATGGATGGGCGGTGGAGGTGATATTCCGGCCTATTATCTGACCCATCCCGGTATTGAGGAGCGGATCGGGTACATTGAACAGCGCATTGCCCGCTATCCGGAAGAGGTGCGTACCCAGCACAAGGACTCCGGCCGGTTTGATCGCGTGAAGACACTTTTGCGGGCCCGGTATAGCGATCCCAAGATTGCTCTGGGTTACTATGCCCATGAGGATGAAGGCAGCATGTCGTGTCTGGATCGGTTGGGCAGGGCCATTGTGCTCTCCCGTCTCAATCGCATTCAGGAAGCCGAAAGGGCCTTTGCCCGCGCCCTTGCATGTTCTCCGGGCCGCGATCCCCTGTGGCTGCGGGAAACAGGCATTTTTTATTTTGAATACGGGCAACGGCAGGACAAGGCTGTGTCCTATCTTCAGGAAGCGGTTCTGCGCAATCCCCGGGATCTGATGGCCCTGTTTTTTTATGCGCGGATTCTGGCCGAGACCGGAAAGGTGGACGAGGGCATTGCCATGATGCAGCGCATTGAAAAACGTCTTCCCGAGGATGCGGAAATCCATTATTATCTGGGCAGGATGTATGGGCAGAAAAACGACATGTTCCATGCCTACCTGCATCTGTGTTATGCGCGGTTGTACAAGAATCAGAAACAGAAGTTCCTTCGACGTCTGGACGGTTTGAAAACGTATGCACAAACCGACGGGCAGAAAAAGGAACTTGCAAGGCTGGAAAAAACGTACAAGGAGTGGTCCCAGTACTGGTAGTTGACAGATCTCCGGGCCATCCTTTAACTGAAACATTCTTTTTTCGTCATTTCGTCGCCAAGGAGGCTTCAATGTTTTTCGAAAGTGTGGCTTTCGCCATGGGACAGGCCGGCGGTGCCGGCGCGCAGGGCGGGGGCAACCCCATTGCCGCGTTCGCACCCCTGATCATCATGTTTGCCATTTTCTATTTTCTGCTCATCCGTCCGCAGCAGAAAAAGGCCAAGGAGCACAGGGAAACTCTGGCCAACCTCAAGCGGGGGGACCGCATTGTCACCAGCGGCGGGGTGTGCGGTCAGATCGTGAACCTGACCGAAGAGACCGTGACCATTGATGTGGGCGGTGATGTCCGCATTCCTGTCAAGCGGGCCTTTATTTCCGGTCTTGACCAGGTCGAAGAGGTCCAGAAAAAGGATACCAGGAAGGACAAGGCCAAGAAGAAATAATCGGCTTGACCGAGCCCGTGCGAGACCGTTTGCTGGAAGGTCTCGCATTTTTGTGTCTGTTTGACGGGATGTGTCCTGCATGACTGGTTTGCAGGACGGTCGGTCCATTTTTTACATAAGGAAATCGGAGATGAATGGTAGCTTACGCTGGCGGATAATTCTCACACTGGTTGTCGCGGTCGTGGCGATCGCTTTTGTCCTGCCGTCATTCCCATCGCTTCACACCTCGGGATTGAAGAAGGTTCTGCCTGACAGCGAAATCAATCTCGGCCTTGATCTCAAGGGAGGCATCCATCTGACTCTGGGTGTGGACGTGGACAAGGCAATTCTCAACTCGGTTGCCCAGATGGGTCAGGACATCCGGGCCGAGGCCCGGGAGGAAGGGGTCCTTGTTCTGCGGCCTCGTGTGAACGATCTGGGAGAACTGACCTTTGTGCTGCTGAAAAAGGAACAGCAGGCGTCCCTGGAGGATATCCTGTCTTCACGCTTTGCCAACCTCAAGGTGAACGGTAAGACCGTCCAGGATAACGGCCAGGTTCTCTACACCATAGGACTCAAGCCCGACTATCGGGCCAAGCTGGAAAAGATGACCCTGGATCAGGCCGTCAAGACCATTCGCAACCGCATTGATCAGTTTGGTGTTGCCGAGCCCGATATCCGCAAGCAGCAGGACAATCGCATCCAGATCCAGCTGCCCGGCCTGGACGATCCCCAGCGGGCCATCAAGATCATCGGCAAGACCGCCCATCTGGAATTCATGCTTGTGGACGAGGAAGCTGATGTATCCAAGGCGGTCAGGGGCATTGTGCCTCCGGGATCTTCCCTGTATCAGCTCCAGAAGCGACGGGCCGACGGTTCCTATGCCAAGCAGCCCATTGTGCTCAAGGATGATGTGGTCATGACCGGCCAGTACATCACCGATGCCAAGACCCAATTCGATTCCTACGGTCAGGCCTATGTCAGTCTGACCTTCAATAGCCGGGGCGCCCGCATTTTCGAACGGGTCACCGGAAACAACGTCAAAAAGCGTCTGGCCATTGTTCTGGACGGCAAGGTCTATTCCGCACCGACCATTCAGGAACAGATCAGTGGGGGTCGGGCGAGCATCACCGGACATTTCACCACGGATGAGGCTCATGATCTGGCCATTGTGCTTCGGGCCGGATCCCTGCCAGCTCCGGTGACCATTCTCGAAGAACGCAGTGTTGGTCCTTCCCTGGGTCAGGAATCCATTGACAAGGGAGTCTTTTCCACCATCCTGGGCATGGTCCTGGTTCTGGGTTTCATGGTTGTGTACTACCGGTTTGCCGGTATGGTCGCCGACCTGGCCCTTGTCCTCAATATTGTGCTCATTCTGGCCGGTTTGGCAGCGTTTGGGGCGACCCTGACCCTGCCCGGTATTGCCGGTATCATCCTGACCATCGGTATGGCTGTTGACGCCAATGTGCTCATTTTCGAGAGGATCAGGGAGGAACTGCGCAAGGGGCTTTCGGCCAAGGCCGCCATTCAGGAGGGATTCGGCCGGGCTACCTTGACCATTCTCGACGCCAACGTGACCACGATCATTGCCGCAATCATCCTGTACCAGTTCGGGACCGGCCCCATCAGGGGCTTTGCCGTGACCCTGACGCTTGGTATCTGTGCATCCATGTTTACGGCCATTTTTGTCTCCAGGATCATTTTTGATCTGTGGATCGAGAAACGTAAACCCGGCGCCACATTGAGCGTATAAGGAGATAGACGGAAATGGGACTTCAGATAATCAAGCCAGACACCAATTATAATATTATCGGGTTGAGGAAGATTGCTTTCGTCCTCTCCGGGATTCTGATCCTTATCGGATTGGCCTCCCTGGTGATCAAGGGCGGACCCAAGTACGGGATTGATTTTGCCGGCGGCATTGTCGTGCAGGCCAAGTTTCAGGAGAGTGTGGATGTCAGTGAAATCAAGGATGCTCTGGCGCCTCTCAATCTTCCCGGACTGGCCGTACAGCGGTTCGGTGATGCCGAGGCCAACGAGTATCTCATGCGCACCTCCCAGGGAACCATCAAGGCCGAGGACGTGCGTAACCAGGTCAAGGAGGCCCTGACCCAGGGGCTTGACGGCAAGGCCTTTGAAATCCAGCGGCTGGAAATGGTCGGACCCAAGGTGGGTGCTGATCTGCGTTCCAAGGCCCTTGAGGCCCTGTTCTACGCGGTCCTGCTCATTGCCATCTATATCTCCGGGCGGTTCGAACAGCGGTGGATGACCGCCGGGATCATGGCTGCCGGGCTGGCAGCGGGCATATATGTTCTGCAGCTTTTGAGTATGCCCATGACCTATCTCATTGTGGCGGCCATGATCATTACCGTTGGGTTGTGCTGGTACCTGAAGCTCAACTACGCTTTGGGGGCCGTGGTGGCACTTATTCACGACATCACCATTACGGTGGGTATCTTTTCCCTGCTGGACAAGGATTTCGATCTGACCATTGTGGCGGCCCTGCTGACCATTCTCGGGTATTCCCTCAACGATACCATCATCGTGTTCGACCGTATTCGCGAGAATCTTCATGCCAAGACGGCCAAAACCCTGGGCGACACCATCAATATCAGTATCAACCAGACCTTGAGCCGTACCCTGCTCACATCCGGAACCACCCTCATCGTGATTCTGGCCCTGTATTTCTTCGGGGGCGGTGTGATTCACGATTTTGCCTTTGCTCTGCTCATCGGCGTTGTGGTGGGTACCTATTCGTCCATTTACGTGGCCAGTCCCATTTTGCTCGGCTTTTCCGGCAGCAAGGGGGCGGGCAGTGAAGGAGCTCCGGCCACGGCCAATGCCTCCTGACGCACCACATTCATACACAGACGCACCAAAAAAGGCGGTCCCGCAAGGGGCCGCCTTTTTTGGTGCGTCATGTCGGTAAGGTTGTTTCGGGTAACCGGGAGTATATTACTCTGCCGAGGGCTTGCCCTGTTTTTGCTTGAAGATCTCCGGCGGTCTTGTGGTATCGCCATTGGCGTTGGGGAAATCCTTGAACATGACCGCCTTGGTTCCTGTTTCCAGGAGATGGCGGGCCTCGGCCATGAAGTTGTTGAACCGGTGCTTGCACTCGTAAAATCCGTGCCACCATGTGTAGTCCGGGGCCATCATGGCCGTACCCATGCGCGCCCGGCGTCCTTCATGGTGCCAGAGTTCGTAGAATTCCACTTCCAGTTTTTCGTCAAAGAATCGTGATTGGTCCAGAATGCCCTTGGCATAGAGTTGGTCGAGCATCGCTTTGGCCGGTTTGAAGTACACCTCGTTGTATTCCTGAACAGCCCGGTCCAGCTTGACGTAATGGGCGTCCACCCAACTCTTGCCATGGCATTGCATGCAGATGGCCTTCATCTTTTCCTGTTCCGCAACACCGTTTGTCTGGGCGGGGAAGGCTTTGAAATCCTCAGGTCGAACGGTCAGAGGCGCCTGGAGCTCCCAGCCCAGGCGTTCGGTCACGTCATGAGTGGTCATGACCGAACCCGAACCCGACATGTGACAGGCCGAGCAGCTGGGGGTTCTGTAGTCCACACCGGCCGTCCAGGTTCCCGGGGCAGCCGACCAGTTGTAGGTATGGCCAAAGGCGTCATAAATGGCCCCGTGCTTGGATTCGGTATAGATTTCTATTTGAGGATGGTCGGGACCGAGATGGCATTGTCCGCAGGCCTCGGGCTTTCTGGATTCTTCCACGGAAAATTTGTGCCGGGTGTGGCAGGAGGAGCAGCTTCCCAGGGAACCGTCCATGTTCAGCCGGCCAACGCCCACATTGGGCCAGGTGGACGGGTCAAGACGCCCGTCCTCTGTCTTTTTGAGGATGGTTCCGTGGCAATAGTAACACCCTGCTGTGCGTTCCCAATCGCTGTTCATGCCCTTGTTGAGCCAGGGATCGATTTTCCACATGATTTCGATGGTATTGGCGTGTTTGCTTCGGGAGTATTGCTTGACTTCATCGGGATGACACCTGGAGCAGTCCTTGGGAGTGACGGCCGCAGCCACAGGTACCCGGTATTTCTTGGTACCCCATGGGTTGTCCGAACGCTGGTACTGCTTGTAGTGGACGTCTGATACATCGGGATCGTGTTCCTCGGCCTGATGGCAGTCAATGCACGTGATGTTGGCGCTGGCGTGGCGACTGCTTGCCCAGTCCACAAACAGGCCGGGAGATTCCGTCTTGTGGCATTCGATGCACGCCTTGGCCTGTTGAGACATGCCTCGTTCAATGCGAAATTCCTTGACCTTCTCCATCTGGGCACCAGCTGGCAGTGCGATCCAGACCATGAGAAGCAGCGCAAACACGAATCCTGTTTTGGTGCGGCCAGTCATAAAACCCTCCTTGGCAAAGATGGTTGCGTGATGATCGAGCCGGGACAAGGCGTGCGGATTGAATCAGAGACTGGATGCGCCTTCCTGGCAGGTCTTGAAGTCGTAATGCGTCCTGTCGTTGTGGACGAGGTCGTAATGACAGTCCACGCACTTTTTTTCATAGCCCGGTCGGGGATAAAGAACCTGTTTGTGAGCGAGCATGGCTCCCCGGTTCCTGGGCAGATAGGCAATGTTCCGATGGCATTTCTGGCACTGGTTGTTCTTGAACGAGGCATAGGCCTGGGCCCTGTTTTTGGCATGGTCATAGTCTTCCGGGCCGTCCATGGTCAGGTGGACGAACACGTCCTTGAGACCGTGCAGGGTCTTCATGTAAAAAAAGTTGATGGTGTCATGGGGAGCGGGAAGATGGCAGTCCATGCAGTCGGCCACGAACCCCTGATCATTGTTCACATGGGTCGATGTTTTCCAGGTGTTGTAGGCCCAGCGGATCTCATGGCAGGAGGCGCAGAAACTCGGTGTCGATGTTCTGACCATGGTGTAGTAGGTCATGCTGAAAAGCGGGAAGGCAATGACGATTCCAATGATGATCCATAAAAACGGACTGAATTTTTTCATCATTTCCCCCGGAAAGTTGCGGATCAAGGTTGCTGATCAAACAGTGACGGGCAGCCCTGGTGCACGGTTCATAACAGATATTACCCTGACCCGTAGCGTAAACCGCATGTTGTAGCAAGGGTTTCCTTGCATTTGTGAGCACAGAGTCAACAATTTTCTGTTCGGAAAAAAGAAAGACGGCTCTGCAACAGACGTTCTGACCCTGCTGCAGGAAGTGCGGGTGCGTGGTACATGGGCGAAGCAAGTCGGCCCAGGGAAGGCGGGAAGTGCCTGCGGAAAGCCCGAAGGATGGGTGCGCACCAAACGCTTGTGCAACACGTGGCGCCGGACACATGGACAAAACCCCTTTGCCATTGCTGCAAACAATGCTAGCCTTGCCGGACAGACATGCACCTTTTCAGGGAGAGTCGGGATACATGCTAGAACAAATCATGGCATTCGTGCCTTTTGCGGGCGTTGTTGCGGCTGTTGTGGGCATTTTGTGGGCGGCGCACTGGTTGCTCATTGGTCGGCAGGCCGAACTGGGCAATGAGCGCAAATTTTCCCGTCAGCTGATCATGCTCGGTTTGACCATTCTGGGGCTTCTTGCATCCGTGCTGGCCCTGCCGATCAACGACAGTTCGCGCAATCAGCTGATCGGCCTGGTGGGGATTGTCATCTCCGGTATGCTCGCCTTTTCGTCCACAACCATCATTTCCAATCTGATGGCCGGGATCCTGCTGCGTATCACCAAACCGTTCCGCGTGGGTGATTTCATCCGTATTGGCGATCATTTCGGGCGGGTAACGGAACGCGGACTGTTTGATACGGAAATCCAGACGGAAACCCGTGAACTCATTGCCCTGCCCAATACCTATTGCATCAGCAATCCCGTGGCAGCCACCCTCAGTTCCGGAACCATCATCTCGGCAACCCTTTCATTGGGCTACGACCTTGATCACGTGAGAATCGAGCGCTTGCTCGAAGAAGCCGCCTCCACGTGCGGGCTCCGGGAACCCTTTGTCCATATCATGGAATTGGGCAATTTTTCCGTAACCTATCGCGTGTCCGGGTTTCTTGATGAACCCAAACGTCTCATTTCCGTGCGTTCCACCCTTTACGGGTGCGTTCTGGATGCCCTGCATGGCCAGGGCATTGAAATCCTGTCACCTGCCTACATGAACCAGCGGCAGGTGGGGGCGGAAACACCGGTCATTCCTTCCAACGTGGCCATGACGACGCCCAAGCAGACGGATGCCTCTCCCGAGGATATTGCCTTTGACAAGGCGGACAAGGCCGAAAAACTGGAGAACAGGAAACAGCGTCTGGGTCAGGAAATTGAAAGACTGGAAACCCTGTTGAAGGAGGATCTGGAGGAGGAGAAGAAAAAGGCGGCAAAAGAAGACCTTGAGCAGACCAAACAACAGCTCAAGGAGCTTGATGAAAAGGTCGACCCGGTACAGGAGTGATGGCACCGGGTTCATGACTCTGGCGCGCGAGGCGTAAGTGCCAGCTTTGTGGGCGGACAGGCCGCAACCATGCCGTCAAGACGGAGAAACCGCGCCCAAGCGGGATGCTGGCGGCATGGACGCTTTGGTCATGTCCGGGGATCAGCGGGGGTAGGCAAGATCGTCGTCTTCCATTTTCTGCTTGTTGTACTCCTGTTCGACAAGCTGAAACTCTTCAGCCATGTGCCGAAGGAGTTGGAGGGATTCTTCGGCCTTTTGGGCGTCCAGGATATGCAGGGCAAAACCGGCATGCACAATGAGATATTCCCCCACCCGGGGAGGTCTTTCCAAAAGCATGGTTGAGGCCTGCAAAAAGGTCTGGCCGTTGCCGACGCGGCAGCGGGCAATACCGTTTTCAAGGGATTCTACTTGTGCTGGAACTGCGAGACACATACGCTACCTCCATGGGCAACACCGGGATCCTGTTCACGGAAGGTTCCTCCAACATCTTGGACTTCCTGGAGAACACGATCCGCCATGAGTGGAAGATTCCTGGTGCAGGTGGGTGAAAGTTGGATGGACATGGTTTCCATATCCTCGGGTTCCATGCCGATGATGACCGCCTGGGGACAATGCCCTGCCAGCTTGCAGAAAATGAGGGTGTCCACGAGATCGGTCTGGTGCATGGAGTTCCTGAAGGAAATGCTCTTGCGCAGATCATCCCCGGTGAGCCGGTAGATACTGCCCGGCGGTTCGTTGCCCAGCACGGCATCCAGCACGATGAGCTGGTCGCATTGCATGATGGGGTCCATGAGTTCAATACCCAGGGTGCTTCCGTCCCGCAAGGTCACGTTGTCGGAAAAGGCGTATTTTTCAATGAGATAATTCACGGCCCTGACACCGATACCTTCATCGGTGAACAGGATGTTGCCCACACCCAGAATGAGTATGCGAGGCGATTTGTTTGAGGCTGCAGTCACCACGGTTCCCCTTGTGGTTGCGTTGGTTCCCCCGGCAACAGGGTTGCCGGGGGAGAGATGTTCTTACAGAATCTTGAACTTGTGGACTTCATTGGTTCTGGAATCGATCACATGCACGCCGCAGGCGATGCAGGGATCAAACGAATGCACTGTACGCAGGATTTCCACGGGCCGCGCGGCATCAGCCACCGGCGTATCCATGAGGGCCTCCTCAACAGCACTGGGCTTCCCGGCGGCACAACGGGGGCCGAGATTCCAGGTGGAGGGCACAACCAGCTGGAAATTGCCGATCTTGCCGTCCTCGATACGGATCCAGTGACTCAGCCCGCCGCGGGGTGCACCGACAAAACCAACACCCCTTGCTTCCTTTTTCATGTCCCACTTGGTGCAGAGGTCCTTCTTGCCAGCAGCCAGGTTCCCCTTGAGCTGCATGATCCAGTTTTCCATTTCCCGGGCAGTGATCAGGGTCTCGATACCGCGGGCCGCGGTCCGTCCCAGGGTGGAAAAGAGCGCTTCCTTGCCAACACCCAGTTTGCCAAGAACCATGTTCACCGTATCCACGGTGGGCTGGTGTCCCCGGCTGTAGGCGATGAGCATATGGGCCAGGGGACCGACTTCCATGGCCTCGCCCTTGTACCGGGGCGCCTTCATCCATGAGTAGCGCTCCTTGTCTTCCAGACTGGTATATTGGGGATCGGTAACCCCTTCGTAGGGATGGGATGCCTTGCTGCCCTTGTACCAGCTATGGGCCAGATGTTCTTCCACATATTGCGGTTCAAAGGGATCCACCTTGCCCAGCTTCCGGTTCATGATCACGCCCGGAGGAAAATAACGGCTTTCCAGGTCGTATTCATCCGTGGGGAATTCACCAAAACTCATGAAATTGGTACACCCGCCAATGGAAGCCCAATCCTTGTAGGCACCCCCGATGACCAGAAGATCGGGAATATATACCTGTTCGATAAAGGTTTTGACTTCGGCATGCAGGTCTTCGAATTCCTTGATTCTTTCGGGGCGCAAACTGTCATAGCAGGTAACTCCGCCCACAACCGTAAACTGGGTATGGGGGTTCTTGGCCCCGAAAATGGCCATCATGCGTGCGGCCTTGACCTGCAGGCGCAGGGCCTGGAGATAATGGGTCGTTGCAATGAGGTTGACTTCGGGGGAGAGATAATAGGCTTCGTGTCCGCCCAGGAAATACGCATTGGTGAAAATGCCCAGCTGGCCGGATTCAACCAGGGCCTTGAGCTGTTTCTGAACAGCCAGGAATTCCTCGGCCGTATGTTTGCCCGGGTAATTCTGGGCCGCGATTTTTGCCGCCTTGAGGGGATCGGCGTTTATGGCAGCGGCCACATCCACCCAGTCCAGGGCGTGGAGGTGGTAGAAGTGGACAATGTGGTCATGAAGATACTGGGCACCTAGGACCAGGTTTCTGATGAGGGTGGCATTTTCCGGAATATGCACATCCAGGGCGTTTTCAACACAACGTGTGGACGCAAGGGCATGGGTGTAGGTACACACGCCGCAGGTGCGCTGGGTGAAATGCTGCGCATCCTGAGGATCGCGTCCCTTGAGAATGATCTCCAGTCCCCGGAAAAGCTGGGCGCTGGACCAGGCCTTGGTGACCCTGCCATCGTTCACCTCCACTTCGATGCGCAGATGGCCCTCGATTCTGGTGATGGGATCAATGACAATAGGGCCGCTGAAATTGCCCTTGGGAGTGGCAACGGCCGCTGGAGCGGCTTTGGGATGACAACCGGACATATTATGAATCCTCCTTGAAATATGAATCCTTTTCAGTTTGCCGACAGGTACCGGGGAACGCACTCGAGGACTGCGACACGATTCGTGTCATCAAGCCATCGTCCCCTGGCACCAGGGACAACAAGATGCAATACCATGCAGAACCTTTCTTGGCCCGGTAAAACAACCTTTGGCCAGGGTTCATGCACGGGTTCAGGTGGTTATGCCTCTTCGTAAAAGGGGCTCATGGCATCCCAGAAATCGGGCTCGCTGCAGCCGATGCAGGGATGACCCGCTTCAACGGGCCAGTTGGTCTGGTTGAATTTGATCTTGGGGCAGTTGTTATACGTATAGGGCCCTTTGCAACCCAGTTCATACAGGCACCAGCCATTGCGTGCCTCTTCGGAGTCAAAGGATGGGGCGAATTCGCCGTTTTCAAAATGTTGTAGCCGGGGGCACTGATCATGGACGGTTTCCCCATAGAACATGACCGGTCGCCCGGATTCATCCAGCTCGGGCATCCCCTTGGTCAGCAGATGGACCACGGTGCCCACGAAATTATAGGGATTGGGGGGGCAGCCCGAAATGTTGATGGGCTTGACACCAAGGTGTTTCAATGCATCGCCGATGCCCTTGGCACCCGTGGGATTGGGGGCGGCAGCCTGGACACCGCCGAACGTGGCGCATGTGCCCATGGAGATGACCGCCTTGGCCTTGGGAGCGATTCTGCTGCAGATTTCCAGCATGGTGTGGCCGGCGATTTTGCCGTAGATGCCGTTGTCTTTGGTGGGAATGGCTCCTTCAATGACACAGATGTATCCTTCGGGATTTGAAACAGCCTGCTCCAGTGCCTCTTCAGCGGCCTGACCGGCAGCCGCCATCAGGGTCTCGTGGTAATCAAGGGAAATGGTGTTGAGAATCAGATCCCCGATATAGGGAGCCACTGTGCGCAAAAGCGCTTCGGAACACCCGGTACATTCGGCGTTGTGCAGATAGACCACCGAAGGCCGTTTTTTCATGGTCAGCGCCTCGGCTACCTGTGGCGCAAAGGAAGCGTCCATTCCCATGACTGCGGCCACAGCGGCACAGAATTTCATGAAATCACGCCGTGAAACCTCTCCATTGGCAAGGTGTGCTTCGGCACATCCCTTTCCAAGCCCGTTGAGACACGTCATTTTTTCCCCCTTGTGTAAGAGTGAGAACATCCTGAAAACAACCGGTCAGAATGCATTGCCCTTTGGGTTGTCCTGTGGGCAAATGCTTCTGGAAACTGCAATAAATCGTGTTTATGACCGATTGTTATGTCAAAGAACACAAAAATGCAATGGGGAACGGCAAAATAAGCTCTGTCAATTGTACGATGCAAATGTATTTGCATTTCCTATGCGTGGTGCCGGCAATGCGTTGTATCCGCATCCCGCTTCTGCCGCATGGATGTCATACGGTGACCGTTTCGCCAGGCTGGAGGGGCTTCGGGATCTGCAGGCCTGGTCGTTGTCCGGAACGCAACAGATGGATCGGATCCACCATGGTATGCCTCTTCGGAATGTTCCGGCCAAGGGCATTGTTCAGTCGGTTGTCATGCCCAACACCGGAAAGTTGGCAGCCATGAGGGGTTCTCGTTGGTCCAGGTGATGCTGGTCAGGATTGGCGGATGCGCTGTTCCCGGGCAACATTGTTTCGAATTGCACAGTTGCATCCATGCGGTTTCCGGGAACCGGGTTCTTTTTTGCTGGTCAGAATATATTTGCTCGTGTACGATAGCAATGCATGACAATCTGCCATGGCATCAACAGATTCACGGGTATGCTTGTTCTTGCCATGTTAGATGGGATGATGGACGTGACAAGCCTTGATGCATGCCCTTGTCATGACGGCACGTGGTGGTGCTTGCGTGCAGGAGACAAATGAGGTGTTTTCTGTTGCTTGTAAAATGCGGAAACGTTCATGGCGGAACATTTTTTGAAAAACTCCGGGATATTGTCCTGTGCTGGCAGGTAGTCATGAGATCCCGGGATCATCCTGAGGTTGGCATGAAATGGTTTGTGCGCATGATGGTCCTGTTGTGGACTCTGCCTGTGTGGGCTTCGGGAGACTATTTTGCCTCGGACAGGCAGGCCATAGTGGAGGGATTGACGGCAGCGCCCCGGGTTGATTCCCGCGGTCACGAAGCATTGCGCAATGTCCGGACCCTGCGTGTGTGTCCGTCAGACAAGGGAACCGAGATGGTCGAGATCAATGTGTCTGATCAGGTTCCCCGGGTTCAGATGCGCATCCAGTTCGCCACCAATGCCGACGTGCTCGACAGGTCGTCCCTGCCCATGTTGCGAGAACTTGGGGCGGCCCTGCATGATTCCCTGCTGGAGGGAAAGCCTGTGCGCATTGCCGGGCATACCGATAGTGACGGGGATGCCGGGTACAACCTCGAGCTCAGTTTGCGTCGGGCCCGACGGGTTGCCGACTGGCTGGCAACCCATGCCAACATTGATGCCCGCAATTTCCAGATCGTGGCTTTGGCGAAGGGGTTCCCCTGGTTCCCAATACCAGTGCAGCCAACAAGCGGAAAAACAGGCGGATGGAGATCAGTGTACTGTCATCCGGCTTTGAGAAGAATATGTCCGAAACAGAGCTGTCTCCATCGCTGTCCCCGGAAGGCATAGCCTGGTGAGGATTGCGTCGACATGAGTCCGGAAGTTCTGCCTGATGATACCTAGTCGAACCTGAAAAATTTAATTTTTTGAATTTAAGAACACAATCGCGTATTAAAAGAGTTCTGAAATGTTATAATTTTTATCAAATTGGAACAAAAAAAATACAACATCCGGATAAATTTCCGGAAATTGAATGCTGCACAGGCCATGAAAAGGTTTATAGAGTCACCAATCTTGCCCTTGAGATAATTTCTCAACATTCTGTGATCGCTTTTAAGATGCCCTATTATTGGTTCAATAGCGGCCCTTCGTCTGAAACGCTTTCGTGCTTTATGTTTATCACTTGCTTTTCCTGAAACTTTTCCAGCTTCAGGAATTTCAATGCATGTTTCTCCGACCCAGCGCTTTCCGCGGTATCCGCGATCACATATAGCTGTGGCGGGACGTTTGCCAACGATATCTTCGACCTGGTCAAGAACATCCGGTAACGTATGACCATCAAAGGAATTTCCTTGAAAAGACAGCGCTCCAACAATGATGCCGGAGGACTTGGTCACGGTCACGGAGGCCTTGGCTCCAAACTCGTATTTTTTATGTGCTTTGCCTTTACAGATACAGGAAACATCCGGCTCATGAAGGCTATAAATCTTTTTGGAATCAGTGCGTTGCTGACGTTGAACCCGGTCGTAAAGATCCAAGGATTCCTTGTTGGCTTCCAGTGCTTTTGGCGAAAGTTTACGGTTTAGTTCACGGATCAAGATCCCTGCGATGGTGCGTAATCGCTTAATCGCCCGGCGGGCATCATCCTTGTTGCGACCTCTTGATTTGAAACGGATGGTTCGCAGCAGGCTTTTGGTTTCCCTCTGATAACTGCGGCGGAGCTTTACGTTTTCAACCTTGGCCAATTTGCGACAACGTTCCACGATTTTAATCAACAATTTCGAATCAGTGGAAAAGGTGATATTCTTCTCTTGGACGGTAGAGTCAACGACTACTTCTGACTCCTTGGCGTTATCACCGTGCAAAGAGACAGACACCTCAAAAATCTTGCGCACACCGTCTTCGCCTATACGACGTCGAAAATACGTCAACTCAGACGGATTGCACGGCAGTTTCCAAGTGAATCGCTGCTGTCCGCAAAATGCCTGGAAATAAGGATTCTGTGTCCAAATCTCGACAACACGCTCGTCACTTAGATTCTCAAGTTGCTTCAGGATGAGAAGGCCGACCATCAGACGAATAGGTTTTGCGGGACGACCGGATGTCGCATAAAGCGGTTGAAAACTTTCTTCGAAAATCTGCCACGGAATGACCTTGGCCAAGCCAAGCAGATAATTTCGGGGATCAAGTTGATCAATCAAATCTGGACAGAGAAAACTGCGCTGACGGTTCGGACTTTTGGACTTCATCGTAGGTTGACCTCGGAAGAATTTCGACCAGAAAAAATACAGTAGCACTACATTATCTGGTTATTTGAAATACATTATTTCCGAGTAATTATCAATTAATTTCAGCATATTATTTGTTTTTCAGGACCGACTACCTAGAAGCATGGCCCGACAACAAGCATGAAACACCCCTGCCATCCTACGTGGTCATGAAAATGGACTACGGGTTTTTCCCGGTTGTTCTCCAGGGAGCTGGGAGGGTGAACCGTCCGAGATGTAGCATTATGTATTGATTGTTTTTTAAAAGGAAATATATTTCGGCATGTTGTAGATAAATAGATGGCATTGTCGCCTCCGGGAGGTGCCATCTTTTTGTTTCGGGCCCGAAGGGTGCATTAAGGGGTGATGGTAGGGTGTTATGGTAGGGTGTGGCATACTGATTGCGCGGTTAACATAATGCATGGAGTGTGCTAGCATCTCCCCTTCGCATTGACTGGATGATGAAGGTGGTGGCTCGAAGCTGGGCAGGATGTGTGGGCATCACCTTGGAATTGCTGCTATGTTGTTGCCTCTTGGGGGGCCATCCCATGCCGGGGTCTTGGCCCATGATCGGAAAGGATTTTATGAAACGTACCAAGCGTGTCCTGGTGGGCAAGAGAGTCTGCAACGGACAACGCGTCGCGTTTGCTTTGGCCTGTGTGACGGTGCTTTTTTGTTGTGTGCTGTTTGCCGGGACCGTGATGGGCGCGACCTGTCAAACCGATTTGTCGGACAGAGACACAAGGGAGCTGATTTTTGCCACGCCCGTCAACCAATCCGTTTTTACCCGCTATCTGCGGGACGTGTTCCGGGAAATCAGCAGGCGGACGGGCCTGGCCTGTCGGATTGTCGAGCTTCCCGGAGCACGCTGCCTTGTGGAAGCGAACAGGGGAGATGTGGACGGGGTGCCGGCACGGATCGCCGGGTTGGCTTCGGACGGCTATGCACATCTTCTTCGTCTGCATACCCCCATTTACACGGTTGAGCATATTGTTTTTCTGAATCGGGAGCATGTCCCAAATGTGCATGATCTGCAGACATTGTTGCAGGTTGTCCGCAACAAGAATCTTGTGGTGGCGTACAGTCGTGGAAGTATGAAGGCGTCTTCCCTGCTGGCTGAGCTTCCGGAAAAAAACAGGGTTCCCCTGGAAGCCCCGGAGCAGGCCTTCATGATGCTTTCCAGGAACAGAATTGCCGCCTACCTTGCCGGACCGGGACTGGTCAGCAAGGTCCTTCTCAACTCCTTGCAGAACAAGCCAGAGTGTCGTGAAAGCATGAAACATATCGTTCCTGCATTTGTTGTTTCAAGAACGCAACTGTTTCCATACGTGAACAAGAAAAACAGGGACCTGGTCAATACCCTTGAAGGGGCAATGTGTTCCATGCAAGCTGATGGAACACTCAAACGTTTGCAGATGAAATGTTTTGAGACAGTGTGCGGGGAATGAATCGTGAAGCCTATCAGTAGGACATTGTCTTTATGCCTTTCGATTGTCATTATATCTGCATCGATCTTGATTTCTGTATGCTATTCATATTTTCTTATTTCAAAGGAAAAAAATCACTATATCGCTCAGATCAACGAGGAAGCTGATTTTTTCGCCGACAAACTCGCATTGAGCTTGTGGAAATACGATGTCACGTCCATGAACTATCTGGGCAACATGGCCATGGGGCTTGGCCATGTCCAGTCGATCAGCATATTTGATGAGTCATCAACGCTTTTGTCTTCCCACGAGAATGTTCAAGGCAGGGATCACATCACCCTGCACAGGGATATCTCCTATCAGGGCCACCAGGTCGGTTCTCTGGACGTGACCTTTGCACCGTTTGATGCCGGCCCCATATGGGTGCGCACCATGCTGGCCGCAGGTGGCCTTCTTGTGCCCATTCTGGTTCTCTCGGTTCTGGTCGTCATGTTCATTGTCCACCACTACCTTTCTCTCCCCCTCAATGAATTGCTCGCATACATTCAGTCGGTTTCGGAAGGACATTACGGCCGTGTTCTTTCCCTCAAGGGGGGGCTGGAAATGGTTTCCATTGGCAGATCCATGCAGAATCTGTCCAGGGAACTGCAATGTCGGGAAGAGCGACTTCACGAGCAGGAACGTGAGCTCAAGGAAAATCTTCTGAAATACAAGACCCTTTTTTCAACCATCCCCATGGGCATTGTTGTTACCGATCCCCAGGGAAAGATCCTGGAGCTCAATCCGCATTATGAGAAGATTTTCGGCATTGCACGCAACGAGCACGTGCCCCGGGCCAAGGCTGACAAACGGTTGGAGGTCCTGCGTTCCGATGGCACGCCGGTTCCTCCGGAAGAGTGCACCGAAGTGAAGGCCTTGCGGGAAAACAGGATCATTGCCGGTCGGGATGTGATGCACAGGGATGCGAATGGCAACATCTTCTGGCTGGATGTCACGGCAGCGCCCATTCCCCTGGAGGATTACGGGGTTGTGGTCGTCATCTCGGATGTCACCGAGCGCAAAATCCTTGAAGAGGATTTGCAGGCCTACAAGTATATGGTTTCGTCCTCCAACGATCTCATGCTGCTGATAGATGCGGATCACAGATACCGCATTGTCAATGATACCTTTGCCGCCTACAGGAAAAGGGATGTCCTGGATTTCATCGGCATCCGCGTGCAGGATGTCAACAAAAGATTCGACCATGAGGGTATCACCGACAAGGACATTGACAGATGCCTGCAGGGTGAGTCTTTTCGATGTCAGTCGTGGATCGAATATCCGGACAAGGGCAAACGGTACATGGATATATCGTTTCAGCCGTACACGGATCGGGAAACCATCAGGGGCGTTGTGGTCGAGGGCCGGGACATCACCGATGTCATGCAGGAGAGAGAGGAACGGGAAAAACTGCGCAAGCAGCTCGTGCAGGCTCAGAAGATGGAGTCCATTGGCACCCTTGCCGGAGGTATTGCCCATGACTTCAACAATATCCTTGCTTCCATCCTGGGATATGCGGAGTTGAGCCTGCACTCGGTCGAACCGGGGTCTAACCTGGAGAAATATCTGAATATGGTCTATTCCGCGGCCATTCGCGCCAAGGATCTGGTCAGTCAGATTCTGGTCTTTGCCCGCAAGAGTGATGAGGAACTCCGCCCCATTCGGGTGGCGAGTCTGGCCAAGGAAGTGCTCAAGCTCATTCGTTCCTCGGTGCCTTCAACTATCGAGATCAGATCCCGTATTACCAGTGATTTTTTGGTCAAGGGCGATGCGACTCGCATCCATCAGGTCCTCATGAATCTGCTCACCAATGCCTACCAAGCCATGGAAGATGATGGTGGCATCATGGAAATGAACCTGAGCGACGAACATCTGGCTGAGGATGCAGCCGCGTCCCGGGGATTGCGTCCCGGGGATTACGTCCGGATCACGGTATCGGATACCGGGCAGGGCATTCCGCCGGAGATCATGGACAACATTTTTGAACCCTATTTCACGACCAAGAAACAGGGTGGCGGAACAGGGATGGGCCTTGCCCTGACCCACAGCATCGTCAAGAACCATGGCGGAACAGTCGAGGTGCAGAGCAGGCAGGGGCAGGGAACCGTTTTTACCGTGTTTCTGCCTGCCATGGAAACGCGGGTTGCGGAAAAATCCTCCAAGCCCGTTCCTCTTGAGGGCGGGTCCGAGCGGATTCTCTTTGTGGATGACGAGCCAGCCATCACGACCATGGTCCGTGATTTTCTGGAAAAGCTCGGCTACACGATCATGGTCACCAATTCCAGCCTTGAAGCCCTGAATATGTTCACCTCCAGGCCCGAGGCGTTTGATCTGGTCATCTCTGACGTGACCATGCCCGAGATGACCGGGGACAAACTCATCCGCCGTCTCCTGGAAATCCGACCGGACATCCCCGTTATCCTGTGTACCGGATACAGCAGCAAGGTCCTTGGCAAATCCGTTTCGGAGCTCGGGGCCAGAGCCCTCATGAACAAACCGTTTGTCAACGCCGATCTGGCCGGGACCATTCGCAAGGTCCTGGACGAGCACGGTTCAAGCAGGGGATGAGATCCGGGGCTTGGATTCCCGCAAGTTCATGATCCGTTGTGGGCAGCCCTGCCTGCATGAGGATTCATGAAATTCAGGCACGGTTCCCAGACGTCAGTTTCCTTTTCCGACCCGGTCCAGAGGTCATGGCAACGGCGAGGACGCCCTGATACCTCTACCTTCAAGTTGTCTCCCCCTTTTTCTGCCTTCCCGTCTCTTTCGCCCCGTCTTCTTGCATACATAAACTGTCCGCTTTTGTCCGATTTCGTCCACGCCTTCCTGGAGAGAAGTCCCGGAGAACGGGATTGCAACTGTTTTTGCAGGAGGCGAGGATCACCTTTCCTGGCGGTATATGGACCCTTTTCATATCTGGTCCAATACTGGAATGAAACTTCCCTGTCTTGCAACAGCAATGGCATGATTTTCCAACATCAAAGAAGACAGGGAGGTACAGGCATGACCAAATTGAGCTCCATCGAAGGGATAGGCAGCGTTTATATGGCAAAACTTGAAGCCGGCGGTATTGATTCCGTGGAAGAGCTTCTTGAAAAGGCCGGACCAAGAAAGGGAAGAAAAGAACTGGCTGAACATGCAGGCATTTCCGAAAAACTGATCCTTGCCTGGGTCAACCGGGCGGATTTGTCCCGGGTACGGGGCATCAGCACCCAGTATGCCGACCTTCTGGAATGTGCCGGGGTGGATACCGTACCCGAGCTTGCCCGGAGAAATCCGGAAAATCTTGTGGAAGCCATGGCCAAGGCAAATGAGGACAAAAATCTCGTGCGCAAGCTGCCGGCTCCCTCGCAGGTGGAGGATTGGATTGCCCAGTCCAAGGAACTGCCGCGTATGGTTCATTACTGAATGGTTGCATCCGGGTTCCGGGCGTGTTTGCTGATCCGGGACCCTTATTTTTCCTTGCAATGACTGCCAACGAACGGCTAAATTTTTTTACCCCGTCTCCTGTTTTTCCTCATCCTTGCCAGCCAAGGACGGCTCCCCAAAGGGTCTTGTGATCCAGGTTGTAGCCTGACCCCATTTTTGGTTTTTTCTTCCTTTCCATTTCCACTACGTGATTTTACCCATCAGAATACGTGTTTTTACTGACTGGCATACGCCAAATGCGATAAAGATATTCTTATGACATTTTTTCAATAGAGATATGTATTGTATGGAATATTGCGTTGTTGAAACCGTTTTGTTTTCAGGCATGAGGATAACTGCTCGGGTTTATTCATTTCTTGTTGAAAGAACCACGCTGGGTAGGGTTGTATGGTAGGGTCCATAGAAAATCCTCGTGAAATGACGTGTTAACAATGGCTTGGGGATGTGATATTTGGATGTGTGTTTTTTGGACATTCGTTTTGTTCGAAAATGTAAGACAAAGGTGAACGACAATTATTTTTTCATGTGTTGCCTAAGGCTCTGATGGATTTAAGCAGATTAAAACATGATACTTTCCAGACAGTTCGATGTTGATAGCCGGGGCATCGAGAACGGTCTTGTTCAAGGGACGATTGGCTTCTTTGGGGAGTTGGCATTCTAAGCTGCCTGAAATAGATCATCTATTGTAGCCAGCAAAGAACTTGTAATTTTCTCCTTATTCAATCCCAATGTTTTGGGTTGTTTTGTATTGGAACTGTCTCCAATAGGGAAAAACCATGATCATTAAGAGAAAAGACTCGATTGAGCCTCATATTACTACTCTGACATCATTTTTGAAAGCCCCTGGTATCCCGGAAGAAACGAAACAACGCATTCGGAATGAAATCGCCAGGATGCAACAAGGATTCAAAGGTGAAAGGGCCTGTGCATTTTTCCTGGAAGGATTTGTCAAAGACCATCCCAACCGGGTTCTTATCCATGATTTGCGAATCAAGGACAATGGGGATGTCGCCCAGATCGATCATTTGTTGATTAACCGAAATCTTGGCATGTTTGTTCTTGAATCCAAAAATTATTCTCATGGGTTCAAAATAAAGGAAAATGGAGAGTTTGAATACTGGAATGGTAAATTCTACTGCGGGATGGCCTCGCCTGTGGAACAGGCCAAAAGGCAGATGGAAATTTTACAGCGTTATCTGGTATCTCGCGATTTTTTTCCCAAACGCTTGGGGATTACCCTGCGCCCCCAACTGGATTTTTTTGTACTTTGTGCTCCTAACTCGCGGATTATCCGTCCGAAACACGAAACGGACGTTTCCAGAAAAGTGGTTAAGGCTGATCTTTTTAAAAATGTGTATACAGAGACCACAGCGTCTTTGTCCTTTGTGAGGGATCTTAAAGGGGCTGTTAATCTTGTCTCCAAAAAAACGCTGATCAAGATAGCTCAAAAAATTGTTCAAGGGCATATTCCGCAGCAAATTGATTATCGTGCCCGGTTCGGCATTACCGATGAACAGCTTTTAGGTGTTCAAAATGTTTATGAAAAACAAGCAGATTATGGGAAAATATCGTTAAAACAAAACCATTGTGATCCCCCTTCATGCCCCAAATGTGGCCGGCCCATGGTTCTCAGGAAAGCCACAAGGGGCGCAAATGCTGGCAATTTGTTTTGGGGGTGTAGCGCGTTTCCCCAATGCCGGGGGATTATAAATGTTACGTCTGATTCGGCAACGCCCTGAGTTCGGGATATTATTGGGGAATTTTAAGGGAGTGCGGAGTTTTGTCATGACGGATATGAAAAAGATAATCTGTCCGAATTGTGGGTGCAAATATGAAGTAGGCATGGATACCTATGATCCCCAAAAATGTGAATGTCCGTTGTGTGGATGCCTGTATTCCTGGGCTCTAAAAAAGTTAAATAAGGAAAAAATCAAAAATAATAAAAAGTTATTTGCCCAACGTTCAATATACCAGAGTAGAAGACTCAATCAAAAAAATAAAAAAAATCATATCGGAATTTTAATTGGATTTTTGGTTTTAATCATTTTTGTTGGACTTTGCATGTCAATTATTTCTGTTGCAAAACAAGATCTAATGACATCAGCAAAGTTGAATATGAGTATACCTGTTGTTACGACTTCTTTGAAAAGAGTAGATTTTCCAGACAATGGGTATGTGTTATATTCATCAGAGATGGCAGTGGCACCTTTTACATTTGAAGCAAATAATAACGAAAATAACGTTATCATGCTTTTTGATGTCGATACGGGAAAACGAATTTTTCAGGCATTTGTAAATGCGGGGACCACTTTCAAGAGCAAAATACCATTGGGTGCCTATCGCATGGTTATTGTCCATGGTGGCAAAAATTGGTATGGATTTGAGAAAAAGTTCGGTGACAATACAAAATATTCTAAAGCTACCAAGATGCTTGAATTTTATAAACAAGACGGCAGAATTATGGGAAACATTGTTAAAATGAGTGCGGTTAATGGTAATTTCAAACTTGAAAAAACAGAACCAGTTGATATTATTTGAAAGAATATTTGTTGTAACTATAGATTGATGTAATGGCGTTGATAGATGTTTTTTATTTCTATATTAAAATTATTAAAAAATACTTTCTGTGTATGTTATATAAACCGAAACACGGTAGAAGTAACATGATTGAAAGCATGGTGTTACTTCTACCGTGTTTCGGTAAATGGATGTACCCATTGCGTCCATACAATAGTCCCATTTGGGGATCAATGAGGAACTGATTTGATCCATCCCTTCGATGGGAAAAGCCGGGCGCTCAATCAAGGTGCTCCATAACGTTGCTGTCTCATTCAACCCGCGAAATCTCACATCCATGTTCCGGCCTGTCCAAGGCAGGCTCACATTCCATGAAATAGCACAAGGCCCCTGTGATCTTGGCTGATCTCTTAGCCAGCTCTCAGGGGTTTCCCTTGTTCTGATTCCTTTTTCGCCCTGCTGAAACCGACCAGCTGTTGGTTGGCCTCATCCCACAAGCGCATGCGCAGGCAATGGAAACTTTTGCGTAGGGTTAGGTGGGGAACTTCCTGCAGGGGTTTGATGGCTTCATAACATTCCTGAAGATTGTAATTGGGGATTCTGGGATACATGTGATGGATATGGTGCAGACCGATGTTTCCCGTGATCCATTGCAGGGGGGCTGGGAGTTTGTAGTGGGAGCTCCCCTGCAGGGCCACCTTGATCTGATCCCTGTCCTCATGTCTGGCCCAGTAGACGCCTTGGAACTGGTGCTGGACATAAAAGAGCCAGATTCCGATGGTTCCGGCCACAAGCAAGACCGGGATCTGAATTTTTACATAGGTCCAAAACCCGATGGCCCAGCTTGCGACGAGAATCAGGACCAGCAGGGAAATATTGGTGATAAGAACGCTGCGGCGTTCCTTTTTCCCGGCATGCTTGTGCGGAATTCTATTGGATACCAGAAACATGTAGGCAGGTCCCAGGCCAAAGAGGATCAGGGGATTCCTGTAGAGGCGGTAGGCCAGGCGTCGGGTCCAGGGGGCGGATTCATATTCCTCCACGGTCATTGTCCAGACATCCCCGGAGCCACGGTTGTCCAGATCCCCGGCTGTTCCGTGGTGTTTGAGATGGGATTTCTGCCAATCCCTGAACGGGGTGAATGTGAGAACGCCTGCGATGTACCCCAGGATCCGGTTGGCTTTGGCAGATGCAAAAAAGGATGAGTGGCATGCATCGTGGAAAAAAATGAATATGCGGACCAGCAAGCCGCCCGCAATGGCTGCCAGGGCAAGGGTTATCCCATAATGGTACCCGTGCTGAACCGTCAGGATCATGAGCACCCACAGGGCGATATACGGAATAAAGGTGTTTGCCAGTTGCCACAGGGACTTGTGTACATCCGGTTTGGCAAACCGGGATAGTTCCCTGAACCATTCCGGACGTGCAGCGGGTTGGGGGCGGGATGTCTGCATGGTGTTGCTCCTCCGGTGGATGGTCTCCACGGCATGGGGACCAATGACGAGAGAAATTGAAACTACATTACCACCCCCTGCGGGGTGAGTCAATGATCTTGCTGGAAAAAGGAACAGGCTGTCGGGAAAAGTCTTGGCTTGCAGGCAGGTATGGGGGCAACTGCCCATGCGAGGAAGAGATGAAGGGGGAGATGGCTGCCCCGGTATGGTCCAAGCAGCAGCCAATGGGGGTCCGTCCGGGTTGCCTTGCCAGGTGGACTCCAGCAGTCTGCTCTTTGGGGGTTCAAGGGATGGTCGGTCAATGCCTTGCACAAGAGAGCAGGATGACGTGCAGGGGCATTTTTCCCTTTTTTGTTTCCCTGAATGCCAACGCCTTTGAAAAAGAATCCTTTTTCAAAGGCGTTGGCCAGTATCATGGGTATGAATTGTCTGGGTTGTCTAACTTTCAAGGAGCCAGATCGCCAGCAGGAACAGGGCGGCAATGGTGATCATTTTCAGACCGGCAATGAACTGTTCCCTGTTGGTGAGGCGTTTGTCAGCAATGTGGGCTTCAGGGGCTGAAGCACGCGTCTGTTCGTCATTGGACGAAACACAATGAGCTTTGCTCATGCATCCTCCATTTTTTCATGGGCGTTTCTGATTCACCCCGTGGCAGTAACTGCCCGGGTTCAAGGATCAATGACGGGCGATATCATGCCATGAAATGGGGAGGAGCCCTGATTGTGAGGGAGCGTGTCTCCGGATCCGGGACAAGGTCGTGATGGTTTTGTCTGCCGGGGATTTCCAGGTATCCAGGGGGATCCAGCAGGATTGTTGCCGGGAGGAGGGCGGTTGTGGCCGAGGAGGAGTTGGAATGCGGGCAGGACGCGTCAAGCCGGGAAGATTCTTCGGCAAGACCGGGAAAAAGATCGACCGGACCCGGATGATGGCGCAAAGAGTGGCGGTTTGCCGGCGCAAGGTCCGGGTCTGGCGGCATGAGCAACAAGACCAGCAGCAGAACAATCACGGGGCGAAAGATATGATTGTCCTGAGCTGACATGTTGTCGTATCCTTATGGGGATGGGGTATGTTTTTGCCGGGCGGCAGTGTGGTCTGATACCGTGGCTGCAAAAAAGTCGGGGCCTGGGTGGCCAGCGCAAAGGGGGAGTGATATCCACAAGTGGTCAGTTGTCAAGCATGGCCAGGCTTCTTCATTCAGGTGAGCCCGGGTGTCGCGGTCCGGGCATTGGCGTTCGACAAAAAACCATTGCTCGGGCATGCAGGGTGAGGCGAACCCGTGATCGCGGATTCCTGTCCCTGGTTTTTGCCTGGCAGACCGGGTTCATGGTTGGCGCTGCGGTTGGCTGGTGATCCGGTCAACCCGTTGCAGGACCAGGGTTTTTCCTGATCCGACAAGCACAACATCATATGGGAGGGGCTCATGCTTGATGCGCTCAGTCTTCTCGCCCTGCTCGTGGGGCTGGAACTGGTTCTCGGCGTTGACAATGTTCTGGTCATCGCCATTCTGGTGGAACGGTTGCCCAGGTCCATGCAGCAGCGGGCCCGGGTGGGAGGTTTGGCCCTGGCCATGGTCGCTCGGCTGGTCATGCTCGGGGTGGTTCTGGCCTTGACCGGGTTGACCCATCCGGTTTTTCTCTCGTTTTCCGTGCGCGATATGGTGCTCATGGGCGGAGGATTTTTCCTTCTTTTCAAGGCGGTTCACGAGATTCACAAAACCGTTGAGCTGCGCGACGAGTACGAGGTTGAGGATACGGTCGGGGCGGATGGCGGGAGTGGTTTTCTTTCCGTGATTTTCCAGATCGCTCTGCTGGACATGGTTTTTTCCATTGATTCGGTGATCACCGCACTGGGGTTGACCTCACACGTCTGGATCATTGTGGCGGCGGTTGTGCTTTCCTTTGTAATCATCCTTGTTTTTGCCCGACCCATTGGTGATTTCATCCTGCACAATCCGGCTCTGAAGATTCTTGCCCTTTCCTTTCTGATTACCATTGGCGTGACCATCTTTCTGGAAGGGATGCACAAACATGTTCCCAAGGGGTATATCTATCTTCCCATGGGATTTGCCCTGGGCGTGGAAATCCTGCAGATGCGTTTTGAAAAAAACAGACGGTCGAAAATGGCGGCACAAGCCACTGCGCCAGCCTCGGAGCAGGATAACCGCTTGCAATAGGGGAACGCTCTGGGTGACCCCCTTGAATTGCAAGGTGGCAGTATTGACATCCCTTTTGTTTTATGGATGCTTGTGACACAAACTCTTGGTGCCCAGGAAGCATACCTTGTTTTACGTTTCGTACACGAACCAGCCACGCATACGCGTGGTTGTGAAGTTTGGTGCGTTTTCCTGGCCATGTGCCCAAGGTTGAACAAGTAAACCGTAAATTTTGAATAAGGAGCAACAGGTGAGCGACACGCACAAGACGGAACAGGTTCAGTATGTGCCTGTGCAGATGATGTCTACGGGAATGGATGACGATGAGATCGATCTGCTGGACCTGTGGCGGGTCCTGGTGGCAGGCAAATGGATCGTCCTGGGGGTGACCTTGTGCTGCGTGTTGGCCGGAGTGGGATATGCTTTTTTGGTAACGCCAGTATTCCAGGTGCAAACCTATTTTTTGCCCCCAACGATCAAGGACATCGCCGAGCTGAATCGTGCAGTTGACATGGGGGGTGACGGCGTGCCGCTTACTGATAATTCGACGAGGTATACTCCTGAATATGTGTATGATTTTTTTCTTCGTAATCTTCGTTCCAGGGATCTTCGTCAGTCGTTTGCCGAAAAAGCAGGACCGTTGAATGTCGGGGAGCTACATTTGGAAAAAGTAGGTGGCAAACGTTCCAAAGACAAAGCTTTTTATGTCCTTTCCTGTACTAGCCATGATCCAGAAAAGGCTGCTCAAGGGGTAAATGGTTTTGTGGCCCATGTCATGGAGCATACCCGGCAAACTTTGATCGGCGATGTCTTGTCCATGAGAAATGATCGTATCACCTTTCTCAAAAACAGTATTGCGGCGAAGCGTAAGTACGGCAAGGAGAAACGCGAGGACCAGATTGCCCGACTCAATGAATCCCTTGAGATTGCCAGAGCCTTGCATATTACTGAAGACAAATTTTCGGGAAGCAATATCAGCTCGGCGGCCATATATGACCTCGGGGTTGCTTATCTGCGGGGGACAAAAGCCCTTGAGGCTGAGATTGCTGCTCTGCAAAACCGCAAGACAGATGATCCCTTTATCGAGGGGCTCAGAGAGCTGCAGGAGCAACTGGATGCGGTTTCCAAGATTGCTATTCGTCCCGATAATGTCAGGGTAGCTCAAGTCGACCAGCCTGCACTTGTCCCGAGCAAACCAATCAAGCCCAAAAAACAGTTGATCGTTGCCTTGAGCGGTGTGGGCGGACTGTTTCTTGGTTTTTTTGCGGTGTTCTTCTTGAATTTTTTGAAGAAGGCCAAAGGTGAAGGAGAGAGCGCTGCAGCCTGATGGTATTGGTCTTATGGGAGAAAGTGAAAAAGGGGGGATGGCCTTGGGGCCATCCCCCCTTTTTCGGTATGATGCCCGGGCAATCCGGAAGAGGGAGCACATCTGATGCAAAGAGAGCTTTCCGTTTCCAGCATCCGGCTTGTCATGTGTCCGGAGGTGCGAATCTGATCGGTGAAGCAGCCGAGGCTGCGTTGGTCAGCGTATTCCCGGGTTGTCCGGGAGATCTTTATCCTGTCACCATGCCCGTGTCTGCCCCATGACGGGGTGCGCGGATAACCGTTTGTAACAGAGTGAGTACATGCAAAAAAAGTCCATGCAGGAAACCATCGAGGCGTTGCAACTTGACATCAATCTGAACCGGGCAAGTACTTCGGCCCTTGTCGAGCTGGCCCAAAGCGCACGTCGCCAGCATTTTGAAAGGGGTGAATACGTATTTACAGCCGGCGATGCTTCCACTGATTTCTATCTGGTGGCAAGCGGTCGGGTCATCCTGGCCAAGGAGGCGCCCTCGGGAAAGATTTTCACGTCTCTGGTGGCGGTACGGGGGACGCCCTTGAACGCCGTGACCTGTTTTCAGTCCCGGCCCCGTTTCTTTTCCGCTCGGGTGGTGGAGCGAACCGTTGTGCTGGCCATTCCTTCCCCAACCTTCAGACGATGGGTCCTGAGCAATCCCGAGGTGGCCGAAGGTATCATGAGTACCATGGGGGATCTGCTGGACGCCGCCTATACCCGTATCCTGGACCTGGTTGATGCACGCGCCGAAACCAGGATTCTGAATGTCCTTGGCATGCTTTCCTCGCGGATGGGTTTGAGCCTGCCCCTGACCAACAATGATGTTGCGGAAATGGTCGGGGTTTCGCGGGAAACAGCGGCCCGGGTCATTTCCCGTCTGCAGGAAATCGGTCTGATCTTCAAAGTACGGGGAACCCTGCAGATCATTGACAAACCCAGACTTGACGAGCTGTCCTCGGGTGCCTTTTTCATGCTTTGACATGCGGCACCACGTTCAGTGATCCAGGTCATTGTCCGATATGAAGGCGCGGGGTAAACGCCCTTTTCAGGAATACACCGGGAGCGGCTGGTCTGCCATATGGTGTGCGGCCGGTGATCCGCACCCGGTTTTGAGTCGTCAATCAACAAGGGCGGAAGCGCAATGGAAGGATATCTTGTCACGTTTTTTACCCAGCAGAATCGTACCCATGACGACATGCCCCTGGGCGACTGGATTGTCAGGGAAGCGAAACAACTTGGTGTGCGCGGAGCCACAATGACCTCGGGAAGGACAGGATTCGGCCACGATGGCCGTTTCCATTCCGAAAGCTATTTCGATCTGGAAGACACGCCCCTGCAGGTCACCATGGCCCTGACCTTTGACGAATGCGACAAACTGATGGCCCGGCTCAGGGAAAGTCAGGTCCGCATTTTTTTCACCAGATCCAGGATTCAGTTCGGTTTTACCTGCGAGGACTGATCAGTCCCCTGCCAGCATTTTCCCCTCACGTCATGAACATCCGGCTGCCGGGAATCTCCGGTCTGGCCTTCTTGTACCTGTCCCTTCCCTTTCTCCCTTCAAACTGCGGCACGCCAGTGGTGCCCAAAAGGAATTCATATGATCGGTCCTTATGTTAACGGAGCCGCATTGCTCGTTGGAACGGCTGCCGGAGCCCTTATGGGTTCAAAACTCACTCCCAACCTTAAACATCGTCTCCCCCTGGTCTTTGGGTGCGCGTCCATTGGCCTTGGTGTGGTCATGATCGCCAAGGTCAGATTTCTTGCGCCAGTGGTTCTGGCCCTGGTGGCAGGATCTGTTTGCGGGGAACTGATGCAACTGGAGATCGGAATCCAGAAGGGTGCGTCCAGGGCGCGCACATGGATCGAAAAAATCACACGTCCTTCCGGCAACCTGAGTCAGGAGGAATTTCTGGATACCTTTACCGCCCTTTTGGTGCTTTTCTGCATGAGCGGCACAGGGGTGTACGGCTCCATGAGCGAGGGCATGACCGGCGATCCCACCCTGCTCATCGTCAAATCCATCCTGGATCTCTTTACGGCCCCCGTGTTTGCGGCAACTCTGGGGTTGAGCGTGGCCCTTCTGGTCATTCCGCAGTTTGCTGTCCAGGCATTGCTGTATCTTGGGGCCTCACAGCTCATGCCCCTGATGACTCCGGCCATGCTGGCGGATTTTTCCGCCTGCGGCGGGCTCATCATGCTGGCCACCGGCTTTCGCATCTGCGGCATGAAACAGTTTCCCGTTGCAAGCATGATCCCTGCACTGCTTCTGGTCATGCCCCTGTCCTGGCTCTGGTCCGTGTATATGTCCTGAATCCGTCCGGGCAAGGGGATTGCCTCGTGCATCCATTGGGGATACATGACCCGCAGCATTCAGGTTGACCGTATACTTTATCAGAAAAGTGACATGACCAACAGGGCGGAGAAAGACATGGCAGAAAGATCCGAGGAAAAACAACAGGATTTTGCAAGAAAGATGACGGATATCCTGAATTACGGGGCCCTGAATCTGGCCATGGGCATCGGCTATACAACCGGATTGTTCGAGGTTCTTGATGCCATGGACACGCCCGCAACGGTTCAGGAAATCGCAAAGGATGCCCGTCTTGATGAGCGATATATCCGGGAATGGCTCGGGGTGATGGTGACAGGCGGCATTGTGGAGCTGGAAAAAAATGAACGCGGGGAGGATATGTATCTGCTTCCCCGGGAACATGGCGCCCTGATCACCCGCCGTGCGGGCAATGACAACCTGGGCGTGTATACCCGGGAGATCCCCCTGCTGACCCGGTGTGCCCTGGATGAGGTCATAAGCGGATTTGCAACGGGCCAGGGGGTGACCTATGATCATTATCCCCAATTTCAGGCCTTCATGGGACAGCTTGCCGATGCCAAGCATTGTCACGTGCTGGTGGACACCTTTTTGCCGTGGGTTGCTCATGGCGAGATGGTCCGCCGCATGCGGCAGGGCATCCGCGTGTGTGACCTGGGCTGTGCCCAGGGGTTGGCCCTTATTCTCATGGCCGAGGCCTTTCCCCGGAGTTCTTTTGTGGGGTTTGACATTTCCCGACAGGCCATAGAGGTCGCCCGCCAGGCAGCAGCTTCACGGGGACTGACCAACGTGTCCTTCCAGGTGCGGGATTGCGCCCTCCTGGCCGGGGAAGATGATCTCAGGGAAACCTTTGACTATGTTCTGGCCTTTGATGCCATCCACGATCAGACCCGACCCCGACAGGCCCTTCAAGGGGCGTATGCCCTGTTGACCCCGGGAGGCATGTTTTCCATGGTGGACATTGCCGCCTCGAGTCGCCTTGAGGCCAACCAGGATCATTCCATGGGGCCGTTTCTCTATACGGTCAGCCTCATGCACTGCATGCCCGTGGGTCTGGTGGACGGAGGTGAAGGCCTGGGCATGATGTGGGGAAGGGAGAAGGCCGAGGCCATGCTCCGCGAGGCAGGGTTCGACCGGGTCGAGGTCGCAGAAATTCCCAATGACCCCTTTAACCTGCATTTCTTGTGCATCAAATCCCATTCAAACGGATCCTGAAGGGGATCAGGCCATGGCGATGCCATTGAACATTTTGCTTTGGTCTAGAACCATTCTTCCATGACCTGGGACATGTCCTGTTCCAGGAATTCCTGACGTGAAAACAGGGCCTGCATCCCGCCTTCTCGGAATACCGTGATGAGGTCTCCGATTCTTCGGGTCTGTCGCAGACTGTGGGAGACCACCATGAGGGAATATCTGTCCCGCAAACCCAGAATGAGTTCTTCAATGCCTCGGGCTGCCTTGTGGTCCAGGGAGGACGTTGGCTCGTCCAGGAGGAGAATTTCCGGTTCCAGGGCCAGGGCCCGGGCCAGACAGAGACGCTGCTGCTGGCCGCCCGACAGGATGGTTGCGGGTTTGTCCAGTCTGTCTTTGACCTCTTCCCATAATCGGGCCTCTCTGAGGGCCTGTTCCATGCGCATGAACCGCTGTTCCCGATCATGACCTGCCACGATTTTGAGGGGCAGGGTCATGTTTTTCCTGATGCTCATGGGCAGGACATTGGGGGACTGGAAGACCATGCCCACCTGGTGTCGCAATTTTTCCACCCGTACCCCGGGGTCATGGATATCAACCCATTGTTGGTCAAGATGCAGGCGGATGGTGCCCGAGTGGGTGCAGGTGAGTATGGTATCGTTGAGGCGGTTGATGGATCGCAAAAACGTGCTCTTGCCGGATCCGGAACGTCCGATGATCACGCTGATCCTGTGGGCCGGACATTGGAGGGTGATATCCCGGAGAATGGTTGTCCCACCAATGGCAAGGCTGAAATTGCGGACGTCAACGGCGTGTTGGGATGTGGGTTTCATTGTTTCTCAAGTCGGTTGCTGATGAGGCCGGTGGCCATGAACAGGATGCTGGTCAGGCACAGCAGGATCAGGGCCGTGCCAAAAGCCTGGGCCAGCTCGTCCTGGTTCTGGTATTCTGCAGCAAGATAAAAGATGTGAAAGGGCAGGGCCTCGAATTTGTCCGTGAGCCCGTGGGGAACACCGGCATTGGCCACCACTCCGGTGAGCAGAATAACGGCGGTATCTTCGGCTGCCCGGCCCACGGCCAGAATGATGCCGCTTGCAATGCCCGTGGCCGCCCGGGGAAGCATCACATGGATGATGGCCTGGGACCTGGTCATGCCAAGGGCCAGGGCGGTGGTGCGCAGATCGCCTGGAACGGATTCAAGGGCCGTCTGGGTGGCCCGGACTATGTAGGGGAGTACCAGAAAGCCCACGCACAGGGAGGCCGTGAGCAGGCTGGTGCGGGCCTGCAGATCAAAGAGCCGGCGCACGAACAAAATGGCTGCAAAACCGAGCAGTCCCATGAGAATGGAAGGTGTGCCCGCCAGAAGGTCCACGAGAAAGGCAAGGATGCGTTTGCCATTGCCCTGTGCGTATTCCCCAAGATAGATGCCTGCCCCCACACCAAGGGGGATGGCCGTGGCCGCGGCCAGGCCGACAAGAAGAAGGGTGCCCACGCAGGCCGGCCATATGCCGTCCCATACGGGAAGCCGTCCTGTCAAAGCGTCCCATATCGGCGTGTCCCCGAAGAAAAGGGACGTGTTGATGGTCGGGCCTCCCTTGAAGGCGAGAAAGCCAAGCAGATACCCGATGACAAGAACAAGGATCAGGGTGCACAACCAGGACATGAAGGTGCAGGCGCGGTAAACAAAAGGATTCATGATCAGGTCCTGACGGAGGTTGAAGACTCCAGCCATCGAAGTCCCAGATTGACGGCAAAGGTGGTCAGGAAAAGGATGATGCCGCAGGCGAACAGGGAATAATAGGCTGCGTCCTGGCTGTCGGTGGCCACCACCAGGGCGATGTGCGCCGTCATGGTCCGCATGGAGGCAAGAGGCGACCCGGGCATGATGGGGGCGTTGCCCGAGAGCATGAGGGGGATCATTGTATCTCCCATGGCCCTGCCGAATCCGAGGATGCCTCCGGCCAAAAGTCCCCGGCGGGAAAGGGGCAGGGTGACCGCCAGCAGTCTTTGGGTGTCGGACATGCCCAGTGCCTGGGTTGTGCGGGTGACTTGGGGTTCCACAAGGGAAAAGTGGGTGTGGATGAACAGCACAATGGTGGGCAGGACAAGTACGGTCAGGGTGAGCATGGCCGCGAGCCAGGAGAACCCGCTTCCCCGGGCAAAGGTTGCGCGCAGTAGGGGGATGAGCAGAAACACGGCTGCAAAACCATAAACCACCGTGGGAATGCTGGTCATGAAATGGACAAGGGTCAGCACGGCTTTTCCCGGCAGTCTGGGCCCCAGTCCATGGGCAAACAGGGTGATCCCCAGGGCCATGGGAAAGGCCAGGAGCATGGCCGGGATGGCCAGACTCAGGGAGCCGGCAATCATGGGCAGGATGCCGAACTGGCCATGAAAGGGTCGCCATGCCAGGGAGACGATGGTTGCGATTTTTCCCTGGGCCAACAGGGGCCAGGAGAACCAGAGGAGAAAGGCGAAGATGGTGACCACAATGGCCGCACAGATCAGTCCGCAGATCCGGGTTGTTTCTCGAAACAGGGTTTCGCGCAGGAAGCGGTGCAAGGGCATGTCTCTGGATGTCGTATGTGATTGCATGAAAAAAGGGGACGTGCATGCCCCCTTTTTTCCTTTGTTCGGAACAGATGCAAAGGGGATTGTCCTCCTTTGCATCTGTTGGGGGCAGACTATTTCTGCATGGGGATGAACCCGGATTTGGTAATGATGGCTGCGCCCGAAGGACTGTACACGTACTCGATGAATGCGCTGGTCAGGGCGGACGGGTTGGGTCGGGTATTCATGTAGAGTTTGCGCACCACCTTGTAGGTGCCGTTTTTGGCGTTTTCCTGGTTGGGCTCGATGCCGTCGAGCAGGGGAGCCTTGACGGTATTGTCCAGGTGCCCGATGCTCACATACCCGATGCCAAAGGGATCTCTGGACAGGGCGGTCTTCATGGCTCCGTTGGAGGGAACCACATTGGCGTTGGCAACGACGTCACCCTTGTTGAGCAGCTTTTTCCAGTACACGGCCCGGGTTCCGCTGGCCTCGTCCCTGACATACACATTGATGGGGCCGTCCTGACCGCCCACCTGGTTCCAATTGGTGATGGTTCCGGCAAAAATGTCCCTGACCTGTTGGGAGGACAGCTCGGACACGGGATTGTCCTTGTGTAGGACCGTGCACACGCCGTCAATGGCAAAGGGGTAGGATACCAGATCATATTTTGCCTTTTCCTTGGCGGAAAGGGCCCGTCCCGTGTTGCCGATATCCACGAGCCCTTCGCCCACCTTCTGGGCTCCGATGCCGGAACCACCGCCGGCAATGGTGATCCTGATTTCCGGATAGGCCTGCATGATGTTGCGGGCACAATCTTTCATGACCGGAATATGGGCGGTTCCCCCTGCAATGTTGATGGTTCCCTTGAGGTTTGCAAAGGCGTCCAGTTCACTTGCCCCTGCAGGGCAGGTCACGGCAAGGATGCAGCCGATGGCGATCAATGCGGTCAGAATGCGTTTCATGGGTGGGTCTCCTTTCTGTGCCGAGCAACGTCGTGTTGCAGGCGTTTGAGGTTTCGGGATGGTCGGTTGCACGTGCAACCGATTGACTGCCGGAATGGTTTGCTGCTGACCATCAGGTCATTGCAGACGGTCGCATCCTTTCTTTCGGATAAATATGATCGTTGGTTCCCATAGAACAGAATGCTTTACCGAGACAAATAGATAATTGCTTACAAAATACTGGAAAACCATCGACATAATCTATAGTTGTCGTCTGGTTGGAAGCCGGAAACACTTTTTTCACGTTTACTTCGGGGTTATTTTTATTGTATTGAAAAAGTCCAGCGAGATTTTTGGAATGTTTTCGGGTCAGGCGGCGTACTGCCGCTGCTGGCCGTGCCCGGGCGGGCGATGCTGTGCCGTGTGCTGGTTTGGTACGCCCGTGAATGGGTGAGTCGCTTGTGATGTAACCACCTTAACAGGGAGGATTGTCATGACTCAGGTTGGAGAAATCTACAAATGTGACGTGTGCGGGAATGTTGTCGAGGTTAAGGAAGCAGGTGACGGTGAATTGATCTGTTGCGGTGAGCCCATGAAAAAGCAGGACAAGCCATCGTGACCCATGGGGTCATGTCCATGGCAGCGTGACTCGCACGACCTTGAGCATGGCCGGATGTGCCGCTTGCTCCGATGGAAAGACCCATATACGCAAGGGGCTTCGTGTGACAGCGAAGCCCCTTGCGTATATGGCCCGACAGCCTGGTGCGTGAACCTTTCGCGCCTTGTTGCGCTGGTGTCTGTCCATCGGGGATGTCTGGGCCTGAATGCTTATGCTGCGTGAGAAACGGTTCAAGATCCTGTTCGTCCTTGAAATCCCTTGCACAAATCCCTAACAAGTTGTTTTGCCGTGTTATTCTGCCCCGTGCACGCTGCAGTCGGCGGGTTTTTGTCTGGCGATCGTATGACATCGTTGCCAGCATATCCTGTATGCACGTAACAATCAGCCAGGTATTCGGGGCCATGTCCGCCAGGTCGTGTCTCCGTCTAATCAAGGGCCTCCCTGGAAGGGCCCCGCAAGAGTCTGGGAGCCTGTCCTGCCCATGATGGCGCGGTAACTTGCTTTGTTGTCCTGCAGCCCGGTTGCATCCATGACGTATTCCACATCATCCTTTTGGGAGGGAACGTGAGTTTTTTCGGTAAGATGCGAATATTTCAACGCTATATGGTCTTGCTTGTCGTGACGACCATCCTGCTTGTTTGTGTGGTCTTCATCGGCCACAGGGGGTTTGTCATCTTGGGCAATCAGATGGACACCTATGTCAGCTGGTCCGACATGGACATGGTCATGAACGAGGACATTACCCAGAATATTCTCATGTCTGGGAACGCCTTTCGTCTCTACCAGGCGGATCCTTCGGAGAAAAACCACGCTGAAGTGGAAACGCATCTGGCTGCGGCGACAAAGGGCGTGCAGGACTGGATGGGCATGCTGGGCGAGCAGCCGAATATTCGCAAGATGGCCGCGTCCGTTGCATCCGATCTGGACGGGATTGCCAAGACCATGCAATCGTATCGCACGGCCCGGGAAGAGCACAGCCAGGTGCTGGCTCAAGTTCGCAAGCTTGCTGGTGACATGGTGGAACAGGCAACACGGCTTCACGGTGATGTCATTGTTCCGGCCTCGGAGCAGGCTGCTTCCCGGGAAGACATGTCCGGGGTGGTGTACTGGAATGACCTCGGCATGACCTTGCATGACCTTGTCATTGCCCGAATCCTGCAGCTTGCGGCCGCTGTGCACGAGTATGGTGGTGCATCCGATGCGGCACACCAGGCATCTCTTGAGGCCAGCCTTCAGGCGGCCCGAAAGGGCGTGGCCCAATGGGGAGACACTGCCAGAAAGAAGGCCGCCCTGCAGGAGGCCTCCGGTTTCATGGAACGCTCTTGTGACGCCTTGCAAGGGGAGGTGAACACCCTGATCGCGCTGAACAGGACCATTGCCTCCCTTGAGACATCCATGGAAACCGTGATGCACACGATGATCATGACGGCCGGGACCATCATGAACGAGCATATCGACCCGGCCAAACAGGCGGCTGCTGTTGCCGCCGGAAACCTGAGAACCGGGATCCTGGGTCAACTTCTGCTGGTGGGCACGATTGCCCTGACCCTGCTTGTGGTCCTTGTACTGGCCTTTGCGGTGCACGAATCCTCTGCGGTCAAACAACTCAGCACCCTGGCCCATGCCATGGCCAGGGGAGATTTCAAGACGGATATTTCCCTGGATCAGAAGAACGAACTGGGTGAGATCGGAAGGGCGCTTGCGAGTATCAAGGTGTCCATTACCGGGGTTGTCAATGAATGTGAGCAGCTCACGGACATGGCAGAATCCGGCAGGCTGGACAGGCGAGCCGATGTTGCCGCGTTCCAGGGCGCCTATGCCTACATGATTCACAATATCAATGCCATTGTGGATGTTTTTGAGGTGCTTTTGGACAATCTTCCCCTCGGGGTTATGATCCGGTCCGGGAATCGGGATGTGTTGTACATGAACGATATGGCCAAAACCCTGGTGGGAACCAAAGAGATCAAGGGCAGGAAATGCGAGGAACTGATCCGGACCGACGACTGCACCAATGGACGATGTGCATCGGATCGTTGTTTGCAAACCGCTCGTGTAGAAACTTCGGAAACCACGGCTCGACCGGTGACAGGGGAATATGAAATCGCCTACTCGGCCGTACCCATGGTATCGCGTTCGGGTGAGGTCAAGGGCGTGTGCGAGGTCGTTGTGGATCAAAGTGCCATCAAGGCCGCGCACAAGACCATGCTCCAGGTGGCCGAGCAGGCCGGCATCATTTCGGACCGGGTGGCCTCGGCCGCCGAGGAACTGTCCGCCCAGGTGGAGCAGGTCACTCGGGGGGCCGAGATACAACAGGAGCGGGTTGCTGAAACAGCCACCTCCATGGAAGAGATGAACGCAACCGTCCTGGAGGTGGCCAGAAATGCCTCCGAGGCCACCAAGCAGTCCGACAACGCCAGGGTCAAGGCAACGGAAGGAGCCGCCCTGGTGGACAGGGTGATACAGGCCATCAACAAGGTGAATACCGTGGCCAAGAGCCTGCAAGGCGATATGAATCTGTTGAGCGAGCGGGCCGAAGCCATTGGCGGGGTGATGACCGTGATCACCGATATTGCGGATCAGACCAATTTGCTGGCACTCAACGCTGCCATTGAAGCGGCCCGTGCCGGAGAAGCCGGACGGGGGTTTGCCGTTGTGGCCGATGAAGTGCGCAAACTGGCCGAAAAAACCATGTCCGCCACTAATGAGGTGGGCAATTCCATCAGGGCCATCCAGCAGGCTGCGGAAACCAATGCCGGTCATGTCAAAGGCGCTGCCAAAAGCGTTGCAGAGGCTACCGAACTGGTGAGCGAATCCGGAGAAGCCCTGACGGAAATCGTTACCCTGTCCACCGAGAGTTCTCATCTGATTTCCGGCATTGCCATTGCTGCGGAACAGCAATCCGCCACCAGCGAGGAAATAAACCGGGCCATTGAGGCCGTGAATACCATTGTGACCGAAACCACTGACGGTATGGTGCAATCTGCCGAGGCCATCCAGGAACTGGCCCGCATGGCCGTGGAATTGAAGACCCTTCTGGACAGCCTCAAAGGGTAGCCGTGCAGGGGGGGAACGTGCAGGGATGATGTAATCGGTGGATTGGCGCGATGTTCAAGAATCCGGCCAGGGATATCTTGAATCGTGGCAGCCATGGGATGATGGCCTTGCAAATGCAAAAAGCTCCCCGGAAGTAACTTCCGGGGAGCTTTTTGGTGCGCGCGGATTCAGGAGGCGCTTGGTGAGCGATGTCTGGTAAGGGCGGGCCATCCGGTCATGATGGAAAGACAGGACATGCCGGCCAGGAGCATGCAGTACCAGTTCCCGGAGATGACGCTTAAGGGTGAAATGCCCGCAATGGAGCCCACCAGCAGGACCTGTGCGCCGTAGGGAATGAGTCCCTGAACCACGCAGGAAAAAATGTCGAGCAGGCTCGCGCTGCGCCGGGGATCGACATCGGTTTCCGTTGCGATGTCCTTGGCCAGTTTACCTGTCAGGATGATGGCCACGGTATTGTTGGCAATGCAGATGTTGGCCAGGGAGACCAGTGCGGCAATACCTGCCTCGCCCGAGGCCCTGGAGGAGGCATGTCCGGTCTTGCAGGCAAAGGCCTTGACCCTTTCCAGGAGCCACTGCAACCCGCCATTGTACCGGATGAGTTCGCCAAGCCCTCCCACGAACATGGACAGCACCAGAATTTCATGCATACTCAGAAATCCCGAGTAGATATCCTTGGACAGGGTCAGCAGGGAATAGTCGGGGATGCAGACAAGACCTGTTCCCCCGGCCAGAATGATGCCCAGGGCCAGGACGACAAAGACGTTCACACCGGCAACCGCCAATCCCAGAATGGTCAGATAGGGAAGAATCTTGAAGAGCTGCCAGTCTCCCGTGGTGGCCGAAGGCCCGGTCGTGCCCATGAATACAAGCAACAGGATGGTGAGCAGGGCCACGGGCATGACAATACGTACGTTCATCTTGAACTTGTCACTCATGGCGCAGTTCTGGGTTTTGGTTGCCGCAATGGTTGTATCGGAAATCATGGACAGGTTGTCCCCGAACATGGCTCCGCCCAGAATGGTCCCCATGAGCAGGGCCATGGAAATATCGGTTTGCTGGCCCACCTGGGCGGCAATGGGTGCTATGGCCGCAATGGTTCCCATGGATGTACCCATGGCCGTGGCAACAAACGCCGCGATGATGAACAGTCCTGGAAGAACAAGCTGGGTGGGAATAAAGGCCAGTCCGAGATTGACCGTTGCCTCGACGCCGCCAATAGATTTGGCCACGGCCGCAAACCCGCCGGCAAGAAGATAGATCATGCACATGGTGATGATATTGATCTCGCCGACACCCGTCAGGAAAATGTTGATCTTTTGTCCCATTCGTCCCTGGCCCATGCCAATGGCCAGTGCAATGGCCGGAAGAATGGCCACGGCAGCGGACAATTGGTAAAAACCCATGGATACTCCCTGGAGGGTCTGAAAAATGCCTGTTCCGATAAACAGGACAAGAAACAGAAGCAGGGGAAGCAGTGCCCCTGCCCGGGCCTGGGGTTGGTTATCAGCGTGTTGATGCATGGATATGGCTCCTTTGCCGCACCCGTTTCTGGTGGCCCGAAACAGATGCATGAATGGATGGAAATAGGTGACAGGGGATTGCGTGTAGTGCATGTCCTGCTGGCTGTCCAGGATCGGCAGTGCGGCAGGGGGCGGTTTGATGGTTTGTAGCCGGTGACAGAACATCCCGGCATGGATCAGAAATGGCATGGCATTGGACAACCCTCCCTGTGGATGGGGAGCAGCGCCCCCGAGGAGAGGCGTCATGGGTTCTGAGCGGCAAAAAGGGCTTGAAGTGTCGTCCGGTTCAATGAGAGAAGATGCTGGTCAGTATGTTTTGCAACCCAGAGAGGATGAAAAAGATGGAACAAAGTGAACACAAGGCGCAAGAGCTTCTCCAGCAATTCAGGGGCAATGACTATATATTTGGTTCCGGCGTGCTGGATCGACTTGGTGATCAGGTTGCCTTGCTGGGCCAACGGGTACTGCTTGTTGGCCGGTTCAAAAGTGCCTGGTTCAGGCCCATTGGCGAGCGGGTAACAAGGATCCTGCACCAGGCCGGCGTGGAAATTGCGGGCACCTGCCAGGGCGCGGCTCCCAATGCCCCTTTTGAGGATGTGTACCGCATCCACAGCCATCTGGTGCACACCCGGCCGGATGCTGTTGTGGTGGTGGATGCCGGATCGGGCATTGATGCGGTCAAGGCCGCTGTCGCCCTGGCCACCTTTGGGGATGTGTCTCCGGAGGTGGAGGCGTATCTTGGGGTCGGCAGGATTTCTTCCCTGTGCCAGCAATTTGATCGGACCCTGACGCCCGTGGTGGCAGTCATGCTCGCGGCCAGTTCCGCAGCCCATCTGACCAAGTACGCCAATGTCACGGACATGCGGGCCGGACAGAAAAGTCTGATTGTTGACCCGGCTGTTGTTCCCACCAGGGCGCTGTTTGATTACGATCTAACCACAAGCCAGCCCTTGAGTCTGACCCTGGACGGGGCTTTTGACGGCATTGTCCATGTTGTCGAGGTCTATTTCGGAGCCGGACCCGAGATGGAAGATCTTGCCGGGGACATTTGTGAAACAGCCCTTGATCTGATCCTTCCCGGGGTGCAAACGGTTGCCAGGCAGGGGGATGCGAGCCGGGTGAGGACCCGCCTGGGGCTTGGCACGGACCTGGGCGGGTATGCCATCATGGTGGGCGGGACCAGCGGGCCCCACCTGAACAGTTTTTCCCTGGTCGATGTTCTGGCCCACGGCCGGGCCTGCGCCTTGCTGCATCCTTATTATACGGTGTTTTTTGCTCCGGCCATCCAGGCCAAGCTGCGGCGTGTGGGCGCGGTGTACAAGCGTCACGGCCTCATCAAAACGGATCTTGACAGGCTGTCCGGCCGGGATCTCGGATTGGCCGTGGCCGCGGGGATGCTGGAACTGTTGCAAAGGACCGGACTCCCCACCACCCTGCAGGATCTGCCCACCATCACCCGTGATCATATTGCCCGGTGTCTGCACGCAGCCAAGGACCCGGCCCTGGCCTCCAAACTGGAGAACATGCCGGTTGCGCTCCATGCGGGCAATGTGGATCGGTACATGGGGGCTGTTCTGGATGCGGCCTGGACCGGTGATTTCAGCCTGATTCATACCATGGAGACGTAGAAGCAAAAGGGGCTGCAGGGGACCGGGACGGTGAGGATTTCTGTTCCTGCGCCTTCCTGACGGTTGACCGCAGGCACCGCATCCCGGGCAGCCTGCATTTTCCTCGTCCTTGCGTAAAAAGGTGTTCCTGCCAGATCCCCAGTATTCCTGGTGGACAAGGTGGGGGATCGACCTTATTGCGCCCTGGCAGCAACAACGCAGGGAGTAGCAACGACCGGCGTGATCCGGCCGGATAGAGGAAAGCATGAGCGAAATCATTGCCTTCATGCCCCGGGGCAGGGACATGGATGTGTTGCAACAAAGTGTGCCCGGGGACGTCCGCTGGCAGGACACGGTGCGCGACGTGGTGGGAACGGCCAGTGCGGCCATGCGGGAGGTGTTCAGCAAGGTCCGTCATGTGGCCCCGACAGGTACCACCGTGCTTTTGACCGGGGAAACAGGAACCGGCAAGAGCCTCATTGCCAGGATCCTCCACAACCACAGCGCGCGCAGGGATCGTCCCTTTGTCAGTGTGCATTGCGGCGCCATCCCCGATACCCTGACGGAAAGCGAATTGTTCGGCCATGAAAAGGGCGCCTTTACCGGTGCGGTCCGTCGAAAACCCGGCAAGTTCGAACTTGCCCAGGGCGGAACCATCTTTCTGGACGAGATCGGAACCATCAGCCCGTCCGTGCAGATCAAGCTGCTGGATGTGGTGCAGGAACGGGTTTTCCAGCGGGTGGGTGGAGATCGTGACATCAGGATCGATGTCCGAATCATTGCGGCGACCAACGAGGACCTGCGCCAACTGAGTGCAGGGGGGCTGTTTCGCAAGGACCTGTACTACCGGCTGAACGTGTTTCCCATCCATGTTCCCCCCTTGCGGGAACGACAGGAAGACATCCCCAGGTTGGTCGAGCTGTTCATCAGGCGGTGCAATATCCAGCTTAGGAAAAAGATCCAGGGGGTGCATCCCGATGTGGTACGAGGGTTCATGCAGTATGATTGGCCCGGCAATGTGCGGGAACTGGAGAATCTTATCGAGCGGGCATGCATCCTCGAAGACGGCCATATCCTGAGTCCGGACCGATTTCCCGAGGAGTGTTTCCAGGGATCCCCCTCAACCAGGCCTGCGGCCGTGGATGCCTCGTTGCCCATTGCCACGGCCCGTCGGCTGGTGGTGGATCGATTTGAACGCGCCTATCTGGACCGACTTCTTTTGGAGTGCGCCGGGGCTGTTACCCCTGCGGCAAAGCGGGCCGGCATCACGACCCGTCAATTGCGCAAGTTGATGGTCCGCCATGGGGTGGACAGAAAAAAATACGCACGGGGCCATGACCTGGTTGTTCAGGAGATGGGCAAGGAGAACCCGTGATTCCCCTTTTGCGGGCAAGGGGAACAGAAAGTTCCCCTGCCCGTGCCACCCGGCCCTGATGGCCTGGACCATGTTGGCTGGTTGTTCGTTGGGAAGACCCTTTCGGTTTGTGTGCCGGAAGGGTCTTTTTTTGTGCTGCACACGGGAACCGGTGGTTCCCTTCATGATAACTGCGCTTTTTATTTATCCTTATAAAACAGTGTGTTGCATTTGTGGCACACGGTGTGCTCTGGCGTCACGTCCATGATCGCCTTGGGCATACAGATCTTCAAGGATCAATGGCCCGGGAAGCGGTGATCATGGAGGCTGCGATCAGGAAGCATCTGAACATGCATTGCGATCCTGTTCGAGGATTGACAACGATAACAAGGAAACAACCATGCACGTTTTGGACGAGTTGGAAGACGAACCCCCGGATTGTGCCTCCTCCAACCTGCAAAGGGGGATGCCACGGGAGGTAACCGAAGATCGGTTTATGAAAACCTGGTTTCCGGGAACCGGAGACCGGCAATGGAACGATTGGCACTGGCAGATTCGCAACCGGATCACTGATGCCGCCCGATTGCATGCCATTCTCGGACTTTGCAAGGAAGAGATGGCTGCGAGCAGAGAGGTGGCAAACATGCCCCTTGCCGTGACCCCCTATTATTTGCGGGTCATTGTGGAGAATGCCCATTCTCCCCTGCGCAAATGCGTTGTTCCCTCGTCATGGGAACATCTCATTTCTCCCCACGAGCTCACAGATCCCCTAGGGGAGGATACCCATTCGCCAGTCCCCGGCATTGTGCACAGATATCCGGACCGTGTCCTGCTATTGGCAACGGATTTTTGTTCCACCTATTGCCGGTACTGTACCCGTTCCCGTCTGGTCGGCCGCAGGCGGGCGTCATGCTTCGGGAACAGTTGGAAGCAAGGTGTGGAGTACATCCGCAGTCGACCTGAAATCCGTGATGTTCTGATCTCCGGCGGCGATCCGCTGACCATGTGTGACGAACACATCGAGCGGCTCCTTTTGGAACTCCGTTCCATTCCCCATGTGGAGATCGTACGTCTGGGAACCAAGGTCCCGGCTGTCCTGCCCCAGCGCATCACGCCGTCACTTGTCCGGATACTGCGCAAGGCCCATCCCCTTTATCTGAGCCTCCATTTCACCCATCCCCACGAGCTGACTCCGGCATGCAAGAGGGCCTGCGAACTGCTGGCCGACGGGGGCATTCCCCTTGGGAGCCAGACGGTTCTTCTTGCCGGGGTGAATGACGATGTAACTACCATGAAGAGGCTCATGCAGGGGCTGCTCAGGTTCCGGGTCCGCCCGTATTATCTCTACCAGTGCGATCCCATTCCCGGATCTTCGCATTTCAGGACTCCCGTGGCCACGGGTCTGGAGATCATCAGGGGACTTCGGGGGCATACCAGCGGGTATGCCGTGCCCCAGTACGTTATAGACGCTCCTGGCGGCGGGGGAAAGATTCCGCTTTTGCCCAAGAGCGAACAGGGACTCGACGCCTTGGGCAATCTGGTGCTCAAGAATTACGAGGGAAAGCTGTTTACCTATCCGGAAGCTTGCGGACCCATGACCAGAAGTATCTTTTGTCCGGAGGATGCCCATGAAAGTCGGCCTGACCTTTGATCTGAAAGACGCCTATCTTGCCCGGGGATTTACCCCTGAGGATGCGGCCGAGTTTGATTCGGAAACAACCGTGACCGCCATTCAGGACATTCTGCGCACCCATGGCCATAAGGTGGAGCTGATAGGCTCGGTGGATCGTCTGGTTGCCTGTCTGGCTGCAGGAGAGCGGTGGGACATGGTCTTCAATATTGCCGAGGGCGTGCGGGGAAGAGGTCGTGAGGCCCAGATTCCGGCGCTGCTGGATGCCTGGAACATCCCGTACACCTTTTCCGGTCCGGATGTTCTTGCTCTGACCCTGAACAAGGCCTGGACCCATGCTGTTGTTCGTTCAGTCGGCATCCCCACACCGGATTTCGTGGTGGTTCATAAGGGTAGTGAGGTCCATGATCTTGATCTCGATTTTCCCCTGTTTGTCAAACCCGTGGCCGAAGGCACCAGCAAGGGCATTGGGCCGCGTTCCCTGGTGGAAAACGGTCCCGATCTCAAGGCCGCATGCGAGGATATCCTGGAACGATTTGCCCAGCCGGCCCTTGTGGAAACCTATCTTCCCGGTCGTGAATTCACCGTGGGCATCCTGGGACATCATGCCTCGGCCCAATGTGTCGGTGTCATGGAAATCATGTCCCGAAAAGATGGGGACCGATCGGCCTATACCTATGGCAACAAGATGAACTGGCAGCAGCGTGTGTCCTATGCCCTGGCCGGTGATGCCACGGCCCTGGCCGTACGGGATCTGGCCCTCAAGGCCTGGAAGGGACTCGGGTGTCTGGATGCGGGTCGGGTGGACGTTCGTCTGGATGCCAGGGGGGCTCCCTGTTTCATGGAGGTCAATCCCTTGCCCGGATTGGACCCTGACTGTTCGGATCTGCCCATCCTCCAGGGATTGTCTGGCGGGCGTTACGAGGATCTGATCCGGTCGATCATGGATTCTGCCGTGCTCCGGGCCGACAAACAGAGGTGATTCTGTCCCATTGACCGGGCAGACACGCCCGCGAGCTCATTTTGACCATATATGCAGCAAAAAGGTGAACCAATGAAGAAAAGCGAAACAGCACTTTGTGTTTCTGGGCAGGTGGTGCCCTATGAATGGAACGGTGATCTGGTGACCAGGGTCATGCTCATTGATGACAACCATCGCGAATACCGGATTGATCCCTGTGGCCGGGGCCGTCAGCTCCTGGAATATGCGGACTATTGGGTCGAGGTGGAAGGAACGGTCCGGCGCAGGAACGGTGAGAATTTCATGACCGTGACCTGGTTCCGTCTCGAGGACGAGTTCGACGAATACGCCGACGTATGGGATGGTGAACTTGATGAGTTCTGATCAGGAGCAAGGGACGCCTTGTGGGGATGATCCCTTGCAGGCGAATGCAGGGAGGGGGTTCACGTCCACCTGGTACAAGGGCTGAAACCCTTGCGAGCATCCTGCAAACGGGCATGGCGATGGGACAGACATCTGTTTGCCATGCCCTTGTTTTTACGCATAACATGATGGTATTCTTGTATTTTTTGTGTTGTTATTTTTCTGTTGATTTTTCCGGGATATTCTTCCATAAGCCCCGGAACTTCATGGTCCCCAGGAATGATTTGTGTGCGGGATCCATGTTGCGGCCTGTTGCAACCGGAACGCTGCCCTGGGTATTTTTCCTCAAACCCTGCAGCACATCTCTTTCCGGTATCCGTTTCCCCTGGATACATTCCCATTCTGCCATAGTGCGCCAACCCATGCAGCCTGTCCTCATTGATTGCGGACACGGGGCTCAAGAGGATTATTCAGCCCATGACGCACCAGTACCCAACGCCGTGTTCCGGTCTGATCGAACTTCGGGCCGTCAACAAACTTTTTGGTAAGGATGTTGCCTTGAGCGACATCGATCTGACCATTGGACAAGGAGAATTCCTGACCATTCTTGGTCCGTCCGGATGCGGCAAGACAACGCTTTTGCGCCTTCTGGCGGGTTTTGAGGCACCCACCTCCGGAGAGATCCTTCTGGATGGTTCCAGCCTTGTGGATGTTCCCCCGGAGAATCGTCCCATCAACACGGTGTTCCAGAGTTATGCCCTGTTTCCGCACATGAGCGTGTTCGACAATGTGGCCTTTGGCCTGCGCATGAAAGGCATATCCCCCAAGGACATTCCTTCCCGGGTGAACGAGGCCCTGGGATTGGTGAAGCTCCGGGGATTTGCCGGACGCAGACCCCATGAACTTTCGGGGGGACAGCAGCAGCGGGTGGCCATTGCCCGGGCCATTGTCAATGATCCCCTTCTTCTGCTTTTGGATGAACCCCTGTCTGCCCTTGATTCCCGACTTCGCAAAAATTTGCAGCTGGAACTCAAGCATCTGCAGCGCAAGCTGGGCATCACGTTTGTGTTGGTCACCCATGATCAGGAAGAGGCGTTTTCCATGTCTGACCGCATTGTCGTCATGAATGCGGGAAAGATTATTCAGCAGGGAACCCCCCGGGAAATCTACGAAGATCCCGCCAGCATGTTCACAGCCCGGTTTGTGGGGGAAATCAACGTCTTTTCCGGAACGGTCATCAAAAGCGACAGGCACGGCCTGGGGATTGATGTGGGCGGAACCGTCTGCACCACCGGCAACCAGGGAGCGTTGGCTTGCGGGCAGAAGGTCCATGTGCTGCTGCGGCCCGAAGACATGCGTGTGGAGACCGTGCATGACCTGGCCGCCGACCCCGAGCTGCGCAAGGATTTCATGATCGGGGGCTTTTTTCGGGGAAGGGTGGACGAAACCGTGTACAAGGGTGCCACCTATGATGTGTACATAACACTGACTTCGGGAACATCCATCGTGGCCACGGAGTTCTTTAACGAGGACGATGAGGATGTTTATTTCCAGCCTGGCGATGAGGTGGCCGTCAGCTGGGTCCGAGGATGGGAAGTGGTCCTGCCCCATGAAAACTGATTGCTCTTTCAGATCCTTTTCCATCGGGCTGGTGGTTGCCTGGCTGGTGATTTTTGCCGTCATCCCCCAGATTTTGGTCCTGGGAGCCAGCTTTTTGAGCACCTCGGAGCAGGGTTTTCTCTCCCTTCCCCTGACTCTGGAAAACTACAGGCAGCTCTTTGATTCGGTCATCCTCGGCATTGTGGGCCGTTCCCTGGGTTTGGCCGGTATGGTCACCCTTGTCTGTCTGATCCTTGGCTACCCCTTTGCCTGGATTTTGGCACGGGCTCCCCGCAACTACCGAAGTCTCTTGCTGCTCCTGCTTGTCATTCCCTTTTGGACCAATTCCCTGATCCGGACCTATGCCCTGATTGCCATCCTGAATACCAGGGGACTGCTGAACACCTTTCTGCTGGCAACCGGGATCATTCAGACCCCGTTGCGCATCCTGTACACCCAGGGCGCAGTCCTCATCGGGCTGACCTATACCCTGCTCCCCTTTATGGTGCTTCCCCTGTATTCGGCCATTGAAAAACTGGACCCGGGCCTCAGGGAAGCGGCCAGGGATCTGGGTGCCTCCAGATGGGCAACCTTTGTACGCGTGGATCTTCCCCTGACCCAGGGAGGAATCATCGCCGGATGCATGCTTGTGTTTCTTCCGGCCCTGGGCATGTTCTACATTCCGGACATCCTGGGCGGAGCACGATCCCTGCTCCTGGGCAATTTTATCCGGGATCAGTTCATGATTGCGAGAAACTGGCCTTTTGGATCGGCGGCCAGCGTTTTCCTGACCGTGATCATGACGCTGCTTCTTTGCCTGTACGCATGGCGCAAGACAACAACCAGGCAGGAGGACCGGGCATGAAAACCTTCATCAAGGCTGCCTATGCCGCGGTCATATATCTGTTTTTGTATTTTCCCCTGGTGGTCCTGGGGGCCTATTCCTTTAACGCGTCCAGGTATTCCCTGGGCTGGAAGGGGTTCACCACGGCGTGGTACGCCAAGCTCATGAACAATGCGCAGCTCATGGATGCGGCCGTGCATTCCCTGACCATTGCCTGTTGTTCGGCAACCCTGGCAACATTTTTGGGAACACTGGCCGCCCTGGCCCTGCACCGTTACCGGTTTCCCGGGCGCAAGATCCTGTCCGGATGTGTCTATGTGCTGATCATGTCCCCGGACATCATCATGGGCATCTCCCTGCTGGTTCTCTATCTTGTCCTGGCAATTCCCCTGGGGTTCTGGACCCTGCTCTTGTCCCACATTACCCTGTGTTTGCCCTTTGTCACGGTGACCGTCCTGTCCCGGCTGCAGGAGTTCGACCCCCATGTCATTGAGGCGGCCCGGGATCTGGGGGCCAGGGAATTTGCCCTTTTCAGGCATGTCATCCTGCCCATGGTCATGCCTTCGGTTATGGCGGGGTGGCTTCTTTGCTTCACCCTTTCTCTGGATGACGTCATGATCAGTTTCTTCACCACCGGGCCGGGTTACGAGATTCTTCCCCTGAAGATCTATTCCATGGTTCGTCTTGGTGTGAAACCCGAAGTCAACGCCCTGTGTGTCATCATGATGGGCATCACCCTTTTGGCCGTTCCCACGGCACAATGGCTTGTCAAGGATAAAAAGCGATGAAAAAACTGTTCATTCTTCTGGCGCTGCTGATCATGGCGGCGCCTGCATCGGCAGCGCCCAACGAATTGTTTCTGTTTATCTGGTCGGAATATCTTCCGGATCAGGTGGTTGAGCAGTTCACCCGGGAAACAGGGATCAAAGTCAATATTTCCACCTACGACAGCAACGAGGCCATGTACGCCAAGGTCAAGATGGTGGGGGGCAAGGGGTATGATCTCATCGTGCCTTCCTCGGACTACGTGGCCCGTATGATGCGCGAGGACATGCTTGTGCCTCTGGATCATTCCCTGCTTCCCAATCTGTGTAATCTGGACCAGGATCTTGTGACCAAAATGGTTGATCCGGAGAGCACATACAGTGTCCCCTACATGTGGGGCTCCACGGCCATTGCCGTGAACACCAATGATATTGATCCGGCAACCGTGACCTCCATCAACGACCTCTGGCGACCCGAGTTCGCCGACAAGCTGGTTCTGCCCAACGACATGCGTGGTGTGCTGGGCCTCGGTCTCAAGAGTCTCGGGTATTCCCTGAACGACACCGACCCACAGCATCTGCACCAGGCCTTTGAGAAACTGAAGACCCTTATTCCTCATGTACGGGTTTTTGATTCGGATTCTCCCAAGCAGGCCCTGCTCAACGGCGAGGTCCAGCTTGGTGCGGTCTGGAACGGCGAGGCCTATATCGCCAACAGCGAAGATCCGGCCATTGTTTACGTCTATCCCAGGGAAGGGTACAGTTTGTGGGTGGACAGCTTTGCCATTCCCCGGGGAGCGGCCAACATCCCCCAGGCCCATGCGTTCATCAATTTTCTTTTGCGTCCGGATATGGCGAAAATCATTTGTGAGGAACTGGGGTATTCATCCCCCAATGTCGAGGCGGTCAAATCCCTGTCCCGGGAAGTTCGGAACAATCCCATTGTTTATCCCTCCAGAGAAGACCTTTCCCGGGGAGAATTTGAAACGGATTTGGGAGAAGCCACCCGGTTGTACAACGAATTGTGGATGCGGTTGAAAAAATAGATGCAGGATGCCTGGCTGCTTGTTGTCCAGTCAGGCATCCTGCACTCAATGGGCTTGTTGCTGCGCCGGGTGGCTTACAGGCTCATGCGTCAGGTTTACTTTTGGGGCGGATTGTCCGGACGGAGAACCAGACGATCTCCCTGGCGGTCCTTTACGCAGATGCCCTGGATGGTGTCGCCCCGAGGGCTTGTAAAGGATGCCTTTTCACCTTTGTTCTTGTCCTTGCAGGCCGTATATGCCTCCGGGGGCGGTCCGTCGTGTTTGCCCTGGGGACGGCCGTTGGAGGAACCGAATCCAAGGGCATTGACTGCGCATAAAGCCAGAATGAGGCACGTCAGGATACCTGTTTTCAGGTTGTTCATACTTTCCTTCCTTCATGGTTCTGGGTTGATAGGCTGTTTGTTGCCTTGCGGGGGCGTCATCCCCCGGAAGACCATCCCCACACGTTATGAATGCAGGCTATCAGTGAACAGTCAAGGGATTGTGTGCTTGTGGTCCTGGCGGGTAAAGATCATGTAAAGTTTCCTGGCATGCTCCTTCTTTGGGAGCGACGTGAACTCCGGCCGGATTTCCGGCGGGGCGATCCCTGGACCGCCCCGCATCCCGGATGAGGCAGCGTGTCTACACGTTGACATCAATGCCAAAGACGGATTGGCTGCTGGTTGCTCCCGTCAGGATATCCATAAGCTGGCTGATCTGGTCATCTTCCGCATTGGTGGTATAGGCTGACAGGGCTGTTGCAGTCGATACCTGGGCGGATTGCATGTTCATGATCGTGTCGGTTTCATTGTCGACCCTGCCTGAGGGGGCAAGGCCGAACGAGTCCATCATTCCCTTCAGTTCCTGCCCACTGAGAGCTCCGTCTTCGTCGGAGTCGAAACTCGCCAGGGCGTCCTCCGTGTCAATGCTGGTTCCCGTGGTCTCCTCCAGGGCCTGGGTCAGGGTTTCGAGTTCGCTTTCCGAGACAAGTCCGTCACCGTCTGAATCCGAGACCTGAAAGACGTCCTGGTCGGGTGGTGGCGGAGGTTGCTGGCGTCCCATGGCGCTGGTTCCGTACATGGTGGTCATGCTGCTCGTACTACCGATGCTGCTGATCATGGTTTCCTCCGTGCATGGTTGAGGTTGAAACATGGATGTCATGCATCTGCCTTGGATCAAGGGAGGCCTGTGTGAAGATCCTCCCCCGTCAAGGATGATAGATGGACAATGTAAAGATTGTGTTGTGCCCGGGCGGGTGATTGTAAATATTTTGTAAAAGCCGGCATTTCAGAAAGATCTGACGAGAAAATATGGTAGGGGCTCAGTGCAAGGTAATATCTGTCAATGGGGAGGAGTGAATGGCCGACATGCAGATTCTGATCATTGATGACGATGAAAAACTGTGCGCCCTTGTGGCCGAGTATCTGGCACCCATGGGCTATGTCGTTGATATGGCTCATGATGGGCTGCAGGGATTGCAGAAGGTCCGCGCCAACGAGTACAGAGCCGTCATTCTGGATGTGATGATGCCTCACATTGACGGACTGGAGGTCTTAAAGCGTTTGCGCAAGGAGTCCGATATTCCGGTGCTCATGCTCACTGCGCGGGGAGATGAAACCGACAGAATCGTGGGCCTTGAGATGGGGGCTGATGATTATCTGCCCAAGACATTTTCGCCTCGCGAGCTTCTGGCCCGACTGCGGGCCGTGACCAGGCGCTACGACATGGCTCAATATCAGGCAGCTTCACCGTCGGACGAACGGATTTTACAATTCGGTCCCCTTCACATTGAGCGGGATTCCCGTACGGTGCGTTTGAAAGATGAAGTGGTGAATCTGACTCCCCTGGAGTATGATCTGCTGACGACTTTGGCCGAGTCGGCAGGCAGGGTTCTGACGCGGGAACAATTGCTGGATGCGGTTTCCGGAAGGAATTACGAGGTGTTTGATCGGTCCGTGGACGTTCATATTTCCTCGTTGCGGCGCAAACTGGGGGAAGATCCCAGAAATCCGGGTTTCATCCAGACGGTGCGCAAGGTCGGTTATCTGTTCAAAAAAGCGGAAGAATCCCGATGATACGACCAGCATCGTCGCTTTTCACCAGGATACTGTGCTGGTTTTTCCTGAATCTGATCCTGGTGGGGGCGGCATTGGGCACGTTCATTTTCTTTCAACCCCAGCTTGATCTGCATGCGTTTTTCGGGATGCAGAGGTGGAACCGCTTGCGGGTTGCCGCTGCCTTGATGGTGCATGATCTGTATAATGCCCCTCGCAAGGAGTGGTCGGCCATCCTCGCCCGACATGCCCGGGTCAATCAGGTGGATTTTGTCCTGGTTTTTGGGGACGGGACCAGGTTTTCCTCCCGGCCCGTGGAACTTCCCGATACTGTTCGTGTTCGGGTGGAGCATGCCTTCAAGGGCCCCTTTTCGGACAGGCGTCCGGCACCGCCGCCACCGGCCAGGAATCCGGTATTGCCGGGGTCCGGCCCGGATCAGGACATACTGTCTCCCTCGGGTGAACAACCTCCGGGTCTTGGGGAAGGGCTTGAGGGGCTGGACCTGATCCCCGGACGGCCAGTCCTGAGGATGCACACCTCGGATCCTGATTTGTACTGGACCGGGATCATGCTGCCTCCCCCGCCCAAACCACGTGATTTTCCAACGCCCTTTGTGCTCATGGTGGTGTCGGATTCTGCTTCGGGCAATGGATTCTTTTTTGATGCCCGTCCCTGGGTGCTGGTGGCCGCGGTGGTGCTGCTCATTTCCGTGCTCTTCTGGATTCCCATGGTCCGCAACATTACCCGACCCCTTTCCCGCATGACCAGGGCAACCGAAGAGATCGCCAGTGGCCGTTTCGACGTGGTCCTTGATGAACCCCGGCGTGATGAAATCGGACGTCTGGCTCGGGCCATCAACCACATGACCACGCGGCTGGCGGCTTTTGTCACGGGCCAGAAACGGTTTCTGGGCGACATTTCCCATGAATTGGGATCTCCCCTTGCCCGCATTCAGTTTGGTTTGGGAGTGCTTGACCAACGGCTGGATGGAGCCAACAGACAGCGGTTGCAAAACGTGATGGATGATGTTGCCCATCTTTCCCAGCTGGTGGGCGAACTCCTTGCCTTTTCCCGGGCGGACCTGAGTGCTCAATCCGTGGCCTTGGAACCGGTGGATCTGCTCTGGGTGGTGCGTGAAGCGGTTCGGCGGGAAAAGGCCCCTGATTCGGAGGTGATCATTGATGTTGATCCCGACCTGCGGGTTCTGGCCTCTCCGGATCTGTTGACCCGGGCCCTGGCCAATCTCGTGCGCAACGGGGTCAAGTATGCTGGCAAGGCAGGACCCATTCATATTGTCGCTCACAAGGACAAGGGATGGGTGAACCTGGAGGTCAAGGACTCCGGACCTGGCGTGCCCGAGGAGTATCTGGATCAGCTTTTTGAACCTTTTTTTCGCCCCGAGCCTTCCCGCAACCGTTCTTTGGGAGGGGTGGGACTGGGGCTGTCCATTGTGAAAACCTGTGTCGAGTCCTGCAAGGGACGTGTTTTTGCCCGCAACCAAAAGCCCCACGGATTTGTGGTGACCATTATCCTTGGCAGGTGCTAGGGGGATTGTCCGGCAGAAGAATGTTCGGACGGATCTGTGGGGTGCATGGCTCACAGAGCATGAAAGGGACAGGGAGTGAAAACTCCCTGTCCCTTTCTGTATGCAAACCGTTGGCATTGCCGGTCTTGCAGATGCCGGCATGAAACCGATATCTGCCTTATCCCACGGGTTGGGCTGCAACCCGCGTGGTGTATTTGATCATCACCCATCCCGGGGTGCCGTCTTTCAGCAGTACATAGTACCAATGGTCGTTGGCTGCCTGAACCCTGAGGAGGTCTCCCCGTCTTACCTGGCTTACAATGTCGTGCTTTTTGCCGGGACCGGATCGGACATTGAGGGCTGTCGCAGTCACCCTGACTAGATCGCCTTCCCGGGCAATGACGGGATCATCCCTGACCGTGGTTGTTGCCTGGACAACGGTTTCAAGCGTCCCTTCAGGTTTGGCTACCACCATGTATCCTCCGTCCACTTTCTGGTAGTAGACCCCGGCATAGGTATAATAGATGGTGTCACCATGGGTGAAGTATGTGGCATTGGCTGGCAGGGTGGTGACCCTTGCGCCCACAGGGGCCGGAACCACGACATATCCGTTCACATCGGGCCGATAAAAGATGCCGTCCAGGAAGAAGTAGGTCAGGGCTCCCACCTGCAGGGTCAGGTACGCCCTGGGAAGGACATGGATGCGAAATCCCGGCCGGGGATAGACGGGAGCAGGGCCATGGTGTTTGAATCCGTGTTTGTGCGGTCCGGGAAAGGGTTGTGCCTGGACCAGGGACGGAAGGGCCAGGCTTGCCAGCAGCACGAAGACGAGGGCACGGACAGACCGGGATATATCCTGTTTCGGTTTGGTTGCAGACATGGTTCAATCTCCTTTGCCTTTACGCAGGCCACGTTCCAAAGGGTTGTTTTTCAAGTTGCATGCTTCCATCCTTTCCCCGGTAGATATTGATCCAGGCATTCCAGTTTTTGGTATCCATTTGGGGATAATCCAGGCGGAAATGGGAACATCTGCTTTCCTTGCGCATGAGGGAGGCCCGCAGTTTCATTTCCGCATTGAGGATCATGTTGGCGGTTTCATGGGCTAGCCTGAGTTCATGCAGATCCGCCGCCTTGAGCATGGGCTGGTGGTGGTCCCTGAGTTCTTCAACATAGGTCAGGGCCGCCTTGAGCAGAGACTCCTTTTTGATGTACAGGACAAAATTGGGGATCATGACGGACTGGAGTGTCTGGGTGATCCAGGCCGGACTGTAGCCCCGATCTCGTCTGAGGGGCGCAAGCATTTCCGCTTGGATCTTTGTGCGCTGGGCAGATGAGAGGGACGGCATGGTTCCTGTTTGAGCGTATCGGGCTGCAGCCTCGCCTGCGATGGCTCCCTGCACGGCAGATCCGGCCAGAGAAGACCCAATTTGTGTGTAAATGCCCCCTGCCATGTGCGATCCCAGGGCATCGCCTGCGGCATAGAGCCCGGGGATATTGGATGCGCCTTGGGAATTGAAGGGAACCAGACCTTCGGATTTGTGGATGGACAAGCCGGCTGACGCACCTCCCGAAGGTATGCCACCCATGCCCGGAGGCGGTCCCTGGTGATCTCTGCCGCCGGGATTTTTCTCCCTGGCGTGATCCCCGGGACGTTCTCCATCTGGTGGTCCCTGATGCAACCCGGCAGGGCGTATGGGGCCGCCGGAAATCTGCATGGTGTGGTCGGGTGGTGGGCCGTCAGGCTGTTCCCCACCGGGTCCCTGTCTGTATACCTGGTAGTTCATATCCATACCCAGGTCATGGCGGATACCGACGCCCACCTTGTTGGGTGGTTCCTGGAGCATGGGACCCCATTGCCCAAAGACATCAGCCGGATGTTTCAGATTGGCCCCGTGACCGTCGTTCCATTCCTTGCCGGTTATTTTGGCGCCGATGCGGTAGGCCATCATGGACCCGTCATGGGTCAGATCGCAGATGGGGAACCCATTGGGCTTGAACCCCCCGGCTCCGGTACACAAAACGACTGTTTTGGCCCTGAAAAAATGGATCTTGGGTTCGTCCAGGCTGAACCCGGCCGCACCGGCGATGACGCCTTTTTCCCGGACAAGATGGGTGAGCATGATCCTTTCCATGACGGGAATTTTTCGTTCTTGTATGGGTATCGCGAATGATTTGGCATACAGGGGGGATTTGAAGAATCCCCAGGATTCAAGTTCTTTGACCCGGGCCAGGGAGTGCTCGGCCATCTGGCGGGTGAACACCGGGTTGTTGGTGCCCATGGCCGAATGGGAGACCTGGGAGGTAAAGGTGTCCAGGTCCATGGTGGCGGTTGCCGGATCATAGGCAAAGATGCCCCTGGCAAAGGGGGTCTGACCGGAAGAACCGAGTCTTCCCTTGGAAACCATGATCACGTCGGCCCCGGCATCATGGGCCTTGACCGCGGCAAACAGGCCCGCAATACCGCTCCCCACCACCAGGACATGGGTCTGATGATCCGTGGTGGTCATTTTCCGGAAGTCGATTTCCGGGATATTGGCGGTGCATTCCGTGGAAAATCCCAGGGCAGCCAGGGCGGCCAGTCCTGCTGCGCCCCCGGCCAGGGTCATGAAATTTCTGCGAGACATTCCGCATGATGGTCGGGTGGTGTCCATGTATGATCTCCTGATTCATTTTCTGATTGGGTCAGGTAGCAAAGGCCAGGACTGATCGACACAGAAATGTGTCTTTTTCGAGGTGGCATGCTACCCCCATGCAACAATGACCGGAATGGATTTGTCCGGATTGATGGTAATGGCGTCCACGGGACAGTACATCTGGCACAAATGGCAGAGTTGGCAGTCGGCCGAATACTTGATGAACGCCTTTCCGGTCTGCGAGTTCTGACGGATAACGTCCGTGGGACAGGTGCTCACGCAGGTCCCGCAGCCGATACATCCCTTGATACTTTGTATGGTCATGATGTTTGAAAAGGGTTGGGAGTTGTTGCCTGATTGCTGCTACCCGATGCGTTGCGCGTACAATCTTTCCTACCGCGTGGGTGTAAAGATTTTTTGTGCGTTAGGTGGGCGTGTGTAATGGTTTGGTAAAGTGATGGATGGAATGGGGACCCCAACAAGACGATGCCATGGCAGGGGATGGAGGATGCGGCCGAAAGACTAGCAGAAATGAAACAGAGGTTTTTATGCGGCAAGGCCCGGGATCAGGGCGTGGCGGGGGGAATGGCCAGGGCTTTCATGGAATACACGAAGCATGCGATCATGATGGCCGCCAGAGCAAGGACAAGCACGAACTCGGTACGATAGGCATTGGTTGACTGTCTGAAGGCCAGTCGTCTGGTCGTTTGGACCATGCGGATGCCCTCCAGGAGAATGATCAGCCCTCCGGAACAGAAGGCAAAAAGGCTGAGCATGCCTGTTTCGTGAATGGCCTGGCTCAGCTGAATGCCTGCCTCTCTTTGTACGTACCAGATGGTTTTTTCCAGGATGAATCCGAACCCCATGAGGGCCATGGCTGTCCGGCACCAGGCAAGAAAGGTCCGTTTGGCCGCCATGAGGGTGCGCATGGCGGCGAGTTCGTTGCGGGTGAGACGTTGGTACGGGCGTTTGGGATCGGGCATGAGACAGAACACATTCCGTATGGGGGTTATCCCGGAGTCAAAGGAATGCATGACCGGGAATGATCAGGCCTTGTCCTGTTGCATTCCCGGTACGTCTCGTCAAGACCCGGGTGTGTTTTTCCAAGGGCGGTCTCGCAAGGGACCGCCCTTGCTGGAACAGGAAGCATCAGCCTGCACCCGGTGTTGGCTGATGATCAACAAAAAGGTGATAGTTCCCGGAGCCGGGCGATGATGGGGGGAAGCTCGCGGATGACCGTGTCCACTTCCTGGTCCGTGGTGTACCGACTCAGGCTGAAACGGATGGAGCCATGGGCATAGGTGAAGGGGATCCCCATGGCCCGCAGGACATGCGAGGGTTCAAGACTTCCTGATGTACAGGCTGATCCCGAGCTGGCACAGATGCCCAGTTCGTTCATGAGCAGCAGGATGGCTTCGCCTTCCACGAATTCAAAGGCGATACTCGTTGTATTGGGCAACCGATTGTTTTGGTCGCCGTTAAGCTGGGAGTGATCAATGGACGAGAGCAGGCCCTCTTCCAGTCGGTCCCGCAGTTTTCCGACCCGAATGGTTTCCTCGTCCAGGTGCCGGGCCGCCAGCTGGCAGGCCTTGCCCAACCCCACGATGCCGGGGATGTTCTCGGTGCCGGCACGCCGGCCGTGCTCCTGATGGCCGCCGATAATAAACGGCTTGAACCTGACTCCCTTGCGGACGTACAGGGCGCCCACACCCTTGGGACCGTGAATCTTGTGGCTGGAAAGGGAGAGGAAATCCACGGGAATGTCCTGTACGGAAAAGGGGAGCTTGCCCATGATCTGTACGGCATCTGTATGCAGGAGAACATCCTTTTCCCGGGTGATGGCAGCGATCTTGTCGATGGGAAAGAGCACCCCTGTCTCGTTGTTGGCGGCCATGACCGAAACAATGGCCGTATCCTTGCGCACGGCCTTGCGCACGGCATCCGGATTCAGGTGTCCCTTGCGGTCCACACCAAGCCAGGTCACGGTATAGCCCCGTTCCTCGAGATCCTTGACCAGACTGAGTACGGCCGGATGTTCGACCCGGGTGGTGACGATGTGCCGTTTGTGGGGTTGGCTTGCCAGGGCCGCAAGGATGGCGGTGTTGTCGCTTTCGGTGCCTCCCGAGGTGAATACGATTTCTCCCGGATCGGCCTGCAGCAAATCAGCCACCTGCTTTCTGGCCTGGTCAAGACGTTTTCCGACTGCGCCTCCAAATCCGTGCATGCTTGAGGGGTTGCCGTACCAGGTTTCAAGGACAGGGAGCATTTCCCGGATCACCTGCGGGGCGACCCTGGTTGTGGCGTTGTTGTCCATGTAGATGACCTTGTTCATGAGACCACCTCCTCGACCTGAATATCCGGTTCTACCTGTTCCCTGAGTTTGGCCTCGACAAATCCCTTGAGCGTGGCCTTGCTTGCCGGACAATGACTGCACGTGCCCTGCAGACGCACCAGAACCTTCTTGGCTATGATATCCACCAGTTCGATATTACCGCCGTCCTGCTTGAGGCTGGGACGAATTTCATCCTCCAGTGTCTTCATGACCAGCTGCATCCGCTGCACGTTGCTCAAACCGGCGGGTTGTTTTTCGACCGGGGGGCGCTTTTTCATCTCGGCCCGCACCTTGTCCAGAAGTTCCCCGATGTCTTCCAGACATTCCCCGCATCCGCCTCCGGCTTTGGTGAAACTGGTCACGTCCTCCACCGTGGTCAGGTTGTTCTCCATGATTGCCTGGCGGATCTTTTCTTCGGTCACCCCGAAACAATGGCAGAGGATCTCGCCTTCGAGTTCTTCCTTGGGTCTGCTGATGCCCTTGTAGTTGTCGATGGCCGCATCAAGGGCCTCGCGGCCCATGACCGAACAGTGCATTTTCTGTCGGGGGAGACCGCCGAGAAAGTCGGCGATGTCCTTGTTGGAAATGGCTTTGGCCTCTTCCAGTGTCTTGCCCTTGATAAGCTCGGTCAGCGCCGAGCTGGAAGCAATGGCGCTGGCACATCCAAAGGTCTGAAACGAGGCTTCAACAATGCGTTCGTTCTCATCCACCTTGAGGTAGAGCTTGAGGGCATCACCACAGGCCAGGCTTCCCACCTCGCCCACAGCGTCGGCATCCTCCATGGCCCCGGCGTTTTTGGGATGCAGAAAATGTTCCTTGACCTTGTCCGTGTAGTCCCACATGCAGGCCTCCTTGGTTTGCTGTTGCCGGGGTTGTTCCAACTGGCTGTATTCTGACAGGACAACCCATTTGTTTGGGCGAACAGTAACAGATTTCGTGCATGCGTGGAAGCCGAAAAAATATTTGCCAGGGTGTGGAAGGCTACAATCCGTAGAAAAGGGCCGTGGCTCCGATCATTACGGCCAGATAGATGAGAGTCATGCCTGTGCCGGCACGCACGAAATCCCCAGTTGTGAAATGGCCTGGTCGCATGACCAGTGCGTTGACCTGGTGGGTTGGAAGGATGAACGTGTTGGACGCAGCCAGAGCCACGGTCAGCGCGGCCACGCGCGGGTCCATGCCCACCTGGTTGGCCATGTTCATGGCCAGGGGCACCAGGAGTACGGTCGCCCCGACATTGGAAGCGAACAACGTGAAAAACGAGGTCAGCAGGGCGATGACCAGAGTCAGAACAAGGGGTTCAGGGGTTCCCAGGGTGTTCATGATGGCCGTGGCAATGAATCGGGCTGTTCCGGTATTTTCAAAGGCCATGCCCAGGGGAATGAGTCCGGCCAGCAGGAATATGGTCATCCAATCCACCGAGGCGTAAGCCTCGTCAACGCTGAGCACCTTGGTCAGGATCATGCCCACGGCACCTGTGAGCAGGGCAATGGACAACTGGACATGAAATCCGAGGATCATGGTCAGGGAGAGTCCCAGCCAGAACACGGCTGTTGTTGCCTTGTCCTTGCGCAAGATCTCCCCCTTGATTTTTTCCGTGAACACGAGATCGGGCTTGTCCTTGAGAAGATGGAACATTTTCCACTGGCCGTGCAGGAGCAGCGCGTCCCCTGCCTGCAGGACGATTTCGCTGAGACCGCTGACCACGATGGCATTATTGTGGAAAATGGCCAACGGCGTGATGTGGAACCTTCGCCTGGCCCCGAATTGAGCAAGGGTCTTGCCGCGAAGCTGGGAGCGCGGCGTGACAATGGCCTCCATGATTCCGACGTTGTTGGGCGAGAGGTCTTCAGCAAAGTGGGACAGTTCGGGAAGGAGGATCCAATTGAGATCCTTGATCAGCAAACGGACATGTTCCTCGCTGCCGACAACGGCAAGATGGTCGCCCGCATACACATGTTCGTCCTGGCCCGGAGCCATGATGCGTTGCTTGCCTTTGCCCCGCCTGATGGCAACGACCGAGCAGAAATAGAGGGGGCGGATGCGCAGGGCGGCCAGGGATTGGGGACCCTTGTACTGGTCGGGGATTTTGATTTCAAAGAGGGTACCGACCCCTGCGTAGGTGTTGGCAAGGAGCTTGGACATGGGGCCATGGGCATCTTCGTCCGTGACGGCTCCGGAAGGCAGGATCAGCTTGCCGAAAATAAGGAAATAGGCAAGCCCGGCAGCCACGAGACACAGACCTATGGGCGTTACGCTGAACAGACCAAAATGTTCGTAATGCTCGCCTCCGACAACCATGAGATCGTTGAGGAGGATGAGAGGGCTTGATCCGACCAGGGTCAGACAACCTCCGATGATGGCCAGAAATGCCATGGGCATGAGGATGCGTCCGGGCGGGATGTGTGTCTGGTTGGCAATGCGTTTGGCCGCTGGAAGGAACAGGGCTGCGGCTCCGATATTCTGTACCAGCCCGGAAATGAGGGCCACGGTTCCGGCGATACAGGTGACGATGCGGCCTTCGTTGTTGCCGGCAAAGCGCAGGATGACCCGTGACAGGGTGTTCATGGCCCCTGTTTTGTCCAGTCCGGCTCCGATGATGATCACCGCGATGATGGAAACCACCGCGTTGCTGCTCAGACCGCTGATGGCCTGTTCCGGGGTGACCAGCCCGAGCAGGGGAAGAACGATCATCATGATCAGGCCCACCACATCCACTCGAACCCAATCCACGACAAAAAGAATAATGGTCATGACCAGTACCGCCATGACCATCTCCATTGCAGGTGTCATTGCTTTCTTCCTTTTATTTGCATTGGATATAGACGGGAATGGCGTGATCGGCTCCGCAAAGGGCCGGGACATCGTCCATGACAAAATCCGGCTCCCCCACCACCCTGGAGACGTGCTCGATTGCCGTTCGCTCGGGACCATCGCAAACCATGTGGGAAAAACGGATGCCGGCCTTGTTGGCCTTTTCCATGAACATGACCGCGTTTGACCTGGCCTTGTCCTGAAACGCATTGAAATCCCGTTCGCACTCGTCCAGATTGAGGGCCATGATCTCGGCATTGCGCTTGGACGCCATGTCCAGGGAATAGTTTATCATGTCCCTGGAGAATCGTGCTTTCCTGCTGATGACGAGAATTCTGGTAGCCTGGTTGGCAGGGGAAGGAACCGTGGAGTGTATGGGCTCCTGGTTGTCGGTCTTGAGCAGGGTCAGGTGGCGCTGGACAGGAGCAACCCTGGGCTCGTGAGCGTACCATCCCGTGTTGATGGCCCAGCGTGCAGGATTGCATGTGTTGCAGTTTATGGTTGCGAGATGATCGTAATAGAGTTCGATAGCCCGTTTGAGGCCACTGATGAGTAACACGGCTGTCCTTCCTTGGCTTGATGATTCCCGGGGGTAGCTGCCCGCGTCATGCGTGGCATGCCCCTTGTTCTTCCTGTTCGACGTGTTGCGCCGTCATGGTCCCGGATTCCTTGTTCGTGAAAATTATCAACCACATACCATGTTGGACAATTCCCGCAATGGTTGTGAAAAAATGAGCTTGTCTCCGTAAGGATCCGGCTCATGAGCCTGGCTTGAGGGAACTCCTGGCCGGTCTGGACTGTACGCATGCAAAGCCGTTCGGGACACAGATATTTGGCGTCTGCCAGACTGTTGTCTGCTGTTCTGGCCCCTGGTTGCGTGTTGACAGGCGGGTGCGCGGTCATTAGTTGGCCAAAAGTGCAAATACAGACCGTCAGAGATGGGGGCGTTACCTTGTTGGCAAGGTGCTATCATGCCTCCTTTACGGGTCATTCATCCGGATGCTCATTGCGGAACGTCCTTAGACCATGTCTTATGGCCGTATCCGTGGTGGTCACGTGCATCCTGTTTACCGGTTTCTTTTCTCCATGATCATCAGAGAGCCGGAATCGTCTTGCAAGGAATATTACCATGTTCGGAAAAAAGAAAACACCAACCGGACCGACGCTGGTGGTCGGATGCGCCGGTTGTGAGGAAGACAACGGCCTGGCCGGGAAAATAGCCGCAGCCATTGCCCGGGACGGCTTTCCAGGCACCTGGAACTGTCGGCTGTTGAACACGGTGAGAAGCGTGCTGTGTGGCGCGCCCGTCACAGTTCGGGAATCATGGTCATTGATGGCTGTGACAAGGCGTGTGCCCGCAGGATCATGGAACAACGCCTTGGTCCCATGACCCATGTTTTTGTGCTCACGGATGAGCAATGGCGCATGACTGGTCGTGATGGTGCCAACGAAGAAGATGCCTTGGCGGATCTTAAACGTCGCATCAAGATCACCTACGCACAGAACCGGATGCTCATGACTTCCATGTGTGACTGCGGGTGCGTGCGCGGATGAGGGCGTTCTTGTGACAGGTGCGGGACGGTCCCCAGCAATTGCGCACTCCTGCTGGCAACCCGGTTTGATGGCATGCTGACTGTACACATGTCGCGTTCCTTTCCGTGGTGTTGATGGGCGGGTGGTTTGGGTATGGGAGGATCCCGTCAGCAAAATCCTGGCGGAACACAACGCTGCTTCGGGTTTTGGGGAACATGATGGCATCCCTTGCTGTTCGTTCGAGTCTGCCTTTGATCCCAAAAAGTGCCCTGCGTGGTTTTCGTGAAGATTCGACATTGTGCCATGGCCATGCAAACAGGGAGGCGCGGAGGGCTTGTCTTGGTTGGTCAGAACAGGGGGAAAGCACATGGCGGCGGGCTCTTTTGGGCGTGTTCACGCGCATGCCTGCTTGACATACCTGTTGGTGATGATTTCAAAGAAGCAATTGTGATGACCGGCTTACAAGCCATACCCAGGGAGAGGGGAACATATGGTCCGATCAAGGTCCAATACAAAAACGGGGTCCGTGGAATCTCGGTTGAGCAAGGATGGCAAAGCGTTGTGCGATTTGGATGACAAGCGCGAACAGCAAAGGCAGTTGCTTGAGAGCATTTATTACGGGGCCAGCACGGCCATGTTCGTCATTGAGGTGACAGAAGATGGAGATTTTCGGTATGCCGGTCTCAATCCTGCCCACACGCGGATATCCGGTCTGAGCGAGGCGCAGGTTGTCGGCAGAACTCCCGAAGAGCTTGTTCCGCTCATCACGCCGGATATAGCAGCAGGCCTTCGGGCAAACTACGAACGTTGCCTGTCGGCAGGTACGATCATCGAATACGAGGAGTGCCTTCCCCTTCAGGGCAGGGAAATCTGGTGGCTGACCCGTCTGAATCCCCTGGTGGACGAGTCGGGATCCATTTACCGGATTATCGGGTGCAGCACGGACATCACCCGGCAGAAGAAGACCGAAAAGGAACTGGCTGAACATCGCGGGCAACTTCAGAAACGGACCGCTGACGAAGTGCGCAAATTATTGCGTGCGGTGGAAGAAAGCCCGGCTTCGGTGGTGATCACCGACAGTCATGGTAATATAGAATATGTAAATCCCAAATTTTGCACGGTCACGGGATACCAGGCAGAGGAGGTGCTCGGCCAGAATCCGCGCATTCTCAAGGCCGGTATCCAGGATGGTGACCTGTACCAGGATATGTGGCTGGCCATATCAAGCGGTCGGGAGTGGAAAGGCGAGTTCTGCAACCGGAAGAAAAACGGGGAACTGTATTGGGAACGGGCGTCCATTTCCCCCTTGCAGGATCCGGACGGTACCATCACCCACTACGTGGCCGTGAAAGAGGATATTACCGAGGAAAAGCGCATGGCCCAGGAGTTGGAACGGGCCATGGAAATGGCCCAGGTTGCCAGCAGGGCCAAGAGCGATTTTCTGGCCAGCATGTCCCATGAGCTGCGTACGCCCCTCAACTCCATCATCGGCTTTTCCGAAGTGCTGCGGGAGCAGTATTTCGGTCCCCTGAACGCCAAGCAACTCGAATATGTGGAGGACGTTCTTTCCAGCGGCCGGCATCTGTTGGCTTTGATTAACGATATCCTGGATATCGCAAAGATTGAATCCGGCAAGCAGGTGCTCCAGCAGGAAGTTGTGGACATCGTCAACATCGTGGAAACGGGCATGGTCATGATCCGGGAAAAGGCAGCGCATCATGCCATCCGTATTCAGACGAGATTTTGCAAAAAGTGTCGGGAACAGGGGTTGTACGCGGACAAGAGAAAACTCAAGCAGGCCCTGTTCAATATTTTATCCAATGCCGTGAAATTCACGCCGGATGGTGGGTCCATTGAAATCGCCGTGGATTTTGTCGATCCGGACGCCGGGGACGTTGCGTTTCCTGCGTGGTTTTCACCGGACATGGCCTCGGCCGTCACCCGGCCAAGCATTGTCATCAGTGTGTCCGACACGGGCGTTGGCATTGCAGCCGAAGACCTTGCTCATGTTTTCGAGCCCTTTTACCAGACGCGGGAAGGAGCTCTGGTCAAAACGCCTTCCTCGGGATTGGGGTTGCCCATTACCCGTGAAATCATGATCCTGCACGGTGGCAATGCGTGGGCCATGAGCGATGGACCGGGCAGGGGAAGCCGGTTTGTCCTGCAGCTGCCCTTTGTTCCCGAAGATCGGCAGGAATGTGAATGTCCGGATAATGGTGGGCAGTGATGACAGTGAATCCGGTCCGCAGGGTTCGTGGCCTTGTAACAACAAGTAATTCCCGGGAGGAATGTGAATCATGAGCATGAAGGTCGTTCTGGTTGTCGAAGACGACGAACTCAACCTCAAACTGGTCAGGGAGCTGTTGGAATTCAGTGGATTCGAGACCCTGGAAGCCACCAATGGTCTCGAGGCCCTGGCAATGATACGCAAGGAACGGCCTTCTCTTGTTCTCATGGATATCCAGATGCCGACCATGGACGGCCTTGAGGCCACCAGGCGCATCAAGGCTGATGCCCAGACCCGGGACATCCCGGTCGTTGCTCTGACTTCCTCGGCCATGAAGGGAGACAGGGAAGCCATTCTGGCGGCAGGATGCGATGCGTATATGAGCAAGCCCATTGATATCCATCGTTTGCTGGACCTGATCAAAGCCTTTTTATCGGGATCAGGGAACAATCCTGCATGAGCAAAAAGTCCGGGTTCTTTTTGGTGAAGGGACAGGTACGAAGTGGCTCCGGAGGAGTGATGAAAGATCGACCCGTGGTATTTGTTGTAGATGACGAGCCGCAGAATCTGCGCCTCATGGAAGCCATGCTCGTCCCGGAAGGGTATGAGGTTGTTTTGGCGGAAGATGGTCCCCGGGCCCTTGAAATGCTTGAGACCATTGATCCTGATGTGTGTTTGCTGGATGTGATGATGCCTGGCATGGACGGGTATGCCCTTGCCAGAGAGCTGCGAGCGCGTGAAGCCGCACGCACGGTGCCCATTGTCATGGTCACGGCCCTGAATGATGTCAGGGATAGGGTCAGGGCCCTGGAGGCCGGGGCGGACGATTTTCTGAGCAAGCCTGTTGACCGGTCGGAACTCACGGCCCGGGTGCGTTCACTGGTCAAGGTCAAGGCCTACAACGATCACATGAAGGAGTATCAGCAAAAACTCGAGGCGGCCGTTCAGGAGCGGACCCGTGAACTTCAAAAGGCCAATGCACGCATTGAGGCAGCCTCTTTGGATACCATTTATCGTCTTTCACGGGCAGCCGAGTACAAGGACGAGGAAACCGGTGGCCATATCAAGCGCATGAGCCATTATGCCGCAGCCGTGGCCCGGCAACTGGGCCTGGGCGAAGCTACCTGCAAACGGATTCTCTATGCCGCTCCCATGCATGATGTGGGGAAGATCGGTATCCCCGACCGCATTTTGCTCAAGCCCGGCAAACTGGATGCCGAGGAGTGGAAGGTCATGAAGCGGCATACGCTTATTGGCGGGGCCATCCTTGCCGGTTCGGATACACCGCACATTCGTCTGGCCCGGGTCATTGCCATGACCCATCACGAAAAATGGGATGGCAGCGGTTATCCCAACCAGCTTGCTGGCGAGCAGATTCCCCTTGTGGGGCAGATTACGGCCATTGCCGACGTGTTCGATGCCCTGACATCGCGCCGTCCCTACAAGGAGCCGTTTTCCCTGGAAAGGTCCTATGACATCATTCGACAGGGACGGGGGACCCATTTCGCCCCTGATGTTGTTGATGCGTTTTTTCGTGTGCAGGAGGAAATTCTGGAGATCAAGAAACGGTTTCAGGATGAGGATGAAAGTTTGCTGGTGGCGATGAACGCATTCTGATCCCGGTGGGATCGGTATCCGGGCAATATGTTGCAAGATTTTAACCGGAATTTTCATGGAAGAACAGCAGGATTGCACAACAACGACAGTGCCGGTTTTCCAGTTGACCTGTGATGAGCTTACCCGGGAGTTGCGCACCCGGTTCAACAAGGGCGCCTATCACGGACAGGCCCTGTATCGCCACGTCATGCAGCACGGGCAAAGGGACGTGACAACGATTGATGCCTTCAAACGGTCCGGTGATCTGGCCGACAGGGTGCAGGCCGTACTCGGCTGGGCAACGGGAAAGATCACCGATACGGTCAATGAAGGTGAGACCATAAAGTTTGTTACCACCCTGGATGACGGGGCCCGGATCGAGTCCGTGATCATTCCCATGCGGGGATACTCCACGGTGTGCGTATCCTCCCAGGTGGGGTGCAGACAGGGGTGTGTGTTTTGCGAGACCGCAGGCATGGGGTTTGTGCGGCAGCTGACCGCAGAGGAGATCGTGGCCCAGGTTTGGCGAACCCGGCACGTCATGGGACATCCGGTGCGCAACGTGGTGTTCATGGGTATGGGCGAACCGCTGGATAATCTCGACAATGTCATGCAGGCGATTCGGGTGATGCAGGATCAGCGGGGACTGGATATTCCGTTGCGGCGCATGACCCTGTCCACGTCCGGACGTGTGGACGGCCTCAAACGATTGGCCGAAGCCGGGCTGACATCCATCCGTCTGGCCATTTCCCTGAACGCAGCCAACAACGAGCTGCGTTCCCGCATCATGCCGGTGAACAAACGTTTTCCACTGGATCAGCTCCGACAGGCCCTGCGAACGTTTCCCCTGCCGCCCAACAGGGAATTTTTCATCGAATACGTGATTTTCAAGGGAGTCAATGGCAGCCGGGATCATGTCCGAGACCTGCTCGCGTTCATCCGTGATCTACCGGTGCGGGTGAACGTCATTGGCTACAACCCGGGGCGCAACGCCCGGTTCAAGGCCCCTGAGGACAGGGACCTGCTCGCTTTTGCCGGATATCTGCGTGAGCATGGGGTGCATACCCGCATCCGGTGGAGCAAGGGACGGTCCATTATGGCCGGGTGCGGGCAATTGGCTGCAGAACGGGGCACAGGAGAGCATGCCACCGGCACGCATGGCAATCAGCCGGTTATCGCAATTGATTGATGTCCAGTCTGCGTCCGCAATGGGGACAGGTGGATATGGTTTTGATGTCACCGATGCTGGGCCAGAAAAGCGGGATGAACAGGTTGTTCTGAAAAAGATATTGGACCCAGAACAGATATCCGCATTCACAGAATCTTTTTTGCATGATGTTTCCTCGACAGTCTTGTTAAATAATATTAACAGTGTGGACAAAAAAAACAAGGGCAAAGGGGCACCCACCCGGGACAAACAGCTGCTTGTGCTGGTGCACCGCAAGGGCGGGGCAAGTCCGGTACGCAACAGGGGAAGCCGCAGGGGTTTTGTTCTACCGGTATTCCCGGCAGACCCAGAGAATGCGACCCAGAACCCGCAGGGTTTCGAGTTCGTCCCCCTGAAGGACAAGCGGGGCATAGCTCGGATTGGTGCTGATCAGGGCTATGCTGCCGGGCTGGCGTTCGACCCGTTTGATAAGCAGGCTGTCCCCAACGCCCAGGGCGTAGATCGCTCCCGCATGCACGCTGGTCTGGGAGTGGTCGATGAGAACCGTGTCCCCGTCCCTGAGTTCGGGCTCCATGCTGTCCCCGATGATGTCCATGAGGACCATGGTCTCGGGATTGCCCTTGGTCCTGAGCCATGATCTGGAAAAAACCATGGTATCCCTGACCATGGCGCTGGTTTCAAAGGAACCCCCGCCTGCGCAGAGTTTGGCGGCAACCCTGGGGATGGCCATGGTTGTTGTGGCGTGTTCGCCACGCAGGTATTGTTCCCCTTGTCCCTTGAGCAGCCAGCGCGGGTTCAAACCATACAGCTCGGCCAGCTTGAGAGCCCATTTTTCCGGAACCCTGCCTTTTTTTTTGGCCATGCTGATGGCGGCCCTGTTCACGCGGAGGATCGATGCCAGGGCTATCTGGGTTTCGATTCCCGTAGCCGTGAAGGTTCGGTGGAGAAAGGCCTCCACGGGAGTTGGAGCGGAAAGGGTGGGCATGACAGGTCCTTGATGGTTGTTGTGTTCAATTTGTTTAACAAGCGCGGCACAGGTCGTCAAGGGTTTGTTGACACGTCCTGTTTCCTGACTACATTGTCACGGCTGCATCAGGTCCATGGTCAGGTCCGTATTTCCCATCAAACGGCCCACCAATTGTTTTCCGCGCGTTGCACCAGGATATCGCCTGGTTGATGGCCCCACCGGCCTACAAGGAATCCCGTGTTGATGAAATTTCTGTTCATTGCCCTGGCCGGAGGCCTGGGGGCGCTTTGCCGGTATGTTCTGGCCGGAGTCGTTCAAGAAATGGCTGGACAGTCTTTTCCGTTGGGAACGGCGATTGTCAATATTCTCGGGTGCTTTTTGTTCGGATTCATTGTGACCCTGATTGATGAGCGCATGGCCCTGCCTCCCGGAATCAAGCCCTATGTGCTTACGGGATTCATGGGGGCTTTTACCACCTTTTCCACCTATGCCTTTGAAACGGCATCCCTGATCCGGTATTCCCAATGGCTGCTTGCCACGGCCAATGTGCTCGGACAAACCGTTCTCGGGCTTGTCTTTCTTTTTGTGGGCATGTTTGTGGCCCGGGCCATCTGAGAAAGGTTTGTCCCGTTATCGCATGTTCGGGATCAGAAGGTTGTTGGATCAGGTCGCTTGAGACGCCCGGCGTGGTGTCGGTTCAGCCCTCATTCCTGGGAAGCGATGTCCTCGCAGTAGCGCTCAAACAGCGCGTCGAGTGTGTCCATGGCCTCCACGGCATCCTGCCCGCACACCTTGATGGTGATGGCTGCCTTGTGGGGAATGGCCAGACACAAAATGTCCAGAATGCTCTTGGCATCGGCCTTTTTGTTGCGATCAATGATCCATATCTGGGCTTTGAATCGTTGTGCGGTTCGGGCGATGATCGCTGCAGGCCGAGCGTGAAGTCCGAGTTTGTTCTTCACGCGGAGAGATCGTTCCACAACGGTATGGTTGCTGACTTCGTGCATGGCTTTGAATGCGTCCTTGTTGAGATGAAAGAGGCATGGCGGGGGTAATCGCCGGATACCCTGCCCGTATAGCAGGGGAGATGCCAAGTTTCGAAGTTGTTGAAGTCAGTGATTTCAGCGGGCTACGTCATCAGGATGTATGGGCACGTTCACAAGTGTCCCGTTTTTTTACACGGTGTGCAGGATCATGACACCCTGCTGGCTGGTGGTTCATGTGTGTCCATGAAAGGAGGATGGTCATGCAACAGGCTCTTTTGATTGTTGATATGCTCAATGATTTTGTCCTTCCCCACGGTTCGCTTGCAGTGCCTGGCGCGCGGCATATCATTCCCGGAATCAGGCAGTATCTTGAGCTGTTTCGCCAGAAAGCATGGCCGGTGTTTTTCGTATGCGACGAACATGAACCGGATGATCCGGAGTTCATCCGAATGGGGTGGCCTCCCCATGCTCTTCGGGGAACACCCGGAAGCCAGGTGGTGGACGAACTCGCTCCGCTGCCCGGAGAACATCTGGTTGCCAAACAGCATTATTCCGCCTTTTACAAGACAGATCTGGAAGAGACACTGCAACGGCTTGGCGTGCAGGAAGTGATTGTGACGGGAGTTGTGAGCAATATTTGCGTGCTGTACACGGCAGCAGACGCCGTCATGCGCGGCTATGGGGTTCGCGTGCCTGCTTCGTGTGTGGCCGCACTGACTCCGGAGGAAGGTGCCTTTGCCCTGCGTCAGATGGAGCAGGTTCTGGGAGTCACTGTCGAAAAGGAATGAGCATTTTGCATGGTGAGGATGCGGTCCTTGTTCGAGATGGAGTACTCCTCACCGGTACAACTATCCATGTAGAGTGGGAATCCGGATTGAAAAAGTTGCAGGGAGATCCGTTTTCCCGTCTTGTACGGAGGATGCAGGACCGCAGACATTCCCCTCCGTCCAAGTATACAACAAACTCCCTTTCTCTTGTCTGTAAATATAATTTGGGATTTCGTCCACCCCAGAAAAAGAGAGGAACCAGTGATATCTTCATTGGTTCCTCTTTTTTTGGGGACTTCTTTTGAAGCAGCGTGCGGTTGGCTGGGGGAGAGGACACTTTGGCCTTCACGTTCCAGACAGGCCGCACATACGCTTTGCGTTACCGGTTGCTATTGTTGCAGTTCCCGCAGGAGGCGTGTTCGCAGGTCGTTGAGTCCTGCGGTGATGGCCACCTTGTACAAATGGGGGTTCAGCAGTCGCAAGGAACCTTCGGGAAGACGTTCGAGTTGGGAAACGCACCGGTCGGCCAGACAGGCCAGATCGGATTCATCCCTGACTATGGATCCGTTTTCCATGACCGTGTGCCGGATGGACTCGAAGCGGACGTTGTCCGGAATGATCCTGCTGCGTAACAGCGGGGCCGTGGGGTCAAAGACGCGGTCGCCGGGTTGGGGAACTTCCCGTTCCAGGGAGATGACGTCCATGAAGAAGCTGCCATCGGGGTTGATCAGCCGCCAGAGTTTTTTACGGTCCGGCAGGGTCAGCTTGGAAGGATCATTGGTGATTTTCAGCTTGGGAAGCCCATTGCACCAGGCCAGCTTGTACACCCCGCCCAGTGCCCCTCCGCCTTCTCCCGCGCAGGTGGCAAGACGGGTCCCCACACCCCAGATATCCACGCATCCACCTTCGCGGTTGACCGAGTCAATGACGTATTCGTCCAGATCGCTTGATGCCGTGATGAGCACATCGGGAAATCCGGCTGCGTCAAAGGCCTTGCGGACTTCCTTGCTCAGATAGGCCAGGTCTCCGGAGTCGATTCGGATGCCCAGAAGTTTCTCGCCGCGTTCGCGCATTTCTCGGGCAACCGTAATGGCATTGGGCAGGCCGCTTTGCAATGTGTCATATGTGTCAATGAGCAGAATGCAGTTTTTGGGGAAACATCTGGCATAGGCCCGAAACGCGGTCAGCTCGTCGGGAAAGCTCATCACCCAGCTGTGGGCATGGGTGCCCTTGACCGGAATGTTCAGATCCTTGCCTGCCCAGATGTTGCTGGTACTTCGGATACCCCCGATATAGGCTGCCCGGGCAACGCTGAGACCGCCGTCCGGCCCCTGGGCCCGGCGAAGGCCGAATTCGAGGACACTTTTCCTGCCGGCCGCCGTGGTCACCCGGGCGGCCTTGGTCGCCACCAGGGTCTGGAAGTTGATGCAATTGAGGAGGGCGGTTTCAACATACTGGGTTTCCGCCAGGGTCCCTTCCACTGTAACAAGGGGTTCCCGGGGGAAAACGCACGTACCCTCGGGCATGGCAGTCACCTTGCCCCGGAAGCGAAAGTGTTTCAGAAAATCGAGAAATTCGGGGGTGAATTCATTGAGGCCTCGCAGGTAGGCAATGTCGTCATCCCCAAATTGCAGGTTTTCCAGGAAATCAAGGGCGGGCTTGAGTCCGGCAAATACGGCATAGCTTCCCTGGAAGGGAGGCTTGCGGAAATAGAGATCAAAGGTGGCCGGCGTTTCATGGATACCTTCGGCAAAGTATCCGGCGAGCATGGTTAATTGGTAGAAGTCGGAAAAAAGCGGCGAATAAGTCTGCATGATGGTGAATCCAGGGTTGGGATGGGTGGGAAAAGTTCGGCGGAATGAACGTTCCGCCTGAATGCGTTGACGCGGGAGAATAGACGGCATTGATGCGGTGGTCAATCAAAGAGGCCCGGCACAAGGTATTGTCCTCATTGATTGACTATTGCATTGCCGGGTTCCTGTCCGGTCCCGGCAATGGCTTGTGCGACCCTGAATCCGTCATTATGGGAGGAATTGTCTGCTCGCGTCGGAACGTGCCTGCAGGCCTTTTGGCAGGCGGTGCTGGGTCTTGCGTACAAACAATGGTCGGCAGTCATGCTGCCAAAAGATCTGTTGTGGCAACCTTTTTGGCCTCACCATTGTCAGAGGATCATACGTTTTTGGTGATGAAATCGAGGGACTTGACGGTTTCCCGCAGGAATTTGCCCGGGCTGAACTTGACGGTTTTGCGGGCGGGAATGGTGATCTCCTCGCCTGTTTGGGGATGGCGGCCCTTGTGCTCGGTCCTATCCACCACCTTGAGGGAACCCACGCCGGGAAGCTGAATGTTGTCCCCTTTGGCCAGGCTTTCCGTGAGGATATCAATCATGGCGTTAACGGTTTTGCGGGCTTCCTCGGACGTGCCGCCGGTCTTTTCCTGAAGCAGGGCAACGAGTTCGGTCTTGTGCATGGATGGTGTCTCCTTGGTCGGTGGGAATGAAAGGCTCGGCTCCTTCACGATACATGGTCATGGGTATGGAGACAAGAACATATTTTTTCCCGATGGTCATCTTGGTGACAACAGGGGACTCCTGTCCACGCGATACCCGGTACATGGGAGAGGCGTACACGGTATCACGCGCAAGAAAGGGTGTGCGGAGAGGGGGTCAACCAATCATTGAATCAAGAAGATGGCGGGCCAGAAGGGCTTCCTGATTCAGGCGGCTGGTAACGGCGGCTTGAACCCGGCTGGAGGAGCTGGAAAACCGGGTTTTTCTGATGGTGTAGATTTGATCCAAAAGGCGTGCGGCCAGATCAGACGAATCGTCCAGATCGAGGTTTTCCAACGCCTGCTTGAAGATGTTCCCGGCTCCTGTGGGACCGTGCTGCACGGCTGTGGAGAAGATGACTTCCCGAAGCGGGGCCGAGAGGAGATGTTCCTTGATCCCGGTGTGTTGCAGAATGTTTTCCAGAGCGGGCAGATAATGGGTTTTGGTGATGAAGCGGTGCTGGATATCGGCAAAGAGATCGGAATCTTCCCGGGCAATGGCCTGCCAGGCCGAGGGCATGGCCCCTTGGGTGCTGCCGGTGTCGGCCGGTCCTGCCTGTTCCAGCCGCTTGGCCCAGGCAGGGATTTCCTGGCGCAGGAAATCGATGAATTGGTCCATGGTTCCCTGACGGGAAGAGATCTGATATATGCCATAGGACGTTCCGCCATGTCGGTCGTAACCAATGGCGTCACACTGCTCTTGGGACTCGAAAGGGCGTGAAAGCATTCCCCGGGGCATGAACGGCTGGCTTTCCTGGGCGTTGACTTCGTGTTCGGCCACTTTCTCCCGGGCCAGCTTGTCTACCTTGGCCCGGGCATGGTCCAGCTCGGGCTCGGGGTTTCGGGATTCCTGCCGGACCTTGCCCGGAGCGGTCTGGTGGGGGGACATCAAGGATGTCACCGGATTGTCCTGGTGGCCTGAAAGTTTGGACAGGGTTGCCAGCACTTCAAGATTGAGGGTCTGGGAAAGGAGATCGGTTCCCGGTTCGGTCGGGGTGCCGTTGTCCAACAGAGCATTGGCCATGGCCATGTCCATGCGGGTCCGGATTGCCTCCAATCGCTGTGCAAACGACGTATCCGGTGTTTGCCCATGAAGGTGACGGTTTTTCGACATCCCTGGGATGTCTTTGTAGCTATTTGGATTAATTGTAATAAAAGTAGGTTTGCTCATTGTCTCAACCTGAAGGATCGTGGATGGGGACAAATCAGCAAAAATCGGTCCACAGGTTCATGGCAGGCTGCATTGGAGGGATCGCGGGACAGGCAGCACATTGGCCATCTTCATGAAAAAAGTGGGGATCGGCCTTGCCAAGGAACCTGGAAGCGCTCACAATACAAATACATCGTCGGCAAGTCCGGTGGATATCCGTTGGATATCAGGTCGCATGCCGGTCACATCAACAGCCAGTTGCAGCTGCATATGGAGGATACACTCATGTACTTCAAACAGATCACGGTCAATGGCCTGGGCTGTCTTTCCTACATCATCGGTTGTCCCCGGGCGAAGGTCGCCTGTGTGGTCGATCCCAAGCGGGATGTGCAGGAATATATTGATATTGCCAGGGAAAACGGCATGAAGATCACCCATGTTTTCGAGACCCACATCCATGCCGATCATATCAGCGGGAATCAGGAACTGCGTCAGCGTACCGGGGCTGCGATCTGTTATATGGAGGATTCGCCGGTCACCTTCGAGCATACCGTTCTTCACGAAGGACAGGTCATGGACTTCGGCAGTGCCAGGCTCGAATTCATCAAGACCCCGGGGCATACTCCCCATTCCATGTCCATTGTGGTCACTGATTTGTCCCGCAGCAGCGAACCCTGGTTTGTGCTCACCGGAGACTGTTTGTTTGTGGGGGATATCGGACGTCCGGATCTTGCCGGCAAAGAGCTCATCGACGAGCAGATCCACAATCTTTACCATTCCCTGTACAACAGGCTCGGGGCGTTGCCGGCCAGTCTGGAAGTCTTTCCCGCCCACGGCGAAGGCTCCTTGTGCGGCAAGGGCATGAGTTCCAAGTCCAGTTCAACCATCGGGTTCGAAAAGGTCAGCAACCCCATGCTGACCCTCACCAAAGAGGAATTCATCCGGAAGATGAAACAGGGCTTTCCCGAGCGACCCAAGAGTTTTCATCACATCATCGAGACCAACCGCACCGGGGTTCCCCTGCTTGATCGCTGCCCCGTGGTCACGGACATGAGTCCCCGGCAGGTCAAGGATCTTGTGGACAGGGGCGCTGTCGTCCTGGACACGAGGGATACGGCCGCGTTCGGCGGCGTGCATATTCCCGGGTCCATTAATATCGGGTTTGCCAAGCAGACGGCCAACTGGATCGGCATGGTCATTGATCCGTCTTCGGAGCTCATTCTGGTGGTCACGGATACCAAGGCCTACCAGGACATGGTTGTTCAGCTGCATCGCATTGGCTACGATAATATCATTGGCTATCTGTACGGGGGCATCGCTGCCTGGCAGGAGGAGGGCTATCCCATTGATCAGCTCTGGCAGATTTCTGCATCAAGGCTGCATGCCAAACTGGAAAAGGGGGGCGGTACATATTTCTATGATGTGCGCACCGATGGGGAATGGGCTTCCGGACACATAGAAGGAGCACATCATTTACCCTTGCCCCAACTTCTTCAGAATGTTCCGGACATACCCAAAAACGAGGAAGTCATTGTTACCTGCGGGGTGGGGTACCGGGGCAATATTGCTGCGAGCTATCTGCAAAGCCAGGGCTTTGCGCATGTCCACAGTCTGGCCGGGGGCATGGCTGCCTGGGTGAACAGTGGGCTGCCCTTGGTCGAGTAGGCAAAGAGGTTTACCTGTCCATCCAAAAAAGCCGCCCCTTGGGGCGGCTTTTTTGCGGGAAACAATGGCCGATGGCAGGCTAGAACTCCAGGTCGTAGCTGGCAATGGCGGTTTGAATGCGCTGCTGGGAGGCACGCATTCTTGTTTCGAGATCCGCCACATAGGCGTCCATGTCCAGGGTGATTCGTGCAACCCCGGAATCAATGGCAGCCTGGGCCACGGCCGGGGCCACATGCAGGATGAGGCGGGGGTCCAGGGGTTTGGGCAGAATGTAGTCCGGACCGTAGGTCATGGATTCCATGCCGTAGGCATCCAGAACCTCCTGGGGGATTGGTTCCTTGGCCAGCTTGGCCAGGGCCTTGGCCGCTGCGATTTTCATTTCTTCGTTGATGGTGGAGGCCCGTACATCCAGGGCACCACGGAAAATAAAGGGAAATCCGGAAACATTGTTGATCTGGTTGGGATAATCGGATCGTCCTGTGCCCATGATGCAGTCGGGGCGTGCCTGGCGGGCGGCATCAAAGGTGATCTCGGGATCAGGATTGGCCATGGCAAAGATGATGGGCTGGTCGGCCATGGATTTGACCATGTCCTGGCTCAGGATATCCTTGACCGAGACGCCAAGGAACAGATCCGCTCCCTTGATGACCTCTTCCATGGTCCCGTAATCCTTGTCCTGAGCAAAGAGAGCCTTGTAGGGGTTCATGCCGTCGCGGCCCTTGTAGATGAGTCCCCGGGAATCATACATGTAGATGTTTTCGTTGCGCACACCCAGGCTCTGGTAGAACTTGGCGCAGGCAATGGCGGCAGCGCCTGCTCCGGACACAACCACCTTGATATCCTCTGCCTTCTTGTTGCTCAGTTCCAGGGCGTTGACCAGGGCTGCGCCGGAGATGATGGCGGTCCCGTGCTGGTCGTCATGGAAGACCGGGATGTTCAGGGACTCGATGAGTTTTTCCTCAATGTAAAAACATTCTGGAGCCTTGATGTCTTCCAGGTTGATCCCGCCAAAGGTCGGCTCGAGCATGGTGCACAATTCAATGATCTTGTCCGGATCGGGCTGGTTGACGTTGATGTCGTAGACATCCACATCGGCAAAGACCTTGAACAGGACGCCCTTGCCTTCCATGACCGGTTTGCCGGCCATGGGGCCGATATTGCCAAGACCGAGCACGGCCGTGCCATTGGAAACCACGGCCACGAGATTGGCCTTGTTGGTGTAGTCGTAAACCCGGGAAGGATCATTCTTGATGGCCAGACAGGCCTGGGCCACGCCAGGTGTATAGGCCAGGGAAAGGTGTTTCTGGGTCGCACACGGCTTGACGGGAATGACCTCAAGTTTTCCCTTGCGCCCTTGTGAATGGTAGTCCAAAGCCTCTTGATTGGTAAAAAGAGCCATAGATCCTCCGCATTGTTGGTAACGAGTGTTTGATAGGGTTGCAGTGTGATCGGGCAAGACCAGCCTTGATCTGCCTGGTGATCACAAAGCAACAGACCTTACTCCAGATTGTCAGGCAATTCAATATGGGGTAGTGGGGCCAAATGCGCACAACAATAGTCATCAATCTGACCCGGTTTGGCGATCTGATCCAGACGCAACCCGTGCTTGGCGGGTACAAGCGACAGGGGGATCGGACCGTGCTGGTCTGTTTGGAGCAATTTGCCAAGGCAGCCGAGCTGCTCATGGATGTGGATCGCGTTGTTGCCTTGCCGGGAGCGCGGCTTTTGGCAGACATTGATTCCCGGTGGACAGCTGCCCTGCAAACCCTTTGCGCTGTTGTTGGCGACGAAAGTCATGGAACGACGGCCCATGTTGTCAACCTGACGCCGAGTCTGAGTTCACGGCTTTTGGGACATCTTTATGCGCCGTCCGGGCAGCTTGGTTTTGGGCTCGATGATCACGGGTTCGGTCTGTATTCTTCGCCGTGGGCCAACTATCTTCAGGCAGCTTCCCGGCTTCGGGGGTGCAGTCCTTTCAATCTGGTGGATGTTATGGTTCGGGTGGCCCATCTGCCCTGCATGGGGGACAGACCCCGGCTCAAGGAACCGCAACCGGAAATCCTTGCCTGGTGCGTTGATCGCCTGCAGGAACACGCTCCCCGTGGATGCAGGGGATTTGTGGCGTTGCAGCTGGGTGCCAGCCAGGATACGCGGCGCTGGCCTGTGGCCTATTTTGCACGCTTGGGAAGTCATATATGGAACCGGCACAGGCTGTGTCCGGTCCTTGTTGGCGCCCCGAACGAGAAATCCTTGAGTGAACGCTACGCTGCCATGAACCGTGCTCCCGTGGTTGACATGGTGGGGCAAACAGACCTTGCCCAGCTGGCTGGCGTCCTGGGCCAGACCAAACTGCTGGTTACCAATGATACCGGGACCATGCACATGGCAGCCGGCCTTGCCGTTCCCATTGTGGCCCTGTTTCTTGCTACGGCTCAGCCCTGGGATACAGGGCCGTATCAGGAAAACTGCCTTTGTCTGGAGCCGGACATGGATTGCCATCCCTGTTCCTTTTCCTCGTCTTGTGAGCGTGATCATGCCTGCCGAAAGGCCATCAAGCCCTCTCTGGTGGGTGAGCTGGTGGACGATTTCCTTGCCACGGGCATCTGGTCCGTGCCCGCCCACAGGGGGGCTAGGGGGTGGAAAACCGTGTTACATGACAACATGATGGATCTGGTCGCCCTTACGGAAGACAGGCAGGATCGTATTGCGTGGGTCCGCATCCAGCAATGGTATTATCGTCAATTCCTTGACGGAAAACCGCTTGCGCCCTTTGCCCATGTCTATCCGTTGAGCACCGAGGCCCGGGACGAGATTGCAGGCACCCTGAATCGGGCCCGGGGGCTGCTCCATTTGTTTCGAGAACAAATCCTGTTGGTGCGCAGGATGCCTTCGCCGGCCATGAACAGGAAATTTATGCTCACATGGCAACGGATTCAAACAAATTTTGAACAAAGTCCATGGCTTGGGATCCTTGGTCTTTTGTGGACCTATCAGACGCAAGACGTAAGTGCCGAGTCCATGGAAGAGCTGTTGGCCCTGCTTGCCAGGTATGACCGGCTTGTTGGTTCATTGGGTGAATATGTGGCTGCCAGTAAAACGGCATGAATTTTGATATTGATGTCCGTGATGTCAATATTTTCCCCTGTCATGCACGGGTCAAGGAGGAACAACTGATGATTATTATCGACGGGCAGCAATCGGAATATGCCGCGAACCATTTTGAAAACCTGGAGGAATTGCTCGACAAGGTCACCCAGGACGAACACTTCCAGGATCGGATTATCACGGATGTGCGGCTCAATGACGAGATTTTTTCTGAAATCTATCCCCACCAGGCCGAGGATATCGAGCGGGATGAACTCCAGAAGGTGGAGATTGTTTCCGTATCCAAGTTGGAGATGGGCCGGCAGATTGTCAAGGAAATGACCAAGGTTGTTTCCCTCATGAGTCAGGGAGCCAGGCAGATTGCAGACCTGTTCCGGCAGGCCGAGGATCTGGAAGCCCTGGCTACCTATCAGGACCTTCTGGAAGTGGCCCGGGATTTTCTGAACATGGTCGGCAGTCTGCAGGAAGAGCTTGGTCTGTCAGGCAGTAAGGATATGGACGAAGTCCTTGCAAGCTTTTCAAGTTTGCTGACCGAAATGATCGAGGTCCAGGAAAACGAGGACTGGGTGCTTTTGGCCGATCTTCTGGAGTACGAATTTCTGCCTGTGGTCGAAAAATGGCTGCCCATCATTCATGATGTGGACAAGAGCCTCCAGTAGGTTCCTTTCCCTTTTTGGGTTTCAGACGGATGATGTCTTGCCATGGGTTATGGTATGAAAGATACGGATACACTTGTTCAGCAGGCCTTTGATCTTGGGGAGCTGGAACTTGCCTGCCTGCGGGCAGGCGACATGAACCAGGCCGGCTCCATGGCCCGGGAACGCAAGGCTCTTGTGGAGCGTCTATGCGCCTTGAAGGCGCACGCAGGGCTTGCCCGCAAGCTCCGGCAGCTGCAAAAGCAGCAGACGCGTCTGACCCATGAGGCCCGTGAACTTCAGGAACGTCTGAAACAGGAACTCCTGAGGGTGCGGGGTCAGAGCAAACGGTATGGCGGGTATCGCAATGCCGCGACCGTTACCTCTCCGTCCAGCCGTTTTCTCAACAAACGGGGATAGCCTTAGGCCTGCCCAGGTATTCCTGTTGCACAATATCATTGGACAAACCGACCCATACTGCTGTTCCGGGTCGGTTTTGCCGTTTTGGGCACCATGTCCGTTACCGTGTGGCATGAAGAAGGGGCGGACGTGTTCCAGTGATTCCCGGAAGCTTGATGCAACGGGGTTGAGCCATCGCCTTATGGCAAGCTCTGTTTGACACGGCCACGTGCGACACAGAATTGCAAAAAGCCCGCTTCGGCCGACAGGGAGAGAACAATACAGCATGCCACCACGACCACCCCGGGAAGATTCAGGAACAGGGGCAGGGTGAGCATGGATCCCACCAGAACCGATGCGCTGACCATAACGGCATAGGTGACGGTTGTGGTGTGGCGGTTGCTGACCAGAATGCCGCGAAACCAGGCAATGGTCACGGTCAGCAGGGGAACCATGGCGAGAATGAGCAAGGGCGAACGGACAAAGGAGAGCAGGTGATCGGAAAGGCCTGAAACCCACCCGAACCAGAGCCAGCGGAGTGGTTGGGACAGGGCTGCAGAGAAAAAGCACAGGGTCAGGGTCAGCCCCAGAATCCAAGTGAACTGTTGGAGCTTCGGATACCCTCCCTTGCGGGGAAGCAGGGCTACAACCGCCTCCTGGTAGGAAAAACACGGGGTCTGAAACAAGGCCATGAATCCCGTGAGCACCGGCCAGATGGCCAGGGATTCCAGGGGATGGTCCATTCTGGCCAGTCCGATGGACATGATCGGCTGGACGGCCAGGGCGATCATGGAGGTCAGGGCCAGGGGAACATAGAACCCGAGAAGCCGTCTCCATGTGAGCACCTGGTCAGTGCTTGTCGGGATTTCACGGGCCACCACATTGCGGGCAAAAAACCAGGTGACAACAGCTCCGGTAATGACTCCGAGGCTCAAGGCCATGGCGCCCAGACAGGCACCCGGAAGAACAGGAAAGACACTGCCGACCCCCAGGGTAATGGCAATGGCCACCAGTCGGCTTGTCATGGTCAGGGGGATGATGGATGTGTGGCCGTAGCCGATGAGGATGCCCTGCCAGAGGCGCCTGTAGGCGATGGCAACGGTCCAGGGGGTCATGATCAGAAAGGCGGACCGGGTGGTTTCCACGATTTCTTTTGGCGCATGAATGATCCCGCAGACAATGCCGTCGAAAAGCGGGGTGATGGCAACCAGCAGATGCACAAGGGAAAGGGACCAGCCCGCAAGGTGGGTAAAGGCAAGAAGTCGGTTGTACGATTGCCTGTCCTTGGCCAGAACATTGGCCGCCGAAAGCAGCTGGATGATGGGGGCTTCAATGATCAGGGAAAGGGCAAAGGTCAGCCCGAAGGCGGCCAGATTTTCCTTGATCCCGGGCAACCTGGCTATCACCGCGGCAATGGCCGGCTGTTCAACGCCCATCATCAGCCACACCAGGGCCAGGGGAAGCCAGAATCGGAAGATGAGGGGCAGGGTGAGGGTGTCGTTTTTGGGCATGGTCGAACAGGAACAGGGCTTGTACGATGCGCCTGCCCAATTGTCTTGTGCAGGCTGTTCGGGTGGTTATGTCTGGTGTATCCGTATGTTGGCAGTCATGTGCTTTGGAATGTTCGTGCATCCTGTGCAGGGAGGCAAGCTGCGGGTGCTCTCAGGGATTTACAGGGCGCTTTTGGCGGGAGCCAGCCTTAGAGGAACCCGGGTGCATTGGCAAGCCGCGGCAGGCATACATGATTTGTTGATGGGCGCGTATTTGGCTTTGGGTGGCATTGATGGTAGTTGTACCGGGCCCAAGGGATACAGGGCGTAGTGGGGTGAGTGTTTCAGGCCCTGCGTTCGCTGGTTCCGGGCTGGATAGGGTGATTTCACAAACAACAGGTTGTTTCCGGAGGCGATCATGGCAACCTCTCTGGTCATTCAGCTCGCACGGTTCGGGGATCTGGTGCAGACCAAGCGCCTTGTTGCCTCGTTGACTTCCAGGCCGGGTGATGAGGTGTGCCTGGTTGTTGATCATTCCCTGCGTGAACTGGCCAAACTGCTTTATCCCCATGTCGGGGTATACAGTATTCAGGCCCATGGCGGTGGTCACGTTCAAGACAGTACCTTTGTGCGGAAGATGATCGCTTCTTGCACCGAGCTCCGCGCACTTGATGCCGATTGCGTGTATAATCTCAATTTTTCAGGCTTGAACATGGCCCTGTCGTCTTTGTTCGATCCGGGCATTGTTCGGGGATACCGGCTGGAACAGGGGCAGTGGCGCAAGGATGCATGGGCTCACATGGGCTTTCGCCTTGCAAGCCGCAGGCAGAGTTCCCCTCTCAACCTGGTGGATCTGTGGGCCGGGTATGCCCGGGATCCCATTGATCCCGCAAAGGTCAATCCCCCTGCCACAGCCCATGGAGGGGGAATCGGCGTGGTTTTGGCCGGTCGGGACCCCCGTCGTTCTCTGGATACCAGGACGCTGGCTCTTTTGACGTCGGCGGCCCTGGAGCGCGTTGGTCACGGTCCGATTGTCCTTTTGGGAACCCGGGCCGAATCCCGCATGGCCAGGGACCTGCAGTCTTTGCTTCGTCCAGCCGTGGCCCGGGAGGTCAGCGATCTGACCGGAAGGACCCATTGGCAGGGATTGATGGAGCATGTTCAAAAGCTGGATCTGCTTCTTACTCCTGATACCGGTACCATGCATCTGGCCGCTCATCTGGGTGTTCCGGTCATGGCCTTTTTCCTGGCATCGGCCTGGTGTCACGAGACCGGGCCCTACGGAAAGGGGCATGTGGTGGTCCAATCGGTCCAGGAATGCGCTCCATGCAAGGAGGGACACAGGTGTCCGCATCAGGTTTGCTGCGTCGCGTCCTTTGCTTCGCGTTCCCTGCTCCGCTATGTTTCCGGGCGATCAATCAGGGACTGGCCCCGTGACCTGGCACTTTATGCATCCGGATTCGACAGGCTGGGTAGTGTTTTTCACGTCCTTGCCGGTGACGACCTGGCCCGGGATGAACGTGCTGCCTTGCGTGAGCTTGTAACCATTCACAACCATCTCAAAACCTTGCTCGACCATCCAGCATCTGACGATCTTCTTAAAAGATTGTATCGGGAAAAGGATTGGATGGTGCATGCCTCCGGCACGGTTTGCTGATGGGAGTCATGGCAAGCGGTCTTTTTTTTCGCACATCCCAATACGTGTGCATGGCTTTGGTTTCGAGAACCCATGATTTCTTCTGCAACGACCGGGTGTTGCCGGTCGTTCTGCCCTGCGAGCAACCATGATGACCACATCCTCTTCCCTCCGTGTTCTTGTTATCCTGCCCTTTTACGGCGGTTCCCTGCCCATTGGCCGTTATTGCGTGAGTGCGTTGCGATCCATGGGCCATCTGGCGGAACCCTTTGAGGCTCCCGACTTTTTTGACGGATACAATGCTTTGGAAACCCTTCGGGTGGGCATGGACCGGCTGGAATACCTGCAAAACAGTTATCTTCAGCTTGTGTCCACGGCCGTGCTGGCCAAGGTGGAAACGTTCGAGCCGGACCTTGTTCTGGCTCTGGCCCAGGCTCCCCTGAGCAGGCAGGCTCTGAAACGGTTGCGCCGGGACAGGGTCCCCACGGTCATGTGGTTCGTGGAGGATTATTCCGTGTTCACCTATTGGCGCGGCTTTGCTCCGCTGTACGATTATTTCGCCATCATCCAGAAACAGCCTTTTGAACAGGAACTGGAAAAGATCGGAGTGACCAAACATCTCTACCTGCCCCTGGCTGCCCAGCCTGATTTTCATCAGCCGGTCCCCCTTACGCCTGCCGAACAGCGGATTTATGGCAGTGACATTTCTTTTCTGGGGGCCGGATATCCCAACCGGAGGTTGGCCTTCAGGGAACTGCTTGGGTATGATTTCAAAATATGGGGCAACGAATGGGATGGAGAATCGGCATTGCAGGGGGTTGTGCAGCGCGACGGGGCCAGGATTTCTCCCCAGGAGTGCGTCAAGATCTTCAATGCCACAAAGATCAATCTGAATCTGCACTCGTCCATCAAGAAGGATACCCTTGTAGGAGACGGTGATTTCGTCAATCCCAGAACCTTTGAGCTGGCCTGTTGTGGTGGATTCCAGCTTGTGGACCGCCGGTCGCTTTTGCCCGAACTTTTTGCCGAGGACGAAATGGCAACCTTTGGCAGCATGGAGGAGTTGTTCCGGAAGATTGACCATTTTCTGGCCCACCCCCAGGAACGTGAACGTTTTGCCAAACGTGCCCGGGATCGGGTACTTCGGGACCACACCTATGCGGTGCGCATGCAGACCCTGATCGATTACATTGCTGCGGATCGGGCCGACTGGCCTGCTAGGCGTGATGATGCTGCAGGCTGGGCAACCCGACTGGATGAGGACCTGCGCAGTGAACTGAAAGGTCTGCTTGAACGGTTGCAGCTTCCCCTGTCCTCATCCTTCAAGGATATTGTCTGGGCTATCAGGCAGCAGCAGGGCAGGCTTTCCCGGGTGGAAACGGCCATCCTGTTCCTAGATGAATGGAAGAAACAGTATGGAGGGGAAGAATAGGATCGTGGAGTCAAAGCGTTGTTGGTTGGCTGACTGTTCATTTCATGACGGCTCGATCAAGTGTGTCTCTCCCGGGAAAGATAGCGTTGTTGCAGGGCCAGTGTGCGTGGTGCACAGGGAGCCCTTTGTTACCGTGAAGGGTGCGAAGGAACGCGAAAAAAGACGTTGATCGGCCTGCTGATTGTTTGTGAGCCTTTTTTCGGACCCATTGCGGCTTCATGTCTTGCTGTATGCCCATCCTCCCATTTGCCAACCCCATCCCTCTTAGGTATGAACCTTTGATCCATCGACGATTTTATCTCATCACATCCCTTGCAGAGGATGTGTCCAAGGAATGATCTCGACTTTCGGAGTTAATCACTGACAACTAATTGAATGTTTTTATTGACAATAAATGAATTTTTACCGGCGAAATTATCCATATTAGTTTGAACTGTCTCCAAAATTTTGTTGAGGATATTTGCCGGGCCTTGGCATCCTCTTTCCAGTTCAAGGTGTTGTTTAGCCGTACGGAAAAAAACTTCAATGTCCCAACGCCGACCGTAAATCCGTACTATTTCC
>NZ_BDFE01000021.1 GCF_001748225.1 Desulfoplanes formicivorans
CTCTGGCATCCTTTTTCCAATTCAAGATGCTGTTTGGCCGTACGGAAGAAAACTTCAATATCCCAGCGCCGACCGTAGATACGCACAATTTCTTCATCCGGAAGATTTTTATCTGTACACAGTAATGCAAGCCAATCTTTTTTGCTCCGGTTGCGGACAAAAACCAATTTTGCCGTGCCTCCATCTTTCATCTGAACTTGAGC
>NZ_BDFE01000022.1 GCF_001748225.1 Desulfoplanes formicivorans
TAGCCGGGAATAATTTTGTGCTCACATCATGAAATTATCCGTTTAAGTCTTTCCGTTTACTGTGAGCGACATTTTTACTTTTTGCAGGCAAATCTTATATGGGTCTTGCTGGTAGGATTTCTTTTTCAACTGATAATACTTCCATCCCTACCGAATCTGCATGCCGGACATGGACTTATCAAAGGGGGCGATTGGACACGCTTTCACCGTCTTGCGACGGAAACAGCAAAAAAAATAGAACGTAATGGTTGGCATGCCTGGGAATTACGCCCGCAGGGCCAGGCTCCCGCAGGTATTGCAGCTGCTCTTTATTGTGTAACAGACATTTACAAGCCATGGATTTTTCTACCACTCAACGCAACCTTGTTTGCCCTTGGCGCAGTTTGCTTATTTGAGATTTTTTCTTTGCTTGTTCCCCGCCAGCTTGCATTACTAGGCATATTCCCACTCGTTCTGTTTCCAAGTGCAATCATCATTTACGCCCAAATTCACAAAGATGTTTTTTCAATTGCTGGCATATTAATACTTATCTGGATCTGGACACGCTTTACCCACTACCCAAAAACAAACTGGCGTTTCATCTTGAACCAAATGGTAATCACCGCTGTTGGATGTTTACTGGTATGGACTGTTCGCCCCTATCTATTGCAACCTGTGTTAGCCAGCTCACTCTTGGCCACTATGGTGGTTGGATTTCTAACACGCAAAAAACGGAATCTTCTCTGGTGGACAGGAATCATACTCTGCCTGCTCATTCAGACCAGCTACATGCACATGCGGGTTACTACCCCACGGGTGAAGAACCTCCTGGCTACATCTGACTATATTACAAAACTCGTAGCTACTTTAGATGCCAGACGAGTTGGCTTTGCGACAGGCTATCCTAATGCCAAAAGCAAAATTGATACTGACGTACGCTTTCACTCCCTGACAGACATTATCTCTTATTCACCACGCGCTCTGCAAATAGGCCTATTTTCGCCGTTTTATTCCATGTGGTCAGCGCATCATGGTCATTCATTGGAGGCGAATCTCATACGACAAGTGAGCGGTATGGAAATGATCCTAACTTATATACTTTTCATAGGGGTTGGTCTGCTCTTGTGCCTGAACAAAGATCATCGCCTTACTCTCGTAGTTGTTATTCTCATGCCACTCACATTAATTCTAGTGTTGTCATTGGTCGTCTGCAATATTGGCACCCTCTACCGCATGCGTTATGGCGATTTACAAATCTTGAATGGTTTGGGCGTCTTGGGTTGGGGTTTATGGTTACAACGACGGGTAGAGGCCAGAAAAAACAATTAAAATCCCGTCAAAAAAAACGTAAGAATAATTCACGTTTTTTCAAAATCATGAGCATAAGGCACGTAATACATCCCTTGCCTATCGCAGGATCAGTCCACCTGATTGCGGTTCCGATTCAGATTTTGGTTGCTCTATGAATTCCACACAAAACGTCGAATAACCCAAAAAAGAGAGCATTCATTGAAGCGGTTACTTTTTATTGTTTCTGAAGATTGGTATTTTTTATCCCACCGGCTGCATTTGGCCAAGGCAGCAATAAACGCCGGGTATGAAGTAGGACTTATTTCCAGGGTTTCCAGTTATCGAGACATTATTGAATCTGCAGGCATCAAAGTTATTGACTGGCAGATATCACGCAGATCAAGCAATCCATTTCATGAACTTTCGACCTTATTTGATCTTTGGAGAGGTATTCGTTTATTTCGGCCCGATATTGTTCATGCAGTAGCATTAAAACCTGTTATTTATGCTTCCATTGCATGTTTTTTATCTGGAATCCAATCAAGAGTATCCGCGTTGGGAGGACTCGGATTTGTTTTTAGTTCTTCTAACAAATATGCTGCATTTTTAAGACCATTTATCATTTTTTTGTTCAAGATCGCTTTGCGCGGAAAAAAGTCTATCCTCATATTGCAAAATCCTGATGATGCAGAAATATTAACAACTGCAGGAGTCATTGCAGAAAATCGCATCCGCATGATTAGAGGCGCTGGTGTTGATACACAGTTATTTTCTCCAGCGAACCATTTCCCGGACAAGCCCCTTGTCATCTTACCGGCTCGAATGCTTTGGGCTAAAGGCATTGGCGAATTCGTAAACGCTGCACGTCGAGTGCGAATTCAAAGGCCAGATGTGCGTTTTGTTCTTGTTGGCGCGCCTGATGATCAGAATTTGGAAAGTGTTTCAATTGAACAATTGCAAGAATGGGTACGTGATGGAATTGTTGAGTGGTGGGGCCGCTGTGAAAACATGCCCGAGGTGTACCGCCAGGCAACAATCGTCTGTTTACCTACGTCTTACGGGGAAGGACTGCCCAAAGCATTGCTTGAAGCAGCCAGCTGTGAAATACCTATTGTGACGTATGACGTTCCTGGCTGTCGGGAAGTGGTCCAGGATGGCAACAATGGCTTCCTGGTTCCCCTGAAAAACGAGGAGATGCTGTTTGCTTCATTAATGAAGCTGATTGAAGACCCTGAGTTGTGCAAACGCATGGGAATTGCGGGTCGTAAAATGGTGCTTGACCACTTTTCACAGGAACAGGTGGCAGAAGAAACCATGCGTGTTTGGGAAGAACTGTTGCAGGAAGGCGCGAAATGAAACAGGTGCTGCTAACCGGCGCAAACGGGTTCATCGGGCAGGTGCTGGTACGCATGCTCAAGGACAAAGGGTGCCGAGTCACTGCTCTCTTGCGCAAAGAGTATAAAGGTGCGTGGGACGATGCCTTGTACGGAGATATTCGTACCCCCCTTTCCTTTCCGGAATTACCCTCATGCGACACCGTCTTTCATCTTGCAGGCAAGGCCCATGCCCTGAGCGAGCATGCAGGCGAAGAAGACGAATACCATACCGTGAACACCCAAGGCACCCGCCATGTTCTTGAGCTGGCAAAAAAAATGGGCGCCACCCGTTTTATCTATTTCAGCTCTATCAAGGCCATGGGAGAGATCGGGCATAATGACAACGAGACAAGCCCGTGCAATCCCAAGACCCCATACGGCATATCCAAATATGAAGCAGAGCAGCTTGTCCTCTTTGCCGGATACGTGTCCCATCCCGTGGTAATCCGCCCGACCATGGTCTACGGACCGGGAGCCAAAGGCTATCTGCCGCAACTGATCCGATTTATTCAAAAAGGAATCTTCCCCCCTCTTTCGCCCTCCCTTACCAATAAACGATCCATGGTACATGTAAACGATCTGGTGCAGGCCGCGATACTGGCGGCTGAGGACCAGGCAGCATCAGGTCAGGTGTTCATTGTTTCCGATGGCAAACAGTACAGCACGTATGACATCTATGCGGCCATCAATCAGGCTTTGGGCAAAAAACTGCCCGGCTGGAGCCTTCCCCAAAGTGTACTTTGCGTTGCCGCACGCATTGGTGACGGGATCGGACGATTGCGCGGGCGCAGATTCTTATTTGATTCCGATGTATTGCATAAAATGACGGGCTCGGCCTGGTACGATACGAGTAAAAGCATGAAGGAACTAGGATTTACTCCCCAATGGGACCTGCCATCGGCCCTACCGGAAATTCTTGAAGGAATGAAACCATGACGGGTGGACTCATTGGGTGTGGAGCGTTTATCTGTGGATTGCTGGGAGCATGGACTGTTGCACGGTATGCAGAAAAGTTATGCCTCATGGACGTCCCAAGTTCCCGTAGTTCCCATTCCTGCCCAACGCCCAAAGGCGGTGGTGTGGGCATCCTGGCGGCATTTGTCCTTTTTTCCCTTGTGGGCTCTTTGTCACGCATCGCCGTGTGTGGGGCCACAATCCTGGCCCTGATCAGTTTCCAAGGAGACAAACAGGAACTCACCCCCACATTTCGTCTTCTGGTCCAGTTTACCTGTGCCTTCCTGGCCCTGTGGGGGATAGAGTGCGAATCTGGCTTGCACCTTTCCTGGGGTGCCCGGGTGCTTCTTGTTCCCGCATTTGTGATTTTTATCGTGGGCACGGCCAATTTCTACAATTTCATGGACGGTATCAACGGGATCGCCGGAATGACCGGGATAGTCGGATTTGCCGGGCTCACCTGGTGGGCCTTTTCCATGGGCAGGACAGATATCGGCACGGCAAGCCTGGCCCTGGCCGGAGGATGCGCGGGATTTTTACCCATGAATGTGCCCCAAGCCAGGGTGTTCATGGGCGATATCGGCAGCGTGCTCCTTGGCTTCTGCTTCGGGCTGTTCGTGGTGGGGCTGGCCGAGAGTTTTCTTGACTTTGTGGTGCTGTGCTCGCTTTTGTTCACATTCTACGCCGATGAACTCTGCACCATGCTCCAGCGATTCAAGCAGGGAGATTCTTTTTTCCAACCCCACAGAAAACATCTGTACCAGGTTCTGGTCAACGAAATGGGGACAGCACATTGGAAGGTAAGCCTGAGCTATGGTGTGGTACAGGCACTGATCTTCGGGATGATCCTCTTTCTTTCACGATATGGACTTTTTGCCGTATGCACGGCCCTGATCCTGTGTTTTGGAATCTGGGTCCTTGTGGATGCCAGAATCAAACACAAGGCATGGGGTTAAAAGTACACTAGAGTACGCAGGGCACAGTACACAGAACGCAGAAAAAACAGGTCCATCTGAAATAGGTACTCGTTGCCTTCCTTCACGGTAAAAAAGAAAGGGAACCGCAAAGGACGCCAAGAAAAAATTTTATGCCCTCTGGTGATCAGTCTTTTTGCCTTTTCTGGCGTCATTCCCTACCTGGTAATGACGTGATCATGTAGATAGACAACAGATTACCGTCCAGGAGGAATTTGTATTTTCGTCTTTTTTTCAATAAGTTGCGATTTATCGTTCATAACCATACAACACCTCCCAGGGATAATACCCTACCTCCCGACCCTACCCTGTTCCCTAGGGCAGCCAGGGTTTTTCTTTTTTTCGAATCGGTGTATGCGAGATCCTCGCTGGGGAAAACAGTTCCCATACTTGTGATCCCTTTGTCTTTGCCGCTCATCACGCCTATCTCACGGGAAGCACATGTTTCAGCAATTCAAAAATCTGCATTTCTACATGGTCCTGGCCACGGACATCCTACTCTTCGCGGCATCCCTGTTCCTGGCCATGCTGCTGCGTTTCAATTTCCAACTGGAACCGCAGTATCTGAGGCAGATACTCACCCTGCTTTCCGTCCTGCTCCCTGTCAAAACCGTTATTTTCTTTGTCTTTGGTCTGTACCGGGGCATGTGGCGGTACACGGATCTGCGGGATTCCTGGCAGCTGTTCAAAGCCGTTATCCTCTCCCAGATGATTGCCATCACCCTGTTGTCCATGTGGGTGCGACTTGCAGGCTTTTCCAGGTCGGTGTTCATACTTGATGCCCTGCTCACCTTTGTGCTGACAGGGGGCATGCGCGTGGCCATCAGGACCATGTTCCTGCATATGGGACATTTCAGCACCGCCACTCTGCTGTCACCGCGCATCTATCGTAAACGGCGGTCCAGGCTGCGCAGGGTGCTCATTGTGGGGGCTGGAGATGCCGGAGAGAAAACCCTTCGGGAGATCATTGACACCCCTGAAATAGCCTATGAAGTGGTGGGCTTTCTGGACGACCGCAAGGACAAGCATAACCGCAGCCTGCATGGGGTGCCTGTGCTGGGTCCGGTTCATTTGCTCCGTCAGGTGGTCCGCACCAGGCAGGTGGAAGAGGTGCTCATTGCCATTCCCTCGGCCAGAGGGACGCAAATGCGCCAGATTATCGATGCCTGCAAGGCATCCGGTCTGACCTACCGAACCCTGCCCCGGTTGGGGGATCTCATCAACGGACAGGTTACCATCCAGCAGTTCCGTGAGGTCAGGTACGAGGATCTCCTGGGACGCGATCCCATCCGCATCCACAATGAATCCATTTCCTCCTGCCTGACAAACAAGGTGGTCCTGATCACGGGCGCAGGCGGGTCCATTGGTTCGGAACTGGTGCGGCAGATCATCCGGTTTGATCCCGGCCTGGTCATCCTTGTCGAACGAAGCGAGGCCGGACTCTATGCCATGGAAATGGAACTGGTGCACAGGCACGCATTTTCCAACTATGTGACGGTTCTTGGCCGGGTTCAGGATAAGGTGCTCATGGATCGGGTCATGGCTCGCTACCAACCCCAAGTGGTCTTTCACGCGGCCGCCTACAAACACGTGCCCTTGGTTGAATGCAACCCCTGGGAGGCTGTTTTCAACAACGTTCTGGGCTCCCAGGTGACCATGGACGCGGCAGAAAAACACGGGGTGGAACGCTTTGTCATTGTGTCCACAGACAAGGCAGTGCGTCCCACCAATGTCATGGGAACCACCAAACGGATCACCGAGCTGCTCATGCAGTCCCGGCCCATAACCTCCACCCGGTTCATGGCGGTGCGTTTTGGCAATGTGGTGGGATCATCAGGTTCGGTCATCCCCCTGTTCAAAAAGCAGATCCGAAACGGCGGCCCTGTCACCGTGACCCACCCAGAGATGACCCGGTATTTCATGACCATTCCCGAGGCGTGTCAGCTCATTCTCCAGGCTGCCACCATGGGCTGGGGCGGGGAAATCTTCATCCTCAAGATGGGCACACCCGTGAAAATCGCGGACATGGCCCGGGACCTGATCCGCCTCTCGGGCAAGGAGCCTGATGTTGACATCGAGATCCGGTATACAGGGGTTCGTCCTGGCGAAAAATTGTACGAAGAGCTCATCACCCATGGCGAAGGCGTGGTAAAGACCGATCACAGCGATATCATGGTCCTTCGCCCTGAAGACGATGGCGAAGTGCTCTCCCCGGACTACCGGCCACGCTTGGAACGCCAATTGGCCGAGCTGCTTGAAATCGCCCTGGAGTATGACAGTAGCAAACTCAAACGCCAGCTCCACGCCATGGTCCCGGAATATACCCCCCAACCGGCTCCCTGCGTGCTGGATGATCTTCCCCCTAATGCTCGCCCTGATGCTCTCCCTGACGCTCCCATGGGAAAAAGACAGATGGTGGCCACCGCTCCTGCTGCAACCTCCAAAAAGCAATAACCCGCCTTGCTGGCTCAAACCCCTGCCATGACCAACGGTCACGGCAAGACAACCTCATTCCTCCACGCGGAATTCACATTCAACCCGAAGCCCTCCGGGATGATCCGCACCCGGCACCTCAAGCCCCTTCAGGCGGCGGGCAAAGGCGTGCATGAACCGGACAAACTCCCTGGTTCCGGTCACCCTGACCACGTGCGCGTCGTGCACCTGCAGGTGCGAACCCAGGTCAAGCACAATGAGGGCCTGTCCCGGACCAGGAGGGCGGGCTGGTTCCCATAGTTCCATGACCCGTTGCCGAATAATGCGAAGCAGATCATCTGCCTGGTGGGCCTCCCGGCCGATCCGATCGGTGGCAGGCATCCTGCCACCTGAAACCTTGATCGTAGGACCAGGCAACGCGGTCACAACCAGATCCCCGCCCTTCCGGGTGACCCTGTTCACGTGAAGGGGGCTTAAGTCCACAATCAGATCAGGATGTTGTGCAGGCGTTTGCAACACCTCGCCCATGATCAAGGCGGCAAGGATCATGTGCACCAGGCAGGCAAGGCCCAGGGCCCAGGCCATTCTCCATGTCTTAAGACGAGTGATGCCCATTTCCCCTTGACCACCAGGTCTTGTCGGGACGGTCAAACCACCATCGGTCGATTTCAGCACGCATGATGGCATCTGCCAGTTCCCTGGCTTCCTGGGTACGCAAACGAGGCAGGGCTCCCTTGAGCCATTTGGCTGCAAACCGGTTCCCCAGATCCGCCTCTTCCTTCAGATTGAGGATGAAATCCAGCTGATCCGCGTCCTGGGCAATACAGGCCTCCACGGTTTCCACACCTTCCAGCTCCTTCCACTGGTCAAGCATCTCCTCCTCAAGCCCGGTCCCTTCAGTGGCATGATGCAGGGCCTTTTCCACATCACAGGTATTGTAGATGCGGTTGACGTAGTTGAAATCACCAATCCGGGCCTCGTGCAGATCGTGGAACAGGCACAAGCACACCGTGCGCCCCACATCCGCCTTCATGCGCTTGGCCAGGACATACCCGATCACCGCAGTCCTGAAGGAATGTTCTGCCACGTTTTCCTGCCCGGTACCCAGAAATTGATATCCTGTTCTGGGGGTCTTCCTGAGCATGCCGGCTTCCAACAGAAAATCCGCAACCCGGGAAAGATCTCCCATGGCTGACGTGCGGGAGGGTGCCTCCTCTTCCTGATGCGTTTCCTCTACCCTGTCATGGTGTGCTGCATTCTGGTCTTTGTTGTACATGGTTTGAGTGCTAATGGTTCCTGGTTGTTTGAGCAAGGGGTTTGCCCGGGGGGGCTCACCCGCGAACCCCCTTGGATTGGACGTGGCTTGCGCCCTTGTCGGGCCCAAATGCCCTCTTTCCCCGAGGCAAACAAAAAAAAGCGGCCAAAGGGCCGCTTTTTTTGTGTACTTGTGACAATGGACATCCAGCAGATCACTCTAACCGAGCTCCCTGCTTCTGTCATGGGCCGCCTTGACAGCCTTGTACAGGGCATGCTTGCAGGCCCGCTTTTCCAACTCATTGAGCCCGGCAATGGTGGTGCCCCCCGGGGAGGTGACCATTTCCTTGAGCTGGGTGATGTGCATCTCGCTTGTGGCGGCCATGGTTGCCGAACCCGTCACAAGCCCCTTGACCATGTCTGTTGCCTGCTGCCGACCAAGGCCAAGACTCACGCCCGCATCAATGAGTCCCTCCATGAAATGGAACACATAGGCAGGTCCCGAACCCACAAGGCCGGTAAAAACGTCAAAAAGACGCTCTTCAAGCTCATAGGCAGAACCCATATGCCCGAGCAGGTTCATGACAAAGGTCTTGTTGGCCTCGGTAAGACCTTCATCCTCCAGGCACACGGCAAAGACCCCCTGACCCACCAGGGCCGGGGTGTTGGGCATGACCCGGATAACCGGACAGACATGATCGGTCAGCTCTTTGAGCCGATCCATGGTCACCCCGGCAGCAATGGAAATCAGACAGATATCTGGCCCGAGATGTTCCCGCATATCCGCCAGGACAACAGGAACCAGATGAGGTTTGACCGCCAGCAGCACATAGGTTGACCGCTGGCACACCTCCTGGGGATGGGCACACGGGATCAGCCCGCAGGCGGCACGCAGGGATTCCAGTCGCTTGCTGGAGGGATCAAATCCATACAGGGTCACTTCAGCCAGATCCCCGGCACCCATGGCCAAAGCCCCGCCCATGTTGCCCGTTCCGATGATCCCAAGATGTTCCATGAGTTAACCCACGATCTCCAGCTGGCTGAAAAAGTAGGGAATCTCCTGAGCAGCTGTTTCAGGAGCATCAGATCCGTGACAGGAATTCTTTTCAATATCCAGAGCAAAGGTCTTGCGGATGGTTCCTTCGGCCGCTTCGGCAGGATTGGTGGCACCCATGACCTCGCGATACTTGGCAATGGCGTTTTCACCCTCCAGCACGGAGACAACACAGGGTCCGGAACACATGTAGGCAACCAGGCTGTCGAAAAAAGGGCGATCCTTGTGCACGGCATAAAAGCCTTCGGCCTGTTCCTTGGTCATGTGGATCATTTTCATGGCAACGATCTTAAGACCGGCATCCTGAATCATCTTCAGGATGGCCCCTTGCAGATTCCGTTGGACGGCATCGGGTTTCACAATGGAAAAAGTGCGTTCTATCATCATGTTCCTCCTTGTAGACAAATGGTTGAAATGGGTACGCGATGGCGCTTGTTACCCTTGGACTTCTCAAAGTGCAAGTCAGCTGACCAGGCGTTATGGCAGCAGATCCGCCAACCGGACCAGGTGCACGTCCGGATCACGCAGATGCTCCCACGCCTTAAAGGCATCAAGGGTTTCGGGATAGGGATGTCCTATGGCTATGCAGGCTCCCCGTTTTCGGGCCAGGCTCTGGGCCTTGCGCAGCTGGAACAAGATGGCCTTTTCATCCCTGACATTGTCCAGGAACACATGCCTTCGCAAATACGGGACATGGTATCTGGAGGTTACCTCTTCCCCACAGCTGCCTGCCGTTGTCAGGCTGTCCAGAAAAAACAGGTGACGATCCCTGAACACCTTCATGACCGTTTCCATGCCTTTTCTGTCCCGGGTGAATCGCGATCCCATGTGATTGTTCGCGCCACTGACTCCGGGAATCCGGGCCAGATCCTGCAGCACGGTCTGGGTGACAACCTGAGGGGACATGTCCACGAACAGGGCTCCGGGCCCGGGATTGGCCTTGGGATAACTTTCCGGCTGCATGGGCAGATGCAAAATGATCTCTTTTCCATGCTTCCGGGCAAGTTTGGCCACTTCCGGCGAATGGGGCTCATGGGGCATGACCGAAAAGGTAACAGGAAAAGAGAGGTCCACCAGACGTTTTCCCGCATCCAGGGACCGACCCAGATCGTCCACAACAATGACCATGCACGCGTCTTTTTGCCCGGGGGATCGGGGTGCACGTGCTGGTTCACCAAACTCAATGACATGGGTTGGCAGATCACCCACCAGAAGCGTCACCTGTTTTGCGCGGGCATCATAGCGCATGTGGCCGTCGCGCACCAGATCGTGGATGTTCTCCCGCAATGAGGCGAGCAACGCATCCATATCCCTTGGCAGGGCCAGTTCCAGATGCTGGAAATGGTACTCGTGCCCATGGCGATACCTGGTCTCCACATTGCCGTGCACAATGCCCACAGGATCATACCCGTACACCACCAGGGTCTGGATCAAAGCCAGATCAAGCTCCTTGACCCGCGTCTCAAGGGTTCGGGTTTCCTCTTCGTACTGCAAAGAAGGCCGGGGTTTGATCACCGGGATTCGTGCAGGGCGCGGTGTCACCTTTTTTGCCGTGGCTTGGGGCACGGCAGGCTGGGAGACAACTTTCTGTTCGGGAAGGCGAAGGGCCACCACTGCGGCCAGTCCGGTCAGGGCCAGCACAATGACCCACAGGGTCACGTGATAGCGCAAAAACCAGTGCACAGGCGGATCTGTCTTTTTTCTGGTCCTGGATGTTCGGGGGGATTTTTTTGTGGACGCCATGGGGCAGAAACCTTGTAAAAAAGCCGGAGGCCGTCAAGAACACGGCCTCCGGCAGGTTGGTACTTGCAAGCAGATGCGAATCAGGCGTTATTCCCCGTGAATCTGGCTGATCCGGGGAAGCTGTTTGACAAATTCCAGAGCCAGTCGCAGCTGATTGTCCCGTGCCAGCATGGCTTTGGCCTTTTGCTTGTCCTGCTCCTGCAAGACAGCATGGTCGGTGGTCGAGGACCCGTTCTTCCTGCCATTGGGATTTTCCAGGTGTCTGGCAAAATCCTCTTCCCTAAACTCCAAAAGTTCCTGGTCCTCATCCGCTGCCTGGGAGGGCACAAAGGCGTACTCAATGTCGGGAACAATGCCCTCGGCCTGGATGGACCGGCCATTGGGGGTATAATACAGGGCAATGGTCAGCTTGATGCCCGAGCCATCGGCCATGGGGATAATGGTCTGCACCGACCCCTTGCCAAAGGATTTCTCACCCATGATCAGGGCGCGTTTTTGATCCTGCAGGGCGCCGGCAACAATTTCGGATGCCGAAGCTGATCCCGAATTGATGAGCACCACCATGGGGCAGGTGATGTCAGAACGCTGATCATGGGCCATGAACTCCCGGCGCGAGTCGGCATCGCGGCCCTGGGTGTACACGATGAGCCCCTTGGACAGAAACACATCAGCCACATCAACCGCCTGGCTCAAAATGCCTCCGGGATTGGACCGAAGATCCATGATCAATCCGCGCAGCTCATGGTTGCGGGTATAGTTGTTTAAAGCCTTGCGCATGTCCTGCACGGTATTGGCCTTGAAATCCGTCAGGCGCAGGTACAGATATCCAGGCGCAAGCTCCTGGGTCTTGACACTGATGGCCGGGATGATCCCCCGAATAATTTTGACCTTTTCAGGCCGGGAACTGTCCTTGTGCAAAATGGTCAGGGTGACCGGGGTGCCCTTGGGCCCACGAATGCGGTTCACCGCCTCCATGAGGGTGATATCAAGAGCCGACTCGCCATCGATTTCAAAGATGATGTCCCCGGCCTTGAGGCCCGCCTTGTAGGCCGGCGTGTCCTCAATGGGGGCGATCACGGTCAGCCGCTTTTCCTTGATCCCGATCTGGATGCCGATGCCACCGAACTTGCCCGAAAGATCCTGCTGGGTAACCTCGAAATCCTCCTTGCTCATGTAGGTGGAATGGGGATCGAGCTCCTGGAGCATGCCCTCGATGGCCCCATTGATCAGGGCATTGCGATCGATCTTGTTGACATAGTTTTCCTCCACCATGTCGAGTACCTGGCTGAATCGCCTGAGAGATTCATAGGGATCGCTCTCGGCCAGGCTCGAGCCCGACGTCACCAACAACGTTCCCAAAAGCAGGGCCGTGCCCACCATATGACTCAACCGCATGAGATCCTCCGAACTGTTTATATTCATGCACGACCTGACTTTGAAGGTCATTTGCAACGCTCAACCATCAGATACAACAAGACGTGACTACAAAACCTGGTCCATGAGCTTGCAGCCTCGTGTCACGCAGGTTCCAACCAATGCAAAGGATTAATGGCTTTTTGACCAAAACGCAATTCAAAATACAAACCAGTCCCTTTGATGCGCGGGTAATACCCGCATTGACCGATGATTTCACCCTTTTCGATTTTCTGACCCACCCGGACACGGGATTGGGACAAAAAGGCGTACAGGGAATAATAATCCTTGCCGTGAAAAACAATGATCACCCGACCGAATCCGCGCAACTGATCATCATAAACCACCTTGCCCCAGGACACGGCACGCACGCTGTCATCCTTGTTGACTGCCAGACTCAGCCCCCTGTGGGGCGGCTGGGCCTTGGGGTGAAAGCCCTTGACCAGACGACCTTTGGCCGGCCAGGGCAGGTGTCCCTTGAGCTTGGGAAAGGATCTGGTGTCAAGGATCTGCAATTTGTAATGCAGGTCCTTGATGGTCTGGGCAATGGATGCCAGTTCCTCCTTGAGATCAAGCTCTTGGGAGCGGATCTTTTTCACCTGGGACAAAAACCCCAGCCGCTTTGCCAGCAGATCCTCCTGCACGGCCCGAAGCTCCTCATCCTTGGCCTGGGCCGCCCGGCTGGCCTCTTCAAAGTGTTTGAGATCTTCAAGGGCCTGGGTTTCAGCCTTTTGAAGGGCAAACAACTTGGTTCCGGTCTGCCCGTAAAGTGCTGAAAGCCAGGTGGATTCCCGCTGAGCCCTAGCCCAGGAATCACCCTGATCAAACCGCTTGCTGGCCTGCCCGGTGAGAAAAACCGGCCACAAGGTTCGAAGCAGGCTGGCGGCTTCCTCATGGAGCCTTTCCCGCGTTGCCCTGGACGCTTCATAGCGTTTTTGCATGACCGCCTTGCGATCCTCAAGATCCTTGAGTTCCCTGCGATTGGCCTCAAGCTGTGTTTCCAATGTCCGTATCTGGTCTTCCACCCGGGCCAGATTCTTGAACAGCTTGCGCTCCTTGGCCGACAACCGGGTCAGGGCCTCTTTTTTTTCCGACGCCCTGGTGGTTTCCCGGGCAATATTCTCCTTAATGGCTGTGGCCGAAGCCCCCAGGCAGACCCGGCAAAAACAGACAACCGCGCCAAGGCCCATGCACAGACAAACCATGAGCTGCAACTGTTTTTTCCAGCAAAAAACCGTATGCACCATGTCAAGACGTTCCTTCCAGAAACGGGCCAAGCGGGCAGGAAGCACACAAGGGTTTGCTCTTTTTGCACCAGTCCTTCCCCACCCTGACCAGCAGGGCATGAAATTCATTGAACAGCCGAATGTCAGGAGTGAGCACATCCATGAAAAACGCCCGCAATTCCTCATGAGAAATCTCCTCGGGCACCAGGCCATGGCGGTGGCAGATACGAGCCGTATAGGCATCAACCACAAAGGTGGGTTGCTCCAGGGCGTAGAGGAGAATGGAGTCGGCTGTTTCAGGACCGATGCCATGGACCCCCAGCAGGGCAGAGCGCAGCTGGTCCATGTCCCGGGAGCGTAAAAGATCCATGTTGAAGCGGCACGACGAACGCAAAAAAGCGAGAAAATGATGCAGACGTTTGGATTTGAGCCGGTAGTACCCGGCCGGGCGGATCATCTCGGCCAATTCTTCCAGGGACAGGGCATACATGGTGGCAGCATCCATGACCCCTGCATGCTTGAGGTTCGCAATGGCCTTGGCAACATTGGACCAGTTGGTATTCTGGGTCAGGATGGCGCCAACAGCGATTTCAAAGGGCGTTTCTCCGGGCCACCAATGACTGGGACCAAGCTTGTCCAGCATGGCCCCGTACATGTTCATCAAAAGGGATTTGCGTTGCATGGAGACACGAGAATGGGGTGTGGGTGCAACCCGGAATGGACACCCTATCCGGGTTCATGGGGTTATGGACAATGAATGCGCAAACAGGCTGCGTGGCTGGAGCCTACGCCGTTTCCCAAACCATTGTCAAAGGCGGGTTTCCCCTTATCCGGAACGGACCAGGGTGGGTGAGGATGCAAAGATAATCGTCAGGCAAAGACAAGACAGGCCCAGTCCCCCCGGGTCATGACAGAGGGAGTGTCCAGGCCCTGATCCTCATAGGCTGCCAGTACCCGGGCTAACTGCGATTGGAGCAGTCCCGAAAGAACCAGACATCCTCCAGACCGCAGCCGAGCGGTCAGGGCCGGGGCAAGGCTTATCAGAGGAGCAGCCAGGATATTGGCCAGAATCAGGTCGAACCCGGAGTCGGCTTGCACACAGTCAATGGTGCCCACAAAGGCGGAAAATGCCGGCCCCACATGATTGAGCACCTTGTTTTCGTGGATGTTTTCAAGGGTCAGGGGATCAAGATCAAACCCAAGCCCTGTCAAACCAAGCTTGGTGCAGGCAATGCCCAAAATGCCCGAACCGGTTCCGGCATCCAGAAACCGGTCCCCCTCCTGTATCCTGCCCGAGGCATGAAGATCAACAAGGGCTTCCAGACACAGGCTTGTGGTGGCGTGATGTCCCGTGCCAAAGGCCATCTGCGGGTTGATGACAAGGGGCTCAAGGCCGTCATTGATGGGTTCAGCCCAGGGAGGCTGCACCCGAAAGCGATGGGCAATGTCGATCTGGGTGAAAAAACGTTTCCACGCGCTGGCCCATTGCTCCTTTTTCACCCCGCCTGTTTGGGGCTCGATTTCCGGCCAGCGGGCCGTCAGGGTCTGCAAAAGATGCGTGGCGTCCAGGGGATTTTCAAAATAAAGATAAAACGTACGCTGGGTAGCCGAGGCACCCCCTGCTTCCTGCCAGCCATGGGGGCAATGGGTGACCAGAAGCGGAGTAACCTCTTCCACCAGGGACTCGGGCAGGGTAAACCCGACCATATGCAGTTGTTGGGTATCAGTTTCCACGGGCCTGGTATTTGGCGAGCTGACGTTCCAGCCGCCTGCTGGTTGCGGTGAGCACGTAACAGATGATGAAATAAAGAACCGCAATGGTGATGAAAATCTCCGTAGGAGCGATCAGTGTGCGGTTGTTCACCTGGGTGGCCGTGCGGGTGAGTTCGTTGACCCCGATGATGTAGGCTAGGGAGGTATCCTTGGTCAGGCTCACGAACTGGTTCACAAAGGACGGGATCATGTTCCGCAGGGACTGGGGCAGGATGATGTGGACCATGGTCTGGAAATGGGAAAGTCCGGTTCCCCGGGCCGCCTCGGTTTGTCCCTTGGGCAGGGCCAAAACCCCGGCCCTAACGATCTCGGCGATATAGGCCCCGGTAAACACGATAAATGCGATGAGGGCGCTGGTGGCCTCGGGCAGGGTATGCCCAAGGACAATGGGAGCCAGGAAATAGAACCAGAAAATGACCATGAGAAGCGGTGTACCGCGGACGATCTCGATATACACCACAGCCGGCCACTTGATCCATTTTTTCCGGGAAAGACGCATCAGACCGAAGAGAAGGCCCAGCCAGAAAGCACCGAATATGCCTCCAAGGGCCAGGAGGATGGACATGGCCAAACCGCCCAGCGGCCCCTCGGGATAGGCCCCGATGAGAAAATAATCGAAATTATTCCAGACAATATCCCAATTCAAAACTGTTTCCTTTTGCTAAAAAATCTTGAAAAATGACGGATGCGACGCAAAAAGTCCCCTGCCCATCAATAGTGCATGGAACGCAAAACCTTTTTGTCGTATACATTCATGCACACGGAAACCACCAGGGAAATCATGATGTACAGACAGGTGGAAATGGTGAACGCCTCGAACCCGTGAAAGGTGTAGGATTCGATCTGTCGGGCCATGTAGGTGAGTTCTGCCACGCCAATGGTCATGACCAAAGACGAGTTCTTGATGATGTTCAGACACTGGGAAATAAGGGGGGGAATGATGATCCTGAAGGCCTGGGGCAGGATGACATAGCCCATGGACTGAAGAAAACTGAGACCTGCGGCTCGGGATGCCTCCAGCTGGGTCTTGGGAATGGAAAAAATGCCCGAGCGGATCTCTTCGGCCACAAAGGCCGAGGAATACACGGTCAGGGAAATGACCCCGGCCCAGAACTCGAAATCCTGGGCATAGAGCCACTCGTTGACCGAGGTGGGAAGCACGGCTTCGGACCCGAAATACCAGAAAAAAATCTGAACCAGAAGCGGGGTGTTTCTGAAAAATTCCGTATAGGCCATGCTGATCCATTCCAGGGGTTTGACCTTGGAAAGGCGGAACACGGCAATGACCGTGCCCAGAAAAATGGCCAGCACAATGGAGACGGCCGAGATCTCAAGGGTGGTGACAAACCCTTCCCTGAGCCACTGGGCGTACTCCCCGCTCATGACAAGATGCCAGTCGAATTGGTAGTTCAACGTTTTGCTCGTTTTGCTTCGTGTGTGTGGATGATGAAGACCATGGCCCCGGACAATCGGCCGATCAATGATCAGCCAGGGCGTCCGGGGTCATGAAGGAATGTGCCGGAGAGCCCGGCACAGATGATCATTGTATCTGCTAGTAGGGCCAGATCTCCATTTTCCAGTTCAAGGGGAGATAGTATTTGGAATCAGGACCAAACCATTTGTTGTAAATCTTCTGGTATTCCCCTGAATTCCACAGGTCCACCAGGGTTCTGTTGACCAGATCGCGAAAATCCGAATCATTTTCAGGAAGACCAAGCCCATAGGGTTCGGGAGAGATGAAATCGCCGGCAATCACATAATCCTCGGGATTGGGGGCGCTGTTTTTGAGACCAAGAAGGATGGTGGAGTCGGTGGTGACAGCCGCAACCTTGCCCTGACGCAGGGCCAGAAAAGCCTGGGGATAGCCTTCGAAAGAGAGAACCTTGCACTTGGGCTGGGCCTGCTTGATGTTCTTTTCCGAGGTGGAACCCTTGGCAGTCCCGACCTTTTTACCAGCCAGGTCGGCCACGCTCGTGATGCCGCTGTCCTTTTTGACCAGGATCTTCTGACCGTCCATGAAATAGGTGATGGAAAAGTCGATGCTGTCTTCACGGGCGAACTTGTGGGTCATGGTGGCAGCGGCCAGATCAATGGATCCCTGGGTCAGCATGGGGATGCGGGTGGCCGATGTCACGGGTTTGAGTTTCAGTTCCACGCCCAGCTTCTGGGCAATGGCCCGGCAGATGTCCACGTCAAAACCCACCAGCTGGTTGGTATCTGGATCAACAAACCCAAAGGGAACAACAGCGTCCTTGACCCCGGCAATGAGTGCACCGCGCTGTTTGATCTTTTCGATGTTGCCGGCATTGGCGCTGGCCATGAAAACGCCCAGCATGAGCACAAGAGCCAAAACACATGTTTTTTTCCAATTGCTACCCATACGTTCCTCCATAGTTGTTGATGTGCTGGTTGGTATGACGAAAATGAATTGCGGGCTAGAGAATCTCCTTTAAAAAGGCTTTGGTGCGGTCGTGTTGCGGATTGGTGAAAAAATGCTCCGGGGTCCCCTGCTCCAGGATCTCACCGCCATCCATGAAAATGACCCGATCAGCCACCTCGCGGGCAAAGCTCATTTCATGGGTCACGCAGAGCATGGTCATGCCTTCCCGGGCCAGATCCTTCATGACATTGAGCACCTCGTTGATCATTTCCGGGTCCAGGGCCGAGGTGGGCTCGTCAAAGAGCATGACCTTGGGCTTCATGGCCAGGGCCCGGGCAATGGCCACACGCTGCTGCTGACCACCCGACAGTTCCACGGGATATTTGTGGGCCTGATCGCTGATACCCACCCGATCGAGCAGTTCCAGTGCCGTGGCCTCGGCCTCGGCCTTGGAAACCCCCTTGACCTTGATGGGCGCCAGGGTAACGTTTTTGAGAACCGAAATGTGCGGGTACAGATTGAACTGCTGGAAAACGATACCGATTTCCGAACGCAAATGGTTCAGGTTGACCGTCTTCTGGGTGATGTCCTTGCCTTCCATGTAGATGGCGCCCTTGTCGATCTCTTCAAGACGATTCACGCACCGAACCATGGTGCTCTTGCCGGAGCCGCTCGGACCACAGATGACGAGCACATCCCCTTTTTCAACTTCTTCATTGATGTTCTTGAGGACATGGAAATCCCCATACCATTTGTGAACGTTGCGAAATTCTATCATTGCCATGTAAAGTACCTGCTTGGTCGTTCAAAAAGAAAAAGGACCTGGCCACGCCGAACTCTTCCAGCTACAGAGCATGGAACCCTAGGCGATTTTAACGGTTTTGTCAAACGAAGGACAGGTTTGCCTTGTCTCTACCCCTTTCACCAGGCGACATCAAGGGGAGTTACCCTTTTTTCCCTGGCCCAACGCACAAAATCAACAAATTTGTCATATAACCGCCCGGCCTCGTAAAGATCATGCCCCGCCGTGGGAGGCCCCAAGAACGGCTTGCAGACCATCCACAAACCGCTGCAACGCTTCCCTGGTCACCACCAGAGGCGGCAGGAGCCTGAGCACGCGTTCCTGGGTCAAATTGAGCACAAAGCCTGCCTGGAGCAACTGGTTCCAAACCGCCTGGCCCGGGAAAGCAAGTTCGATGCCGATCATCAGACCTCGTCCACGCACGTCCACGATTTTGTGGGGCAAGGCCTCCTTGAGGGCAAGGCATTCCCCAAGCATCCACGCGCCCAATTCCCGGGACCGCTCCACAAGTCCTTCCTGTTCCATGACCTCAAGAACCCTGGTGGCCACGGCCGAGACAAAGGCTCCCCCACCAAAGGTGGTCCCATGGCTGCCCGGACCAAAGGCTTGGGCCACCTCCTGGGAACAGAAAACCGCGCCCATGGGCAGGCCGTTGGCCAGGGCCTTGGCAGCGGTAAAGATATCCGGGGTGATCCCGGAGGCTTGGTGAGCCCAGAAATGCCCGGTTCGCCCCATGCCCGACTGGATTTCGTCCACAATAAGCAGGATGTCCTTGCTGTCGCACAGTTCTCTGACCTGCTGCAGATACGCATGGGAAAGGGGCCGGATGCCGCCTTCGCCCTGGATGACTTCCACCATCACGGCAGCAGTCCTGGGAGTGATCGCCTTGTTGAGGGCGGCAAGGTCCTCAAAGGGAACGGTCGTGAATCCCGGAGGAAGCGGTCCGAACCCCCGCTTGATCTTGTCCTGTCCCGTTGCCGTAAGGGTGGCCAGGGTCCGGCCGTGAAAGGAACGTTCAAGGGTAATGATCTCGTACGCCTCGCGGCCGCGCACTTCCTGCATATACCGCCGGGCCATCTTGATGGCACCCTCATTGGCCTCTGCTCCTGAATTGCAAAAGAAAACCCGGTCCATACCTGTTAAGGGAAGGAGCTTTTCCGCCAGGGCAATCTGTTCTTCCTGATAAAACAGATTGCTCACATGAACCAGTTTTTCTGCCTGGGTACGCATGACATCCACAATGGCCGGATGGCTGTGACCCAGGTTGCACACGGCAATACCGGCCAGCAGGTCAAGATACTTGTTGCCGTCAAAATCAATCAAAGTGGTGCCCTTGGCGGACTTCACGGCCAGGGGATACCGCCCGTAGGTCTGACACATGACCCGGGCCTCACGTTTTCTGAGTTCCTCATATTCCATTCTTCCATCTCCATTCAATGGCTATAGATCCTCATTACGGATCAACAATATGCTACCACAACCGTATCAAATGCGGCGTACTGTACTAAAGTGCACAGTGCACAGCAGTGAACAGTACACAGTGCGCAGTAAAAAACAAAGAGATATTTTCAAAGAGAAGTACAAAATCAAATACCAAAAACACTAGTATTATCCTTCGCGTTCCTTGGCGTCCTTCGTGGTTCCCCTTTTTTTTAACCGCGAAGAGATCCAAAGACACAAGGGGGGGGCAAAAATTTTTCAATAACCACCACATGTTTTTATCTGTGCCCTGCGTACTGCGCACTGCGTACTTGAGTGTACTGCGCACTGAGCACTCATGTGTACTGCGCACTCTCTATCACATCTCTCCCGTATGCCCGAAACCGCCATCACCCCGGGCGGTCCTGCCCAGTTCACTGACAGGCAGGATAGAGGTGTGAAAAAACGGCAAAAACACAAGCTGGGCGATCCGCTGCCCCCGAAGAACCCGGTGCTGCTTTTGGGAGGTGTTCAGCAGGGAGACCTTGATCTCTCCCCGATAATCCGGGTCAATCACCCCCACGCCCTGACTGACGGTCAACCCGTGCTTGGCACCAAGCCCGCTTCTGGAAAACACAAATCCCGCAATGCCCGGCCGGGTAATCTCGATGGCAATGCCCGCCGGGAACAGATACCGCTCTCCGGGATCAAGAACAATCTCCTGCTCAGCCATACACGCCCGCAGGTCCAAACCGGCCGAGACATCCGTGGCATACCCGAAATTTTCAGGGGTGCATGCGTTGGAAAGAAACCGAACACGAACTTCCAGATGGGGAGATGTTTTTGTATCCACAATGACTCCTTGTCTTGGCAAAAGAGATGCTTCCATGTATGCATGCACGAACAAGGGATAGCCCGCCGCGCACGAGCCTGCCGGCTGCCCCATGGCCATGATCATGAAAAAATTGTATTATCTGAATAATCCCGCATACCGTCAACACCCAAATTCCGACTACGGTGCTTGCCTACGACGTTGCCCCGCATCAGCCCGGGGTACCCTGTTAGCCACAAGTACCCACTGCTTGGGCCAAGCCGGTGTTTGAGCCTGAACGCACATCAACTGCAAACCGCTCCTGCAAGGAGGCTTTTCATGCATCCATTGCAAAAATACAGCGTCATCCCGCGCCTGCCCGAATCCCTTTCATCCCTGTGGGATCTGGCCTATAATTTTCTGTTCAGCTGGAAAAACGAAATCCAGGAATTCTTCGCCCAGATGGATCCGGATCTCTGGGCCCAAAGCCATCACAATCCAGTCTGGTTTTTGAACCATCTTCCCCAGGCCGTGCTGGAAGAACTGGCCAAGGACACCTTCTTTCTGGACCGGTTGGAAGAACTGACCCTGCTCCAGGAACGCTACAATTCCGACACCTCCACAACCATTCCCCTGCACTCGCCGGACAAGGGACCGGTTGTGGCCTATTTCAGCGCGGAATATGGTGTCTCCCTTGCCCTGCCCATCTATTCGGGCGGTCTGGGCATCCTGGCCGGGGACCATCTCAAGTCCGCCAGCGATCTGAACATCCCCCTGGTGGCCGTGGGCCTGTGCTACCAGCAGGGCTACTTCAACCAGTATCTAACCCATGACGGCTGGCAGCAGGAACGCTATCCGTACAACGATTTCGACCAGATGCCCCTTTCCCTGGTCAGAGGCGACAACAACTCCCCCCTGTACATCAGCTTGAACATGCAGGGACTGGAACTCACCTTCCAGATCTGGCAGGCCCGCATCGGACGGATTTTTCTTTACCTTTTGGACACCAATGTCCCGAACAACCCACAGGAATTCAAAAATATTACCGCCCAGCTCTACGGCGGGGACCTGCAGATGCGCATCCGCCAGGAAATCCTGCTGGGTATTGGCGGCATCAAGGCCCTGCACGCCATGGGACTGCACCCCAAGGTCATTCACATGAACGAAGGCCATTCGGCCTTTGCCGGGCTTGAACGCATCCGCATCTTCATGCACGAGCATCAGCTGTCCTTTGAAGCCGCCCTGGAACTGGTGGCCTCAAGCAGCGTGTTCACCACCCACACGCCGGTCCCTGCGGGAAACGATCGTTTCCCGCCCAATCTGATGCAGCAATATTTCGAAGGGTATGCCAATGATCTCGGCCTGGCCTTCAAGGTCTTCCTGGCCCTGGGACGTGAAAACCCGCGTGACGACACCGAAACCTTTTGCATGACCGTGCTTGCCCTCAAGCTCTCCCGGTTCAACAACGGAGTGAGCAAGCTGCATGGCAAGGTCTCGCGCTCCATGTGGAAAAAGGTCTGGCCCCAGTATCCCGTGGAGGACGTGCCCATCAAGTCCATTACCAACGGCATTCACATCCAGACCTGGATCGCCCCGGACATTGCCTATCTCATGCGTCGGTACATGGGCAGCACCTGGCAGGACAATCCCCATACCGACCGCATCTGGTCCAAGGCACTGACCATTCCCGATGCCGAACTCTGGAGAACCCATGAGCGCCTCAGAGAACGCCTTGTGGATTTCGCCCGCAAACGGCTCAAGCAGCAGGTCATGGCCAGGGGTGGACGGCGCATGGAACTGCAGATCGCCGAAGAGGTCCTTGATCCCCAGACATTGACCATCGGATTTGCCAGGCGGTTTGCCTCGTACAAACGGGCCTATCTGCTCTTGCGGGACAAGGACCGGCTCCTCTCCCTGCTGGACAACTCCAAGGCACCCATCCAGTTCGTCATTGCGGGCAAGGCCCATCCCCGGGACAACGAAGGCAAAAAAATCATCCAGCAGCTGGTCCAGCTGTGCAAGGAGACCGAATGCCGGGGCCGCATCGTGTTCATTGAGGACTATGACATGGAAATCGCCAGTTATCTGGTCCAGGGATGCGACGTCTGGCTGAACACACCGCGCCGGCCCCTGGAGGCGTGCGGGACCAGCGGCATGAAGGCCATGATCAACGGGGCATTGAACATGAGCACCTTGGACGGATGGTGGGCCGAGGCCTACCGACCCGACAACAGTCTGGGGTGGGCCATCGGTCAGGGCGAAGAATACGCGGACAATGAATACCAGGATTTTGTGGAATCCCAGATCATGTTCAACATCCTGGAAAAGGATATTGTCCCCCTGTTCTATGCCAAGGACAAGGGCAACCTTCCCAGGGAATGGATCAAAAAAATGAAGGCCCAGTTTGCGGCCCTGGGCTCCGTGTACAATGGGCACCGCATGGTGGAGGAATACGCGCGCAAGGCCTATATGCCGGCATTTACCAATTACACGCGCCTCACCGAGGACAATTTTGCCGCGGCCAAGGATCTCTCGGCATGGCGCATGGATCTGATGACCAAATGGTCCAATCTGCGCATCAGGAATGTCCAGTCCACCACGGAACTCGAACTCTATGTGGATGAACAGATCGAGGTCACGGCCGAAATCCAGATCAACGGATTGCGGCCCCAGGATATCCAGGTGGAAATCTACGCAGGTCCCCTTGACCATGAGGGAGGTTTTACGGCACGAAAAACCGCTCCCATGCAACCAGCAGGAGAACTGGGTGATGGATGGCAGTTGTACCGGGGTACGGTGTCACCCATGCATTCGGGCAAATTCGGGTACACCGTGCGTATTCTGCCTTCCCATCCCCTTTTGCTCGATCCCCATTCTCTGGGCCTGATCCACTGGGCATAGGACAACGTGACCATGGCAAGGACACACGGCCCCGGGCTGCACCGGCAGGCTTCGAGTCTGACATGTTTTTATCCTCTATCCTTTTTCCCGTACTCGCATGGCCTTGAAAAAATTGCGCGCTGACCGGATTCTGGTCGACCAGGGAACGGCTCCCCATCAGGATGCGGCCATGCGCCTTGTCATGGCCGGGCTCATCTTGCGGGTGCTTCCCAATGGGGAAAAGGTACCTGTTGTCAAACCCGGCGAACAATTCCCTTTGGGCACCCGCCTGGAAAAAAAGGGAGAATCCAGGTTTGTCAGCCGGGGAGGCTACAAGCTGCTCACGGCCCTGGATCATTTTGCACCCGATATTGCCGGGGTTGTGGCCCTGGATGCGGGTGCTTCTACGGGCGGGTTTACCGACTGTTTGCTGCAGCACGGGGCGGCACGCGTGTACGGCGTTGACGTCGGATACGGCCAGCTCCACTGGAAACTCAGGCAGGACCCGCGCGTCGTGGTCATGGAACGGGTCAACCTGCGCACCGCTCCGGCAGATCTTATTGGCGAACCCGTTGACCTCATTGTTATTGACTGCTCGTTCATCTCCCTCAAGCTCATCCTCCCCCCCTGCCTGCAATATTTGCGGCCAGGAGGTGAAGTCATTGCCCTTGTCAAACCCCAGTTCGAGGTCCAGGCGCATCAGACCGATCGCGGGGTGGTCAGATCCCGCAAGGATCAGGAAAGGGTTGTGGCTTCCATTATGGACTTTGCAGCCACCCGGCTTTGTCTCACGCCCATGGGCTTTATCCCGGCCATGATCAAGGGTCCCAAGGGCAATCAGGAATACCTCGTCTACCTCAAACACAATCCCACCGAACCCGATGGATAACACCCCCTTTCTCACGGACCAACGCAGGCAACGGATCGAAGAAGTCCTGGCCAAGCGCCAGAAGGATCTGACCCTTATCATCAACAATGTGCACGATCCCCACAATGTGGCCGCGATCCTGCGCAGCTGCGACGCCTTTGGGGTGTACGGCGTTCATCTCTATTATACCAAAGAACGGTTCCCGGCCGTTGGCAAACGCTCTTCGGCCTCGGCCCGCAAATGGATCGCCCGGACCAGACACCAGGACGCCGGGAAAATGATCAGCGGGCTCCGCAGCAAGGGATACCAATGCCTGGGCACGGGGTTTGGCCCCACGGCCAGGCCCGTGCACGAGTGGGATTTCACCAAGCCCACGGCCATTGTCCTGGGCAACGAGCATCGGGGCATGGACCAAGACATCAAAATGCACGTTCCCGACGAAATCTACATCCCCATGGTAGGCATGGTCCAAAGCCTTAACGTGTCCGTGGCAGCAGCCATTATCCTCTATGAGGCATGGAGACAGCGCAAGGCAGCGGGCATGTTCGACCAACCCTCCTTTTCCAAGGCCGAACTGGAACAATTACGGGCCCAATGGGCCAGCAAATGACAAGCAGGAAACACCCATGAGCGGGAATACCTTTGGCACCATCTTCCGCGTGACAACCTTTGGCGAATCCCACGGACCGGGTCTTGGCGGCATTGTTGACGGATGCCCTGCCGGGATCAAGCTGGACGAGGCAATCATCCAAAAGGCCCTTGACCGTCGCAAACCCGGCCAGGGTTACGGGGCAACGTCCAGAAAGGAAGACGACAAGGTCTCCCTGCTTTCCGGCGTTTTCCAGGGAAAGACCACCGGAACTCCCATTGGTTTTTTCGTGGCCAATACCAACCAGCGTTCCGGGGATTATTCCAGGCTCAAGGACATCTACCGTCCCGGACACGGCGACTATACCTATGACGCCAAATACGGTTTCAGGGACTACCGGGGCGGTGGCAGATCCTCGGGACGGGAAACCGTTGCCCGGGTGGCTGCTGGGGCCATTGCCCAGCAGGTGCTTGCCCGTCAGTCCATCCGGGTCATGGCCTACACCGTGGAACTGGGAGGGATCCCTGCACGGGAGACAATACTGGACCAGATTGAAACACGCCCGTTTTTTGCGGCCGATCCAGACATGGTTGCAGCCTGGGAAGAGCGGATTGATACGGTGAGAAAACAGGGGGATACTCTGGGCGGGATTGTTGAAATCCGGGTCCAGGGCGTTCCTGCCGGGCTGGGAGAGCCGGTTTTCGACAAGCTCGACGCATGCCTGGCCCAGGGTGTGATGAGCGTGGGCGCGGTCAAGGGAGTGAGTGTGGGCGCAGGGTTTGAGGCGGCCAGGATGCTTGGCAGTGAAAACAACGATCCCCTCTCGCCTGAAGGTTTTCTGTCCAATCATGCCGGCGGCATCCTGGCCGGCATATCCAGTGGCCAGGATATTCTTGTACGCGCGGCCATCAAGCCCATTCCCTCCATTGCCCGAAAGCAACGCACCATTGACCGCACCAACCAGGAGCAGACCATCTGCATTGGCGGTCGTCACGATATCTGCGCCATCCCCCGGGTGGTGCCGGTCCTCAAGGCCATGGTGGCCCTGACCCTGACGGATATGCTTCTTCGACACAGGGCTGGGGCGTGATCATGGACCCATTCATCCTCAAGAAACTGGTCTCCCGGTTGTTCTTTCCGGTGCCCCTGTGTCTGGAGCTTCTGATTCTGGGAATCATCCTCATGCTGGCCAGGCGGGCCAGGAAAACCGCTCTTTTTCTTGTAGGCAGCAGCGGAGGACTCTTGCTCCTGCTCAGCCTTGAGGGGCCTTCCTGCCTGTTGCTGCACCCCCTTGAAACCATGTATCCTCCGGCGTTCACGTCCCCTGCATCCTGTGAAACACGCCCCCGCATTGACTGGATCGTGGTCCTTGGAGGCGGAACCGTACCCGCCCTTGACCGGCCCCCCCATACCCGGCTGGAAACCAACTCCCTGTCCCGGGTCATTGAAGGCGTCAGGCTGGCCCGGATTTTTCCCGAGGCGCGCATGGTCTTTACCGGAGCAGGCACCCCGGGAGATACCGACTCCACGGCCGGGATCATGGCCCAGACCGCCGTCAGCCTGGGCGTGGCCTCCTCCCGGATCACCATTGTGGGCCAGGCCATGGACACGCCTGACGAAGCACGTTTGTGCTCCCGACTCATACCGGCAAACCAGCGCCTGATCCTGGTCACTTCAGCATCCCACATCCACCGGGCCCTGCGCTTGTTTCTCAAACAGGGGCTCTGCCCCATCCCGGCACCAACCAGCTTTCAGTGCCCCACATCATCCAGCCTGTCCTATCTGGACTTCATCCCCTCGGCCAGTAACCTGAAGCGTTCGGAACGGGCCATCTACGAGTACATGGGCCTTATGTGGTCCTCGCTACGCGGTCTCATCTGACGCAGCCCGCCGGGCTGCGTCGATTGTATGGCCTGGTGGTGGTCAAGGGGAGTGACCCGGTGCATCAAACCGACCCGAGCCGCGTTTGCCATGAACGCATTTTCGCATTTGTCTTTGGTTCCCAAACGTCGTATGCCCCCTGTTCTTCGAACCAACCAAGGAGAGTCCATGTTTCTGACCGATCTCAAGGACCAGCGCTGGAAAGTGACCCTGGATGCAAACGGGATTGTCTATTTTTATGTTCAGGATATGATAGGCAGAGAGCCCAGGGTGGAGATACCGGCCCGGGAACTGGCCCGGTATTACGAGCTTGAGTCCGAGGCCAAACAAGACTTTGTACAGACGTTGGGTCGCAGGATAGGCATCCCCTTCTGGCCCATGTTTGTTGACAGGATCATTGAACCGGAACGACAATTTGCCACGCAACTCGGTCTGTTCGGGAGGATGGCCAACAAGGACATTCTGGAAGAGGACCTGCTGGATCTCATTGTGCCCCTGCCAAAGGATCAGGCCCTTGAGCAACATCCCCACCTGATCCCGGACGAGACTGCCTGCCAGGAGTACGAAGCCCTGGCTGCCCGGATACAGGAAGCCATCTGTTCCAGCGCGGTATGCGCCATGGCCTGCCCTCTTTTCAGGGACGACGAGTACAAGACCTCCGTGTATGTGACCAAGGCCCAGCTGGAAATTGAATCCTGCGTCATCTGCAACAGCCCGGCCACGGCCGTGGGCGTGTTTCAGCCCCGACAGAGTGACGAAGACATCATCATCCTTCACGGCCTGTGCAAACGGTGCAAGCCCAAGGAGCCATGCTCGCCCAAACAGATCGAAAAAATCGGCCAGGCCATTGACGCCCTTGAAAAACAGGGACGTATCCAGAAAATCCAATGCCCCCTGCCTGAAGCCTAACCTTTCCCCCTCCATCACCAAAAACAAAGCCGGTCTGCATGCAGGCCGGCTTTGTGCGTTCAGGAGTCAGTGGATCACATTCCCACCCGGACCAGGGTAGGATCAAGCAAACGCACGATCTCCCCGGGTTCCATTTCCAGGATGAACCCCCTTTTGCCTCCGTTGATATACACGGTTGCAAGATCAAGAAGCTCCTCTTCCATGAATACGGGCATGGCCCGCCTGGCTCCAAAAGGGGAACAGCCGCCCATCTGGTAGCCCGAATGTTTTTGAGCCGTGTGGGGTGTGCAGGGAGCAACCGTCTTGACTCCGAGATACCGGGCCATTTTTCTGGTGACCACCTCTTTGTCCCCGGGCATGATGACGATAAAGGGATGAAGGCTCACATCCTCGAAAATCAGGGTCTTGGCCACGCTGTGCAGGTCAATGCCCAGACGTTGGGCGCATTGTCTGCTAACGCCCCCCTCACGGGCAAAATCATACACATGGGGAATGAACCGACCCTGGTTCTGATCAAGAAACCGTATGGCTGGGGTGACAGGAAAGTGTTTTTTGTTCCTTTTGGTGTGTGTCATACGTTTGTTTTCTCCAGGAATACCTGCAACATCCCTGAGCAGACGGGTTGCATATTACCTGAAAACAGGGCCGGCATGCCCTCCTAAAAGATGTTCAGAATCCCGGGCCAGAGAATCAAAAGGGCCAGACAGGCCAGATAGCAGGGTAGAAAAATGGCCACTCCCCGAAACACATGGGCAAGGGGCACGTCCCCGGCCATGGCCGAAACAATAAAGGTGTTCACCCCCACCGGCGGGGTGATCGCCCCCATGGTCGTGACCACGGTGACCACCACGGCAAACCACAAGGGATCATATCCCAGGGTGGCTGCCACCGGGAAAAAAATGGGGATGGTAATGATGAGCAGGGCCAGGGCATCCATGATGGCTCCACCCAGAATATACAAAAGGCAGATGAGTCCCAAAATGACAAGGGGAGGAAAGGCCAGTTCAGCCACCTGGGAGGCCAGGGTAAAGGGGATGCGGGTTACGGCCAGAAACCGGCCGAAAATGACCGCGCCCAGGACAATGGTCATGATCATGCACGAAATACTCAAAGTATCCCTGATGGAATTGACCAACCGCTTCCAGGTCAGGTTCCCTCCCGCCCAGCTGACCGCCAGGGCCAGGGCCGCACCTGCAGCACCCGCCTCGGACGGAGTGAACAGGCCGGCCACAAGACCGCCCATGACCAGGGCGAACAGGACGACCATCTCCAGGGAACCTTTGAGGGAACGAAACTTTTCTCCCCAGCCGGTGGAAGGGCCTGCCGGACCAAGGTCCGGATGTTTTTTGCAGACCATGACAATGCGCATGATGAAAAATACCACCAGGAGCACCCCGGGTACCAGGGCGGCCCAGAAAAGCGCGGCAATGGACTGCCCGGTCTGCAACCCGATGACAATAAGGACGATACTAGGAGGAATGACCGCCCCAAGGGTCGAAGCTGCAGCAACTGTACCCGTGCTTAAGATGGGGTCATACCCGTACTTCTTCATCTGGGGCAGGGCCACGGAACTCATGGTGGCGGCCGTGGCCGTATTGGAACCGGAAATGGCGGCAAATCCGGCACAGGCAAGCACCGTGGCCATGGCCACGCCGCCGTGTACCGGGCCCATCCAGGCGTAGGCCGCACGGTACAGGCGGCCGTTGAGCCCTGAGTAAAAGCAAATCTGGCCCATGAGGATGAACAGGGGGATGACCGTCAACCCGTACGAGGAAAAGACCTTCCATGTCTCGTCACCCAGCATGCCCAATGCAGCGTGAACATCCAGGACAGCCCAGAACCCGCAAAACCCCACAATGCCCATGGCAAAGCCCACGGGAATGCGCAAAAGAAAGATCATGGCCACAAGAACACCAATACCCACCAACCCGAACATGGTCAGACTCATGACGCACCTCCCCGGCTTCTGTCCCCCACAAGCAGAACCAATTCCACAAAGATCTGAAGGACCAGGGCGATGACGCCTAGGCAGACCACCAGAACAAAGGGATAATAGATGATCTGCAGAGTCTCGGAAACCTCCTCGAACTCACGGATGGACAAGGCCAGATCCCAGGTCTGCCAGGCCACAAGTCCGAAAAAGGCCAGGCAGATCAGGGAAGTCAGCACGTCAAGACCAAGACGCATCCGTGCGGGAAACCTGTCCTGGAACATGGAGATGACAATATGTCCCTTGCCCGCCTGCGTCCCGGACAGGGCCAATGCGCCCACCATGGCCCCCAAAAATCCCATGAGTTCAAAGGTTCCCTTGACGGGATGACCAAAGAAACGAAGAACCATGTTGGAGCAGGCCAGAAAAACCATGCCCATGAGACAGAGCCCTGCCAGACACAACAGGGTGGTATTGAGCCATTGAACCATTGTTTGCATGCGCTGCATCATACTCGCTTGGGTAACGATGTTCATAACGGTCAACCACCCTATGGCTGGTACGTATCCCTGAGGCGATACAGATCGGCCAGCACGGCCTCGGCATCCACGCCCTTGTCCGTGGCCTTGGCCTTCCACTCTTCGATCAGGGGAGCGAGCTTTTCCTGCATGAGGGCATGCTGCTCCCGGTCAAGGGTAATGGTCTCAACCCCATAGGTCTTTTGGGACCAGGCCAGGGAATCAAGAACATGCTCATCCATGTACCTGCCGGTCCACACCGACTGTTCCAGAATCAGATCGTCCAGTACCTTTTGAACCGCAACAGGCAGCCGGTCAAAGGCACGCTTGTTCATGATCACGGCAAAGGGGTAGACCTGAAAATCCGTGCGAGTCACATAGGGGCAGTACTCGGCAAAATTCATGTCCTGCATCACCTCAAGGGACGACATGAGCCCCTTGACCAGCCCCTTTTGCAATGCCTCGGGTGTTTCGGGCATGGGCATGGAAACCGGAGTGGCCCCGAGGCGATCCAGCACTCGTGAGGCCATGCCCGAGGCGCGCAGTTCCAGCCCTGTAAAGTCCGTAATCGACCTGACCGGTACCCGGCTCATGATATTGGTAGGCGCGGACGTGAACAGGGCCAGAACCTTGACTTTGGCAAACTCTTTGGGCGTGTGCATGCGATAGAGCTCGTACAGGACCCGGGAAGCCACGGCAGACGAGGCAAACCCCACGGGCAGCTCGGCCACCGTGGTCATGGGAAAAACCCCTGGCTGATAGGACATGCACAAGCATCCGATATCGGCCTGGCCCTTCATGACCCCCCGAAGCATGTTCTTGGCCCCAAGAAGGGTCCCTCCAGGATAGGTCTCGATGCTCACCTGACCGTCTGTTCGCTTTTCCACTTCCTTTTTCCACCGCTCCATCTGCACGCAGGGAAAGGTGGAAGCGGGCGGAAAATTGGCGTAACGCAGGGTGATGGGCCCTGCCAAAGCAGGTGATGCGCCCAGACATCCGAACACCAGACAACACACGCCAATGGCCAAAATCATCCGGAACATAACTCCTCCACGAAGGTTTCGCCCCATGCACCGATACCCGGCGGCATAAAAAAGGGCCGCCGGAATGCTCTTCCTGCGGCCCATGTGACGGCGTTTATGGTTGTTGATCATGCCATACCGTACACTCGACCACAGGACGCACGCCACCACCACAAACGGGTGTTCATGAAAACAGCATGCTGGGTGGTTGAGTATATGGCCATAAAAGGTGTATAGCTGGGCAATAAAAGCCGTGTCAACCGTAAAAAAAGGGGGCTAAACATTTCCTGCATGTTTTGGCTTGACGGTCGGGGATTGATGTTTATTTCTTTTTGTAACACAAAAAAGGAGGTGCACTATGGTTATAGATTTCAGCACTTACTATGATTTACCCGCACAGATTGACAGAATATTCGAAGAAATGCGCAAGCCACTTTATTTTACCCAACGCAGATTGTCCTATCCGCCAGTGAATATATGTGAAGATGATCGCAATATTTATGTATCTTCCGAAATTCCTGGTGTTGAGATAGGCGATATCGACCTTACTCTTACAGACGGAAGCCTGGTTATTAAAGGTGAAAGAAAATCAGAATCCGGAAAATACTTCCGCCAGGAACGCGCTACAGGAAATTTCCAGCGCATCATCACCTTGAACGTCCCGGTCAATCAGGGCAAGGTATCCGCAACCATGAAAAACGGGGTGCTCAGCATTGTTTTGCCCAAGGCGGAAGAGGCCCAGCCCAAGAAAATCGATATCACGGTATCCTAAGGGAGGTTCCCATGACTCAAGACATTGCCAAACAAGACACACTCCCTCGTTTCAATCCCGATTCAGACATCCTTGAACGCGAAGACGGGTTCCACATCTTCATGGATCTGCCCGGAGTGGCCAAGGAGGATCTGGTCATCGACCTCAAGGAAAACGAGCTGGAGATTTCCGGAAAGGCCACCTATGAGGACCATGAAACAGCCAAGGACGTGCACATGGAATTTGGCAGCGGAACCTATGTGCGCCGGTTCACCATCTCGGACGCCGTGGATGCTGAAAAAATCAAGGCAACCATGAAAAACGGGGTGCTGGAACTGTATCTGCCCAAGGCCGAAAAGGCCAAACCCAAGAAAATCGAAATCCTTGCCCAATAACCCCAAAGGGCCGGTCAATGACCGGCCCTTTGATGTATCTGATTGCCACCAGGCAGCAGGCAGAATGATCCTCAAGAGACATTCCTGCATTCCAGGCCATGCATCATGGTAACGACCCCGCGCATGGCGCCTCAGTTCGTTTCAGAAAGGGTCATCTCCCCACACAGATTCTGCCCCATCATCCTTTTGACCCTGTCCGGATCATATCCCTGACCAAACAGATAGATAAGCTTGGTCAGGGCGGCCTCGGCTGTCAGGTCGAATCCGCTCACAAGGCCTGCCCGGTCCAGGGCGTGGCCGGTTGCGTATCCCCCCTGATCCACCATGCCCTGCAGACATTGGGTACAGTTGACAATGACCATACCCCGGGAAACAGCATCCTCCAACGCCTTCATGAACGACCGGTTCTTGCTCGGGCCGTTGCCCATACCGTAGGTTTCCATGACCAGCCCCTGGAGTGGAGCCTCGAGCATGGCGGTGATCATATCGATGGAAATGCCCGGAAAAAACCGCAAGGCACCAACCCGTGCGCTCTCCAGGGTTGCGGCTAGCTCAGGTTTGCCACAACCGGGTCTCCGGACCAGCTCGTGGTTGATCCGGATTTTAATGCCCACGGTGCCCAAGGGAGGAAAATTGGGGGAATCAAAAGCCTGCAAACCAGAACCATTGACCTTGACCGAGCGGCACCCCCGAAGCAGCCGGTTGCCGAAATACAGGCAGACCTCAGGCACGGGATGCTGAGCAATGATCATCATGGCCGTGATCAGGTTGTCCCGGCCATCGCTACGCACTTCACACAAAGGAATCTGCGACCCGGTCAGGATGACCGGTTTGTCGATTCCCTGGAGCATGAAGGCCAGGGCCGACGCGCTGTAGGCCATGGTGTCCGTGCCGTGCAAAACAATGAACCCGTCATAGTCGTCATAATGGGCCAGGATATCCCGGGCTATGAGCAGCCAGTGTTCAGGGCCCATGTTCGAGGAGTCGAGCAGGGGATCGTATTCATGAATGTCATACACGGGCATGACCCGGTTCCCAAGTTCGGGAAACCCGGCCAACAGGGATTTCAGATATCCTGGTGCCGGTGCATAGCCCTCCCTGGTCCGGCGCATGCCAATGGTCCCGCCGGTATAGGCGATGTACACCCGTTTCATACCATGTCCTCACAATGGCCTCGGTCCTTTCCCTCAGATTCCACCCCGAAAAATCGCAGGGCATTCTTCCCGCAGGCGGTCCAGACCTCTTCCACGGGGAGATCCTTGATTTCAGCGATCTTTTGGGCCGTGAATACCACCAGAGCCGGTTCGTTGCGCTTGCCGCGATAGGGATCGGCCGCCAGATATGGACAATCCGTTTCAACAAACATCCGATCAAGAGGAATGGCGCGAACCGCTTCCATGAGTCGAATGTTCTTCTTGTAGGTCACTGTCCCTGGAATGGACAAATGCCAACCGTGGGAAAGAAGCTCCAGGGCAAGATCGCGGGATTGGCCAAAGCAGTGCCATTGCAGGGGATAGTCATGAAACCCCATGTCCAGCAAAATGGCCAGGGTGTCTTCTTCCGCATCCCGGGAATGAATGGCCACGGGCAGTTCCAGATGGCGGGCAAGCTCAAGCTGCTCTCGAAACAATTGTTGCTGCCGGTCCTTCAAGGTCGCATCCCAATAGTAATCAAGGCCGATTTCTCCCAGGGCGCGCAGTCTGGCATCCTTGCGGAACAATTGCTCCATGCGGGGAATATCTTCGAATTTGACCGTGCCCGCATCTTCAGGATGCAGCCCCATGAGAAAGACCACGTCCTTATGTCGGGCAAACCGGGAGACCCCCGCAAGATACGGATCCGGTCCCAGAAACACCGTGGCCACACCGGCCAGCCCGGATTCCCGGGCCCGCACGAGGACCTCGTCAAGATCCTCGTCAAACTCGGCAGCATCAAGATGGGCATGGGCGTCCATACCCGTGCGGGGAAGCCCCAGGGACTGGGGCAAAGGACGGTTTTTTTTCTTCCCCATACCTTAAGCGTTCCTCTTGCCGGCCTGCCAATCCGCAAGGTCCACGGCCTCGTCCACGAGCATGACCGGAATCTCTTCGCGGATGGGATAGACCTTGCTGCAGGCATGACAGATGAGCCCGTCCTCGGGTTCGGTCAGCTCCAGTTCTTTCTTGCAGATGGGGCAGGCCAGGATATCGAGCAGTTCCTTGTTCAGTGCCATGGAGTTCCTCCGTGCGTAAATGGGAATGATATACAAAAACAGGACAGACGCGCAGCCGGGACCGTCAAAAAAGGACAACGTGCCTTGACTGGTTAGGTCCTGTAATCGGCATTGATCCTGATATATTCTTCAGTCAGGTCCGAGGCCAAAAGCTCGTATGAACCCCGTCCGGTTCCCAAAGAAATGGATACCACGATCTCATCTCTCTTCAAGACCGGTGCCAGGATGCTGTCCCAGTCGCCTTCCACAGGACGACCCTTGGAAAAAATCGTTGTATCTCCGATGGCCACTGATACCTGGTTTGGATCAAATGTTGCCCCGGAACGCCCCACAGCAGCCACAATCCGTCCCCAATTGGGGTCCTGGCCGTACAGGGCCGTCTTGACCAGGGGCGAATGGCCAACCACACGGGCCACGGTTTCGGCCTGGGGCTTGCTCTTGGCGCCAGACACCCGGATGCGCAAGACCTTGGTTCCGCCTTCGGCATCCTGGACAATGCGAAAGGCCAGTTCCCGGCACAAATCGATCAGTCCTGCGGCCAAAAGCCGTTTGTCCGACCGGGAGACCGCCTCCACATGGGACTGTCCATTGGCCAGGGCCAAAACACAGTCATTGGTGCTGGTATCCCCGTCCACGGTGACGGCGTTGAAACTCTCGTCAACAGCGGTGCGCAGGGTCTGCTGCCACCAGAGAGGATCCACCCGGGCATCACAGACGATAAACCCGAGCATGGTGGCCATGTTGGGACAGATCATGCCCGCGCCCTTGCACATGCCCAAAAGACGGACCGTACCGCCTTCCAGGGAGACGGTTGCCGTAACCAGCTTGGGAAAGGTGTCCGTGGTCATGATGGCCTTGGCCATGTCCAGAGCTGAGCTGTGCCCGACGTTGTCCACCAGGGCCTTGGCGCCACGCTCAAAGCGATCCATGGGCAGCTGATCACCGATAACCCCGGTGGATGCCACCAGGATCTCCGTGGGATCAATGCCCAGAGGGGTTCCCACCATTGTTCGGGTGGCCAGACACCGTTTTTCCCCTTCCTCTCCGGTACAGGCATTGGCCTGACCCGCATTGACCAGAATGGCCCGGGCCACGGGCGAACCTGCCAGGGTTTTTTGGGAAACTACCACAGGGGCGGCCTGAAATGCGTTGGTAGTGAACACCCCGGCCGCATGGGCCGGACAATCGCTCACAACCAGGCTCAGGTCACAGCGATTCCGGTATTTGAATCCAGCTTCCACAGCAGCAAACCGGTATCCCTTGGGCACATCAAACATGTTGTCTCTCCTTGATGAAAACAGTGTCTCCCGGACACGCGACCATCCCCTGGTCGCAAAAAACGCCCGATCATGCGAATATGACCGGGCGTTTGTACTCGCTAACCCTTCAGAGCACAAGGCGGGAAAACCATCCTGCTTACCGCCCGCAGCAATGCTTGTACTTCTTGCCGCTCCCGCAGGGACAGGGATCATTGCGCCCCACCTTGGGGGCAGAGCGACGTTTGGGCGTCTTTTTTTCCTGGGCGGATTCTTCCCCGCCGGCATACTGCAGATCCTTTTGCTCCTCGTGCTTGAACTCCTCTTCCCGAACCGTCTGCACCTGCAGCCTGGTCAGAGGCTGGAAGGTATTCTCCTTGATCCTGAAAAGCAGATCCTGGAACAGGCTGAACCCTTCGCGCTTGTATTCCTGTTTGGGATCCTTCTGACCGTATCCCCGAAGCCCGATCCCCTCCTTGAGGTGATCCATGTTCAGAAGATGTTCCTTCCAGTTGCGATCCAGGCTGTCCAGCAGAAAGAACCGCAAAATCTCGGCATACTGGTCCCCGGCATCCTTTTTCAGGTCGGCAAGCAGGGATTTGATCCCTTCCACGGCTTTTTCGCGAGGAGGCAGTTCCTTGGAATGATCGGCACGGCGCAGGTTGAAAATCTCGTCAAGCTTGCTGCGAACCATGGCCCGGATCTCGGCATCCGAGGCGTCCTTGTTACTTGGATCAACAGGGGCATACACCTCGTCCAGAACATCTTCCATGAACTCGTCGATGACCTGCTCCATGTCATCGGTGGTCATGAGGTCCCGGCGCAGGGAATAGATGACCGTACGCTGCTGGTTCATGACATCGTCATATTCCAGAAGCTGCTTGCGGATGTCGAAGTTGTGTCCCTCGACCTTGCGCTGGGCGTTTTCAATGGCCCGGGAGATCATGGCGTTTTCAATGGATTGGCCTTCTTCCATGCCCAGCTTGTCCATGAGCCCGGCAATGCGGTCCGAACCAAAAAGCCTGAGCAGATCGTCATCCAGGGCCAGGAAAAACCGGGACGATCCCGGATCGCCCTGACGGCCGCTTCGTCCACGCAGCTGATTGTCAATACGCCTGGACTCGTGCCGTTCCGTCCCCAGAATGTGCAATCCGCCCACTTCCCGGACACCCTCTCCAAGAACGATATCCGTACCACGACCGGCCATGTTGGTGGCGATGGTTACCTTGCCCTTCTGACCGGCCTCGGCCACGATCTCGGCCTCTTTTTCGTGCTGTTTGGCGTTGAGCACGGAATGGGGAATATGCAGCTTCTTGAGCTGACTGGAAATGAGCTCTGATTTTTCAATGGATGTTGTTCCCACCAGCACAGGCTGTCCCTTGCGATGCAACTTGCTGATTTCCTGGACAATGGCCGCGTACTTCTCGTCCTGGTTGCGGTAGACCGCATCAGGAAAGTCCTTGCGCTGCATGGGTTTGTTGGTGGGGACGACCATGACGTCCAGATCATAAATCTGCCGGAATTCAACCGCTTCGGTATCAGCCGTACCTGTCATACCGGCAAGTTTGTCATACATGCGAAAATAATTCTGAAAGGTGATGGAGGCCAGGGTCTGGTTCTCGGCCTCCACCTTGACGTGTTCCTTGGCCTCCAATGCCTGGTGCAACCCGTCGCTGTACCGCCGGCCCGGCATGAGACGGCCGGTGAATTCGTCCACAATGACCACCTGACCGTCCTTGACAATGTAATCCACGTCACGGGCAAACATGGCATGGGCCTTGAGCGCCTGGAGAATGTGGTGCTGCAGGGTGATGTTGGCCGGATCAAACAGGTTGTCCACCTTGAGGATCTCTTCGCACCTAGCCACACCCTCGTCCGTGAGCATGGCGGTCTTGGCCTTTTCGTCCACGGTGTAATGGGTCTCTTTCTTGAGCAGAGGGATGATCGCGTTGATGCGTCCGTACAGAGAGGTGGATTCCTCGCCGGGCCCGGAAATGATCAGCGGTGTTCTGGCCTCGTCAATGAGAATGGAGTCCACTTCGTCCACAATGGCGTAGTGCAGATCGCGCTGCACCAGCTGTTCCTTGTAGAACTTCATGTTGTCGCGAAGATAATCAAACCCGAACTCGTTGTTCGTCCCGTAGGTGATGTCTGCATTGTACGCTTCCTTACGCTGGGCATCGTCAAGGCCATGAACAATGACCCCAACGGACAGGCCGAGGAAATTGTACAGCTGGCCCATCCACTGGGCATCACGCTTGGCCAGATAGTCGTTCACCGTGACCAGATGCACGCCCTTGCCCACAAGAGCATTCAGGACAACGGGCAGGGTGGCCACCAGGGTTTTCCCCTCACCGGTCTTCATTTCCGCAATCTTTCCCTGGTGCAGGATGATTCCCCCCACCAGCTGGCAGTCAAAATGGCGCATGTTCAGCACCCGCTTGCCTGCTTCGCGCACCAGAGCATACACCTCGGGGAGGAGGTCATCCAGGGATCTGCCCTGGGCAACCTCCTCTTTCCAGGCAGCGATCCTGGCCGGAAATTCCTGATCTTCAAGACCGGTAACCGTGGACTCAAGCTGATTGATCCGTTCCACCAGGGGACGAAGCTTCCTTAAAAACCGCTCGTTTTTCGATCCAAAGACTTTTTTGACAATTCCAAACATGATAGATGTATTGTGGGTTAAATGATGAGACCGGCTCGGTCCATGCCGCAGGTGCACCCTTCACCAAAAAACCGGATGCATGTGACATGTTCGGGCACCGGGGGCCCAAGGATCAACATGAACTTGTGGCAGGGGATGCTGCCAGTCAAACCGCCAGACGTCCCCTCAAGCCGGTGCTGGCACGGGGTGTTTTATCCGGTCTTGCGAACAGGACGCCCGGATTGATGAGTTCATGTGGCCTGGCGTCTTGCCGGGAACAAGGCGTCTAAACCAAATCCCGGTTGTTTACAATCACCCATTCACGGCACTCGCGCCCGCCATCCATCCAGTGGAAAAGGCGGCCATGAGATTGAAGCCTCCGGTATCGGCCTGAATGTCCAGAACCTCTCCGGCACACAAGAGGCCAGAACAGATCTTGGATCGCATGGTCTTGGGATCGATCTCTTTGGTTGCGATACCCCCGGCCGTGACAATGGCCTCTCGCAGAGGGCGATGACCCGTGACATCCAGACGAAATTCCTTGAGCCAGTTGCGCAGTTTTTTGCGCATCCCGGACGTAATCTGATGGGCAGGCACATCCGGATCAAAACCGAGTTCATCCAGGCACACGGGAATGAGCGATGCGGGCAAAAGCCCCTTGAGCAGGGTCCTGGTCTTTTTCTTCCCAAAGGTATCCATGTCGCGCAGCAGCCGGGCATCGAGCTGCTTGTGATCCAGGGCGGGTTTGAGATCAATGGTGAGTTGCACGTCTTTACCTGCTCCCAGTCCCTGCACCATGGCGTGACTCAGGCTCAGGATGATCGGTCCTGACACCCCGAAATGGGTGAAGAGCATCTCACCAAACAGGGAATCGGTTTTTTTGCCGTCCATCCACACGGTCACCTGGACGTTTTTAAGGGCCAATCCCTGCAATCGCTTGGCCAGATCCCCGGCCGTGACCACAGGAACCAGGGCCGGCCGGATGGGCACAATGGTGTGCCCGGCCATGGCCGCAAGGCGGTATCCGTCTCCGGTGGAACCGGTTGCCGGATAGGAGGCCCCTCCGGTTGTCAGGATGGTTGCAGCGGCCCTGATCTCCTGCCCGGACTGGGTGATCACCCCGCGACAGAAGGAGTCCTCAATGAGCAGGGCCTTGACCGGCACTGAGGTTCTGATGACCCCGCCAAGGCGGGTAAAAGAGCGAGCCAGGGCGGCGATGATGTCTGCAGCCTTGTCGCTTTGGGGGAACATGCGCCCTCCCCGTTCGGTCTTCAGCCGAACCTGATTCTCCTCCAGCAGGGCGATCAGGTCCGGGGTGTAAAAACGGGAAAAGCATTGATAGAGAAATTTGCCGCTGGGGAAAAAATGGTCAATGGCCTCTTTCATGGGAGCCGTATTGCACACATTGCACCGCCCCTTGCCCGTAATGGCCAGCTTGCGCCCGACCCGATCCTTTTTCTCGAGAATGGTGACCGGATGTCCCTGACGGGCCGCGGCAATCCCGGCCATGAGCCCGGCGGCCCCGCCGCCGATAATGATAATGGATGGTGTCATGAAGTGTGGTGGTTGGAACAATAAAATGGTTCAGAAGACCGTGCGCACAAAGCAGTGGACAGCAAAAGAGCCCTCAAACCTTATGACCGGCCGTGGTTGTGCCCTGGAGACGCGTACTCTCCCTTGTGCCAGGATGCCTCACCCTCTGCTGGCCAGTTCACGGGCCGTGTCCCGCTTGACCGCGCGTTCCTTGAGATCCTGTCTGCGATCGTGGAGCTTCTTGCCCCGGCCCAGGGCGAGTTCCAGTTTGATCCGTCCGTTCTTGAAATAGATTTTCGTCGGCACTACGGTCAGCCCTTTTTGCTCCACCTTTTTCATCAACCCCTCTATTTCCCGCTTGTGCAAAAGAAGCTTGCGCGGCCGATCCGGGCGATGCTGGGCGTATCCCGCATTTTCATACTCGGCAATGTGCACGCCCACAAGAAAGGCCTCCCCGTGTTCGAATTGCACGTACCCGTCCATGAAGCTGATCCGTCCCTCGCGCAGGGATTTGACCTCGGAACCGGTCAAGACCATGCCGGCTTCAACAAATTCCACCAGCTCGTAGAGATGACGGGCCTTCCTGTTCTGTCCGATGATTTTTATCTTGCCTGATTGTTTTGTCATGAATTTGCATGCGTGCCCTGGGCACTGCCTCCCGAATACTACGCACTTGCTTTGCTATCTGTTCCCATCCAGCAACGAGGTGTAAAACATGAGCTCGTCGGGGAACCGTCGAAAAATCATCTCCCTGACCAGGACATTGCTTCCGGCCACGGAATCGCTTTCCAGCACTTCCTTTAAGAGATACTTGCAGTCTTCCATGGTCACCTGGCGAATGATCCGCTTGATCCCGGGAATGGCCTGTGGCGTCAGGCTGATGCTGTCCACCTGCATGCCCATGAGAATGGGCACGCAAAAGGGGTCGGCCGCCATCTCACCGCACACGCTGACCTCGATCCCGGCCTGATGGGCGGCATCAATGACCGACTTGATACTTTTGACCACGGCCGGGTGCAGGGGCTGGTACAGATAGTCCACATGTTTGTTGGTGCGGTCAATGCCCAGACAATACTGGATGAGATCGTTGGTTCCGATGGAAAAGAAATCCACTTCCTCGGCCAGGGAATCGGCCACTGTCACGGCTGCAGGCACCTCGACCATGATCCCCAGGGGAATGTCGGGGTTGTAGGCAACCCCTTCCTTGCGCAGCTCCTCCTTGACCTGGAAGTAAAAGGACTTGACTTCCTTGAGCTCCTGAAGCCCGGTGATCATGGGAAACATGATGGACACATTGCCCGCAATTCCGGCACGAAGAATGGCCCGAAGCTGGGTTCTGAAAATTTCCTTGTGGGACATGCAAAAGCGCACCGCCCGAAGCCCCATGGCCGGATTGGCCTCCTCCAGGGAACCAAAAAAGGAGATCTTGTCCGCACCCAGATCCAGCGTGCGAATAACCACCTTGGACGGGGCCACCAATGCGGCCAGATCGCTGTAAATTTCGGTCAGCTCTTTTTCATCGGGAAAGGAGGGCCGATTCATGTAATTGTACTCGGTCCTGTACAGCCCGATTCCTTCCCCCCCATTGTCCAGGACCGAGGTGACTTCTTCAAAAAGCTCGATATTGGCATGAACGTTGACCCGGTATCCGTCCCGTGTTTCCCCGGGAAGATGGCAGACACGGGAAAGACTGCGCTGATACTCCTCGAACCGGTATTGGAGATCCGTGTACTTGCCCAGTTCGTCTTCGGTGGGCTGGATAAGGATGCGCCCGTTGAATCCGTCAAGGATGACGATCTGATCGTCCTCAATGATGCCTTCCAGTTCCTCCACACCCACGACCGCCGGAATCTGCAGGGACCTGGCCAGAATCCCGGCATGGGACGTCTTGCCCCCCATGGCCGTGGCAAAGGCCATGATCTTGTTCACTTCCAGCTCAATGGTATCGGCTGCCGTCAGGTCATGGGCCATGAGAATGACCCTGTGGCTCACCCCGGTCATCTCCTGGTCCTGCCCGGCCAACTGATTCATGACCCGCTGGGAAACCAGCCTGACATCCTGCATGCGCGCCCGAATGTACTCGTCGTCAATGGCGCTGAACATCTTTTCAACATCGGCCACGGCCTTTTCAAGGGCCCATTCCGCATTGATCCGCAGGTCGGCAATGTAGTTCATGGCGCTTTGGCTGAGCTTGCGGTCCTTTAGAATCATCAAATATGAATCAATGAGGGCGCCATGTTCCTGAAGCTCACGGGGAACATTGATGCGGATCCTCTCGAGCTCTTCAAACGCAAGACCAATGGCGGTTTGCAGCCGTGCCTGTTCCTGGGCAACAAGTTCTTCCCTGATAGTCTGGCGGGGGGCCTGGGACATCCTGTTCTTGTTCAGGAAAAAAGCCCTGCCTATGGCAATTCCCGAAGATACGGGTATGCCGGTCAGTACGCGTTTTGCCATCAGCGATCCTCTCCGAAACGGTCCTCGAAAAGACGAACAATGTGGGTCACGGCCTCGCGGGCATCATGCCCCCGGGCCTTGATGCACAAATCCGTGCCCCTGGGAGCGGCCAGGCTCAAAATATCCAGAATGGATTTGGCATCGATTTCCCGATCGTCCAGGGCAATCTTCACGGCGGCAGCGTATTTCTGGGCGGCCTGGGCTATCTGGGCTGCAGGTCGGGCATGAATCCCGAGTTCATTGCGCACACTTATGATTTGTTCCTGAACAACAGCATCACACACGTAACCACTCCGAATATCTTCTTCCACCGCCAGCACCAAGTGCAGCGCATGATTGCATGCCATACGGTGTTTTTTTACAATCGGGTTCAACGACCTGTCAGTACGGCCACTGGTTTGTACCCGGCATGACGTTGATGGGCCTTCCGGGTTCCCGGACCGCGTCCAAAGCAAGCTCCCCCCTATGGCGTTGCCATAAACAGGCTTACCACGGCAATGGCATGTCCTCCAGGTACGGGACGAGAACGGGCACGGCCCAAAGCAGAGCCGCCAGGGCGATCATGATGGCGTCACGGGCCCGATAAAACAGAGTGGCCAGACAGGCCACCAGCAACACCATGCCTGTTCCGGTCATCCAGGAAACCGGGGTCATTCTTCCTGGCCAGACAACGATCCAGAAAACAAAAAGGAGCAGGACATTCAGGGCCTTGATCCGACCAGACCAGTCAATCAGATTCCATGACCTGAGCCGGGTCAGAAAGGCTATCCCCTCACTGACCCCCTTCCAGAAGGTATAGAGCTTGAATGCCTCAAGGATCCCCATCCACAAAAGGGCCCAGCCAAGGGCCAACCAGGGCAAGCCGGCCGCAAGCAGGATCATGGTCGACAAGGACCAGAGCACATAGATGCTTCCTCCAAACAGGGAATCGCCCACGGCCGACAGGGTAAAGGCGATGGTGCCCTTCATCTGGGAAAGGGCCTTGGGAGGAAGCAGGCCTTTATGGATCTTTTGCTCGATGTAGAAAAACAGGCCAACCAGCAGGGGGGTCCAGCAGGGATGGGTGTTGTAGACCTTGAGATATCTTTTTCTGGCTTTTTGCAGGTCATCGGCCGAGGCATACAGAAAGCGCAGACCCGGGTCCATGGCATAGGAAAGGCCGATATTCTGCATCCCCCGGGTGTTGATACACCCGCCGACCAGATAGGTGCGCAGAAACATGCGCACGAATACGCTGGCTTCCCTACAGGCCATGATCACTCCGGTCCGGGCCATGAGACCCGGCATCCGATGTTGTCCGGCCATGCACCACCTGCTGCATGGCATACACATCCTTGGCCGACCAGCCACTGACCCGGGCTGCTACCCGTTTGGCCACGGCGCGCGGTTTCCCGCCCTGGGCAAGTTCCTCGCGCAGGATATCACGAACACGGGATTCGTCGGATCGCGTCCGGGATACATCGGCAGGGCCGATGACCACGGTACACTCGCCCCTGATATCCATGGTCGCCAAACGCTCAAGATCCTGATCATTGTCCAAGGATCCCGTGATGCACTCCTCGTGGGTTTTGGTCAACTCCCTGGCCACGCAGTACAACCGCCCGCCCAGGACCTCACGGGCCACTCCCAGAGACACAGCAAGCCGATTCTTGCGCTCAAAAAAAACAAGGGTTGTTTGAACGTCGGCAAACGGAGTCAGGGTTGCACGGATATCGTTTGGCTTGCGGGGTAGGAACCCCAGAAAGGTAAACGGCGTCGAGGGCAAACCGCAGGTCATGAGCGCGGCAATGGGTGCACAGGGTCCAGGCACCGGAGAAACAGGAAATCCGGCCTGTCTGCAGGCCCTGACGATGACGTATCCCGGGTCGGCAATAAGGGGGGTGCCCGCATCGGATATCAGGGCCACATCCCTACCCTGGGCCAGGGTTTCCAGAACCAGGGGGATACGCGAGTTTTCATTGTGATCAAACGAACTGACCATGCGTCCATGGTCAATGCCCAGGCGCTGGCACAGCAACCCGGCACGCCTTGTATCCTCGGCAAGGATGAGTCCTGCCGATTCCAATGTTTTGACCGCCCTCGGGGACATGTCACCAGGGTTGCCAAGGGGTGTGGCCACCACCCATAATTTCGCTTGCGTCAATGACATTTTTCTCGTGTTCCACCTCCACATGGTCCGGATGCATGCGGAGTCCGACCAGATCGAACCGGGACGGCGTCTCCCACATGGCCTTTGCGCTCAAATAGGCACAGGCAGCCCTGACCAGCCGGGTCTTCTTGCGAACATCCACGGCTTCGCCCGGCTCACCCAACGAGCCGGATCCGCGGGATTTGACCTCAACAAAAACCAGTTCTCCGCCGCGAGAGCAGATAATATCGATTTCTCCCTGCCTGGTTCGCCAATTGCGCTCAAGAATGCAATACCCATGTTCAACCAGATAGCTGCAGGCGACATCCTCTCCATACCGTCCTACTTCTCCAGCCCCGGAAGACATAATGCTTTCTCCTTGGAACAAGATCGCGGTGCGACCCCCCGAAAGGTCGTCCTGTGCATGGGACAAGGCCCCTTTCCCGCCAGAAGGGCCTGGTGAGCCCTGGTGCCGTACCCCTTGTGCTCGGCAAACCCATATCCGGGATACCGGCGATCCAGATGGACCATGAGCCGGTCCCTGAAGGTCTTGGCCAGGACCGAGGCAGCAGAAATGCAGGGCACCTTGGCATCGCCGCCGATAACAGATTCCTGGGGGAGAGAAAAGGGGATTTTCTGGTTCCCGTCAACCAGAACATAGGCAGGCACGGTCCGCAGGGTACACACGGCCCGACGCATGGCAACAAGGGAGGCACGCAGGATGTTGATGGATTCGATTTCCCTGGGCCAGGACAATCCCAGGGACCAGGCAACAGCCTGATCCCTGATGAGAGGTTCAAGACGCTGTCGCCCGGCAAGGGTGAGCTGCTTGGAGTCCGTCAATCCGGGGAGATCGTAGTCAGCAGGAAGAATCACGGCCGCAGCCACAACCGGACCGGCAAGGCATCCCCGACCGGCCTCGTCCACCCCGGCCACCTGCTCAGGAGGCGGGATTGTCGGGCTGACAAAAAGATTCATGGGAAAGAATTGGAGTTATGAACAGGAACGGGTCAGATACTGATCCGTGATCTGCATGGGCTTGATTGTTCCTCGACCCCATTGGCGATATCATATCGGGCAACGATCCCGGACCCGGCCGAAAAGTACGCCTGTTGCCCCCGTCCATGGTGCATGTCGGCTTTTGGAAAGCGGACTGCGCACTCCAGCCTTCTGTTGTGCAGGAGCAAAAAAAAGGGCCTGGAGGCAACCCCCAGACCCGATCCGGTAATGCTAGTTCCAGCTGTTCTTGCTCTTGATCCGGGCGGCTTTTCCCTTGAGCTTGCGCAGGTAGTAGATCCGTCCCTGACGAACCTTGCCCTCGCTCACCACCTCAATGCGGTCGATGGCCGGCGAGTGCAGGGGGAAAACCCTTTCAACACCCACGCCGTCGGAAATTTTGCGAACCACAAAGCTGGCATTGGTCTTGCCACGGTTGAGCCGCAGAACTGTTCCCTGGAAAACCTGGGTCCGTTCCTTTTCCCCCTCAATGATGCGCACGTGAACCCGAACCGTGTCGCCGGCCTTGAAGGCGGGCACGTCATAGCGCATGTGTTCTCTTTCAATCGCTCTGATTCTATCCATAATGATGTTCTCCTTGATGCCTTCATTGCCAAAGGGACCCGTGTATCCTGTGCAAAGAGGTCTCCGGCAACGAGCGGAATCCGCAGAAAGTATGTGTTACCCGTACCCAAAAGGGCACGTCAATGCCGACAAACAGCAGTCATTCAGTACACATCGCCCAAAAGCCGATCAATCATGATCGACGCGGCCGAGCGTACCGAGAGATGATTGTACTTCGATAAAAATCGAACCGGCCGAGTCAGCCCGTCAGCCTTGTCAATAACCGAATCAGCCAGTCCCGAACCTGTTCCCAGGACCAGAAGAACCGGCCGCTTGTCCAGAACCGGTTGCAAATCCGCAAGGGGCATGCTCCCCTCGCGGGCGCTGGTGGCCGCCACAAACGGGATCTCTCCGGTCAATTCCCGAACATGATCAATGGCACCGTCCAGATCGTCGCGCACCGTGACCTTGTTCAAGGCCTCTTTCCTGTCGGGATTGAAGCCTGCGCCCCCGCCCCGGGACCAGTGATTAATGATCCTGCCCGCCAGGACCCGCTGATCTTGAAGGGGGGTACACACGATATATCCTCCCAGACCATAGGTCGCGGAAACGCGCGCTATATCGTGAACATCCAGGTTTGTCAAAGAGGTTGTGACCTCCTTGCCCTCCTTGTTCAAAGCCGGATAATGCACAAGGGCCACATACAGATTTCTCCCTCGCAACACCCGTGGCTGATTCCGCAAAAAAGCGACATCGTCCCTGCTCAGGGGAGCCGTGCTCAGCATTTCCGGCCTGAAGGCAAGGGTCGCCTCAAGGGAGCGCCTTCTTCGCCAGGCCGCAATTTTGCCGTGATCCCCGGACCGGAGAATCTCCGGAACCTTCAGCCCGGCATACTCCTCTGGCCGGGTATAATGGGGATATTCAAGCAGCCCTGAAGTAAAACTTTCCTCGTCCACGGACTCGTCATGCTGCATGAATCCGGGAAGCAGTCGGGCAACGGCCTCCAGCAGACACATGGCCGCGGATTCCCCGCCATTGAGTACGAAATCACCCAGGGAAACCGGTTCCAAGGGATGCAATTGCTCAATCCGTGCGTCAATCCCTTCATACCGCCCGCACACCAATGTCAGCTCGGGTTCCCTGGCCAGCTCACGGGCAAAATCCTGGGTCAGGGGTCTGCCCTTGGGTGAAAGCATGAGGGTCCGCGGCTGGCCGGGAATACTTCTGAGGGTCCGAAGGAGGGGATCAACCATCATGACCATGCCCGGCCCGCCCCCATAAACCCGGTCATCCGTATTGTGATGCTTGTCCTGGGAAAAGTCCCTGGGCGAGATCACGTTCACCGATACAAGACCCTTGGCAATATTTCGTGAAACAAGGCCACAGGACAGAGGCGAGGAAAAGTACTGGGGAAAGATGGAAATGATGTTGAACTTCATAAATAGATGTCCAAAAGGCCCGGGGGAGGATCGATGACAATGCGGTTGGCCTGCACGTCAACGGAGCGCACAAACTCGTTTTCGGCCGGAAAGAGCACTTCCCGTCCGCCATCCGTGACAATGGACCAGACTTCACGACCCGAACAGCTTTGCACCCCATCCAGACGACCGAGCAAATCCCCGGAACCGAGAAAGACCTCGCATCCCACCAGCTGATGACAGAAATACTCGCCTTCTTCCAATGGCGGCAGATCCCGGGCACGCATCAGAATATCAGCGCCGGTCCACCTTGCGGCCTCGTCCCTCATTCCGTTGAACCGGTCCAGTCTGAGAATGATCCGTCTGCCGTGAGGCTGCCATGCCGTAACGGCAAAGGGCTTGGGCTTGTGCCCGGGTTGCTGCAGATAGATGCGGGCAACACGGTCCAAGAGAAAAGGGGAGTCTGCATAGATGTCTATGCACAGCTCCCCCTTGAGACCGTGAGGTCTGAGCACTTTGCCGATATGGACCAGGGTGATCTTATCCATGGTTGCCATGGGACAGGTTGCCCTGCTGCCGATAAAGGCGGGTGCATCCCTGTTCCCGTCCATCCGGAAACATTATTCCAGAATTTCGAGGACAGCCCTCTTGTTGGACTTTGTGGATGCCGCCCCCAATATGGTGCGCATGGCCCTAGCCGTACGTCCCTGCTTGCCGATCACCTTGCCCAGATCTTCCTTGGCCACCTTGAGTTCGAGCACTGACGTCTGCTCGCCTTCCACCTCGGAGACCACGACCTGGTCGGGATAATCAACCAGCGACTTTGCAATGTACTCGATAAGTCCCTTCAACATAACCACCTCCGCCGCAAGCTCACGTTGTACCGGTCCGGTTCACATCCAGCCCATGCTCTGCATTGCACGCAATGATCATCCTGGCTAAAAAAGACCGCATTCCGGGAAACGGTCATCCTGTATATATAGCGCGAAAAAAGAACAAAGAGCAAGAGGCTGCAAGGGATCTCCATGGTCAGACCTGAAAATCCCCTTGAAAACCAGCGATAGCCTGGAGGTTACTAGCCGTTTTTCTGCAGCAGGGACTTGACCGTGTTAGACGGCTTGGCACCCTGTTCCAGCCAGTAGGTAATCCGCTCGTTGTCCAGCTTGACCTCGGGGGGTTCGGTCATGGGATTGTAGTATCCCAGAAATTCCAGGGGGCGACCGTCCCTGCGGGTTCTGCTGTCAAGGGCGACGATCCTGTAAAAGGGTTTCTTCTTGGAGCCCATGCGGGTCAAACGGATTTTAACTGCCATGATGGTGTATCCTCTTCATGAATGGGGTTTAAAAAGCCACACGCTGTTGTCCATATTCCCAAATGGAGCTGTTGTGGAATGTACGCACGTTGAGACTGCAAGGTGTTGTCACTTCATACAGGGACAACATGATGTCCCATGATGCACTCTCTGAAATGCGTCAATCCTTCAAACGCATGCGGTGCATTATTTCTTGCTCTTGCGCTTCATCTGCTTGAGCTTCTTGCGCTTGAGACGTTTTTGCTTGATCTGGGCGCTGGTGTTTTTGGGCATGCCTGGAATCGCCTTGCCCTGTTTCTGCTTGCCCATCATCTTTTTCATCATTTTCTGCATCTGCTCGAAATTCTTGAGCAGAGCCGTAACGTCGGCAACGCTTGTCCCGCTTCCCGCGGCAATGCGCTTTTTCCGACTCAGGGTGATCAGCTTGTGATCTTCGCGCTCGGCCAGGGTCATGGAGCTGATAATGGCGTCAATGCGAGTCAGCTCCTTTTCGGGCATTTTCACGTTCTGAAGCTGCTTGCGCATCTGCCCCATGCCCGGGATCATCTTCATGATCCCTTCCAGGGATCCGAGCTTCCGGATTTTTTTCATCTGGGAACGGAAGTCCTCCAGATTGAACTCGGACCGCTTGAACTTCTTTTCGAGCTCGGCAGCTTCCTTGGCGTCAATGGCTTCCTGGGCCTTTTCAATCAGGGTGAGCACATCGCCCATGCCCAGGATACGCGAAGCCACCCGGTCGGGATGGAAGACTTCAAGATCCGAAAGCTTCTCTCCCATACCCACGAACTTGATGGGCTTGCCCGTGACCGACTTGATGGACAGGGCCGCACCACCCCGGGCATCACCCTCCATCTTAGTCAGCACAACACCGGTGACGTCGAGCAGCTCGTTGAACCGCGCGGCCACATTCACGGCGTCCTGACCGGTCATGGAGTCGGCCACAAAAAGGATTTCCTGGGGCTTGCAGGTTTCCTTGATGGCTTGAAGCTCCTGCATGAGCAGCTCGTCGATGTGCAACCGACCGGCCGTATCCAGCAGAACCACGTCACAGGCCTGTTTCTTGGCCTCTTCAATGGCCTGGGAACAGATGTCCACGGGATTCATGTCTGCGGTAGACGCAAATGCGGGAACCCCAAGCTCATTTGCCAGCTTGTGCAGCTGATCAATGGCTGCAGGGCGGTAGACGTCGGCCGGCACCAGAAAAGGCTTGCGCTTTTGGCGGCGCAGGTACAAGGCCAGCTTGGCCGAAGTGGTGGTCTTACCCGAACCCTGAAGACCGGCCATCATGATGACCAGAGGAGGCTTGGTCCCAAGATCGAGTCCCGAGGTCGTTCCGCCCAAAAGCTCGATCATCTCCTCGTGGACAATCTTGACCACCTGCTGCCCCGGAGTCAGGCTTTCAAGAACCTCCTGACCCTGGGCCCGGTCCTTGATCCGCTCGATGAAATCCTTGACAACGGAAAAATGAACATCCGCCTCGAGCAGAGCCAACCTGACCTCACGGAGCCCGTCCTTGATGTTCTTGGCATCCAGACGGCCGTGGCCCTTGAACCGCTTGAACGCGGCATTGAGTCTATCGCTTAAGCTATCAAACATTCGCGTTTAATCCTTGCCTGCAAAAAAAGAAGTTGATCCGAATAAAGGAGATGCTGGCGCAAGTCAAGCGGAATCCCTTTTGCCGGAACCACGGGATCATCCCAGATAAGCGTCCACAGCCCGCTTGAAAGCCTCGCCCGAACGGACAATGACATCTTCCGGTACGCAAAAGGCGAGCCTGAACCCGCCAGGAAATCCGAATCCCGAGCCGGGCACGGCCAGAATGTTTTCTTTCATGAGGGCGTTGACAAATCCGGTGTCGTCCAGACTGCCGCCAGGAACCCGGGGAAAGAAATAAAAAGCGCCTTTGGGCATGACATAAGAAATTCGGGCGTCATCCAGAACCTTGGCCATGGCGCTTCGCCGTTTGTCGTACACCCCAAGGTCCACGCCCTGTCCCAGGGCCCGACCCAGCAGCTTCTGGCCGATGGCCGGAGCGTTGACAAATCCCAGAATCCGATTGGTCAGAATGAGCCCGCCCACCAGAGTTGATACATCTTCCATGGCCGGGTTGACAGCAACATATCCCACACGCTCTCCGGCAAGGGAGAGACTTTTGGAAAAGGAACCGACAACAACACTGTGAGTATACCTGGGAAGCACCGGAGGAACCACTTCATTGTCGTAGACAAGGAACCGGTAGGGTTCATCCGAGACAAGATAGACCGGACGCCCCACCTTGCGGGTATGGGCCTTGAGAAGAGTTGCCAGACGGTCGAGTTCTTCCCGGGAATACACCTGACCGGTGGGATTGTTGGGCGAATTGATCAGTACGGCCCGAGTCTTTTCGCACAAGGCCGCACCAATGCCTTCAAGGTCGAGCCCAAAGGTGGAGCTGTCACAGGCAACCGGTTTGAGCGTGCCCCCATGATTTGCCACATAAAACCCATACTCAACAAAATAGGGTGCCGGGCAGATCACCTCATCGCCCGGCTCGAGCACGGCCTTGAACAATGCGTTCAGTCCTCCGGCTGCCCCGCAGGTCAGCACAATGTGGTCGGGACCAAGCTCGGGACACTCCTGTTCCCTGGCAAGATGAGCAGCAAGGGTTTGGCGAACGTCCAGGTAGCCGGCATTGGGCATATAGCCAAAGGCAAAGGGAGAAGCAGCCTGATCGGCAATATGGCGCAATCCGTCGGCAACGGCCTTGGGAGGCGCCAGGTCCGGATTGCCCAGGCTGAAATCATAAACATTATCCTGGCCGTATTGCTGCTTCAGAACAATCCCTGCCTCGAACATCTTCCGTATCCAGGAAGAATGCTCGATATAATTGGCTACCTGCTTTGACAACGTGCGCATGCAAACTCCTTTGCAAATGATATGGAATATATATGATTCAGATGGAAAACTGCAAAATAATAAGGGGACCGAGTCCTGCGCCCTGCGCACTGCGTACTGCGCACTTCCGTACCTTCCCCCGCTATTCGATCTCCAGCCCCTGCTTGCGGTACTCGTTGAGCTTGTTCCGAAGGGTGCGTACCGAGATGCCCAAAAGCCTGGAGGCCTGGGTCCTGTTGCCAGCGGTCTGATCAAGACTGCGCAGGATGAGTCGTCGCTCCATTTCCTGCAAGGTGACCACGCCATCGCTTCCGGCCATGATCGCGTCCGACCCGTCTGTTTCAGCACGCTGCTGGTTTGCGGCAGGAACATCCATGGTTTCGTCCAAAGGCCACTCCTCGCCTTCCAGAAGAAAATGGCACGGTCTCACAGGCCCGCCTGCAGCCAGCAACACGGCCCGTTCCATAAGATTTTGCAACTCACGAACATTGCCCGGCCAGGGATATTCCATGAGCCAGGATGCGGCCTCCGGGGCGAACCCGGACGGGGTAAAACCGTATTCCCGGCAATATTTTTTGAGAAAAAACTCCCCAAGGGCCATGATATCCTGGCCCCGTTCCCGCAAGGGGGGAAGCTTCAAGGGGATGACATTCAATCTGTAATAAAGGTCCTGACGAAATTCCTTGTTGCGGACACTTTCCTCGATATCCCTATTGGTCGTGGCCAAAACCCGCACATCAACCCTGATGGTTTCGGTTCCCCCGACCCGATCGATTTCCCCTTCCTGGAGAACCCGCAAGAGTTTGGCCTGCAGGCCGATATCCATTTCGGAAATCTCGTCCAGCAGCAGGGTTCCTCCGTGAGCCAGCTCAAATTTGCCCGGCTTTTTCTGAATGGCCCCGGTAAAGGCCCCCTTTTCATGACCAAACAATTCGGACTCGAGCAGATGTTCGGGCAGGGCCGCGCAGTTCACGGCAACAAACGGCCGGTCGCGCCTGTCCGAAGCCTCGTGCAGGTACCGGGCAAACATTTCCTTGCCGGTTCCGGATTCGCCGGAAATGAGGACCGCGGCTCTGGAAGGCGCCACCTGACGGGCCAGGGCAAGAACACGACGAATGGCCGGATGAGAGCCGATGATCTTTCGGGCTGGAAGGGCGGGAGTGCGTGAACCCCCGGCCGGGGAAGAAGGCTGGGGACCAGCAGGAAACATGGCCAGCACCTTTTCCCTGTCTGGCGGCGTGGACCAATAGTCGGTGGCGCCGGCCTCCAGGGCTTTGTGAGCATCTTCCACCGAGCCTTTGCGGGCAAACACTATAATCTTGAGATTACCCCTGTCCCGGGGCATAGATGCAAGGAGCCTGAAGGTATCGCACGTGCCAAGGCCCTGCTCGATGAACATCACGCAAGGCCTTGCGTTGCGCAAAGCCTTGAGGGCCGCGTCCTGATCTTCGGCCATGAGCACGGAAATCCCCTGCTCCTTGAGCACGGAAAAAACCGGAGTGACGTACTCCGGACGCGAGACAAACAGAACATGCTTGGCAGACATAACAAGAGCCATTATCCACAAAGGGCATGCTTGGCAATATCAGGGTATCACCCTTGCTCTTGCCCATACAGACGGATTCTGCTATGAACTCGTATCTTTTTTTCAACTGCAAGCATAGTCACTTCTCCTTCCACTTCCGAATCGGCCTTCCGCCATCACGGGGAAACCGAAGCATCAACCCAAAGCGATTTCAACTTGATAGACATACGACACATCCACAAATGGTACGGCGACCACCATGCCCTCAAGGATGTCTCCCTGAGGGTGGACAAGGGCGAGGTCTTTGTCATCTGCGGTCCCAGCGGATCAGGCAAGAGCACGCTCATCAGGTGCATCAACCGTCTTGAACCCATCCAAAAGGGCACCATCATGGTAGACGGCGCTGATCTGTATGCCGAAGACCTGAATCTGACCCTGCTTCGGGCGGAAATCGGGTTTGTTTTCCAGCAGTTCAACCTCTATCCCCACATGACCGTACTCGAGAACATCACCCTGGCTCCGACCATGGTTCGCAAAATGGACAAGAAGGAAGCCAGGGAGATCGCCATGGACCTGCTGGGCAAAGTCAACATCCCGGACAAGGCTGACGCCTATCCCGGTCAGCTCTCGGGCGGGCAACAGCAGCGCGTGGCCATTGCCCGCGGCCTGGCCATGCAACCCAAGATCATGCTTTTTGACGAGCCCACATCGGCCTTGGACCCGGAAATGATTAACGAGGTTCTTGATGTCATGAAAACCCTGGCCAAAGAGGGCATGACCATGCTCTGCGTAACCCATGAAATGGGATTTGCCCGGGAAGTGGCCGACCAGGTCGTGTTCATGGATGAGGGAACGCTCATTGAGCAGGATACGCCGGAACGGTTTTTTTCCAACCCCCAAAGCGATCGCGCCCAGGATTTCCTCAATAAGATCATCTCCCATTGACGCATGTCTGACAGATGGGTCAAAACTTGCATAGACTGGCCCGTGCCGGGCCCAGACTGTACACCGGATGCAAGTCTCGCCAGCGTTTCCGGGAAAGGACAAGGGAGAACCAGTTAACACATTTGCAAGAAATCTCTTGGCTTGTGTACAATTATGTTCATATCGGCCCGCTTTCGTGGAAAACCCGGTTTTCGGGAAACATAGCAAACTGTTTCACTCTCAACCAAGGAGATGCACGATGCGTAGTCTGAAGATCCTCACCCTTGTTGCGGCCATGTTCTTGTGCGCCCAGATGTCCTTTGCCGGAACGACCTACGACAAGGTCATGAAAGCCAAGGTCATCCGTGCCGGAATCATGACCAATTCCATTCCCGGCGCGTACTACGACGCCGACAACAACTGGGTCGGTTTTGACGTGGATATCGCCCAGGAAATCGCCAACCGCCTGGGTTGCAAGCTCGACCGGGTCAAGGTGACCGACAAGACCAGAATCTCCTTTTTGCAGCAGGGCCGGATCGACATGTCCGTGGCCAACATGACCCACAAACGTGAACGTGACAAATCCATTGACTTTTCCATCACCTATTTCTTTGACGGTCAGAAAGTTCTGGCCAAGAAAGGCAAATTCAAGAGCCTGAAAGACATGGTCGGCCAGAAAATCGCCACCACCCAGGGCACCACATCCGAGATCAACATCAGAAACCTGCTCAAGGAACTGGGCGATCCCAATCCCAACGCCCATGTCAAATCCTTTCCCGACTACGCCTCTGCCTTTGCCGCTCTGCAGATGGGCAGCGTTGCCGGTTTCACCACCGATTCCACCATCCTTCTTGGCTACGCAGCCAAGGAACCCGGCAAGTACGAACTGGTTGGCGATTTCTTCAGCAACGAGCCCTACGGTATTGGTCTGCCTGAAAACGATTCCAAATGGCGCGACACCATCAACTTCACCATCCAGGACATGTGGAAGGACGGCACCTACATGAAGATTTACAACAAGTGGTACGGTCCCGACACACCGTACGCCTTCCCCATGACCGAAGAAATCGAAATGTGGCCGTAAGATCATGAAATAGTCCCATGACAAACTCCGGCAGCTTGAAATGAGTTCGGGCTGCCGGAGTTATTGTTGGAGGCAATGACTCAAAATGCAGCGAGTCAAAACATTGCGAATATGATCGTTGTGTTCTGAGTGACTGAGGGAAGAGTGCCGGATTGACAACAGGGGAAATCAGCCATGATGAGGTACAACACGTTTGACGCGTTGTCTGGCCGACCAAAAATGAGCATTCCAGCGTGCTAGCAATCGGATCAACACGCCGATTTGGGGCAAAGATGAAACCTCGGCCCACCGAACTTCCCGGCTTTCCGATTTTGTCATAGTCCATATCGCCAGGGGCTTGAAAACGGCTTTGCCAAGACATGCAGATTCATGAAGGGCCAGCTCGCAGCAAAGAATTCGCTGTCATCTTTTTTCTTTGTCGAACAAGAGAATCCGCCGACCTTTTCACATTCCTTGAATTTCTTAGCTTTTTCAAATCTCTAAAATTTTAAAATCCTAAAAAATTATGTTTCGTTACTGGCTTGAAAAAACCTGGGTCCAATACCTCCTTTTGTTCACCCTTCTTGGGGCCATGGTCTATTATTGGGGCTTTGTGTTCAATTTCGGCTATGATTTCCATTGGGACGTCTTGTACACGCCCAATGAAACCTACGGCATGATTTTTGGCATCGAGCTCTTCAAGGGGCTGTGGACAACACTCAAGATCACCCTGATCAGTTCGGGCATTGCCCTGTTTCTCGGGACCCTGTTTGGCCTGGGACGCCTTTCCGCCTTCAAGCCCTTTTACATCTTTTCTTCCTCGTATGTAGAGTTCTTCCGCAACACCCCGCTGCTGGTTCAACTTTTTTTCTGGTATTTTGCCCTGCCCATGGGTCTTCCCGAGGCCTGGCGGGAATGGGTCTTTGAACACAATTTCGAATTCTGGTCCGCGACCATCGGACTGTCCGTGTATACGGGCGCGTTCATGGCCGAGGTTATTCGGGCCGGCATGCAGTCCATCCCCAAAGGACTTCTGGAAGCCGCTTATTCCTCGGGACTCACGTATTTCCAGGCCCTTCGGACGATCATCCTTCCCCTGGCCTTTCGGGCGATCATCCCCCCCCTTGGCAGCGAATTCCTGAACAACATGAAAAACTCCTCCCTGGCCATGGTCGTTGGTGTGGCCGAACTCTGCTGGCAGTCCCAGCAGGTGGAATCCCTGACATTCAGGGGGTTTGAAGCAACAACAGCCGCAAGTGCCCTTTATCTTGGTCTTTCCCTGGGCATTTCCGCCATTTTGAACACGGTCAACCTGCGTCTTCGCATCAATGATGGGCATACCCGCAAAAAGGGTTTGGCCATTTTTTTCGGCAACATCCTGTTCTGGCCTTTTGAAAAGCTCTGGAGTGTGCTGGCCTTTTCCGCCGGCGTCATGGGCAAACGCAGAACCGGTCTGACGTATACCGGGACCATGCTCGTCTGGAAAAAAGCGCGCACCCTGCTGGTCAAAGGCATCATCCTTGCGGGAAAATGGAGTTTTATCGCCTTTTTGGCATTTTTGCTCTACGAACTTGTTCTGGGGCTGAGTCATTTCAAATGGTCGGTTATCCGGGACAACCTGCACGCCCTGCTCATATGGAAATTTCCCAGCAACGACCCCAACGACGTGCTCTGGGGCATTGGCGGTCTTTCCGCTTCCATTGCCATGGCGGTCATTTCCATTTCAGTGAGCTTTTTTATCGGTCTGTTCGTTGGCCTGGGACGAGTCTCCAAAAATGTCGTCTTCAGAATCCCCTGTACCCTGTACATTGAAATCATCAGGGGCAATCCTCTCATCCTGGTCATTTTCTGGGTTTACTTTTTCATCCCCATCTTTATCAAATCCTATTTGGACGTGTTCTGGTCCGCCACCATTGCCCTGACCATCTTTACAGGAGCGTATCTGGCGGAAATCGTACGCGCGGGCATCCAGAACATCCCCAGGGGACAGATAGAAGCGGCCTACGGCACGGGGCTGAGCTACGCATCCACCATGATCCACATCGTCCTGCCCCAGGCCCTCAAGCAGATGATCCCTGCCATTGTGGGCCAGTTCATTGCCATCTTCAAGGACACCTCCCTGGCCTATATCATCGGTGTCCTGGAGTTGACCTTTGTGGCCCAGGGCCTTAACAGCCGACTCATGATCTACCCCTTTGAAATCTACGCCACGGTCGCCGCCCTCTATTTCGCCTGCTGCTACTCCATGAGCATTGTAGCCAACCGGCTGGAAAGAAAACTCACGCCCGGAGGGGATGCGAGGATGGTTATGTAGGGGCGGCAGGTCTTCAGGGCGCAAACGAGAACATACGGGATAATGCGTCATCTTTTGGTGAAACAAATTGCTATTCTTTTCTTGTGAATGCGTTTCCACGCAACAATGAAAAATGAAGAATTCTACATGAATCAGACGACTACACTTATTTAAATTTGCAGAAAACTGACTGCCACGCACGGAATGTGTTCAGCCGTATCACTTTTCACACATCAACATGCAGCGATTCCCGGTCCCCTTGCAGACGAGAATCGCTGTTCAAGTTATGGGCACATCGGTTCGGGAGTCATAACAACAATGAATCGTCCCAGAATTGCCATCATGCTCCCCAAACTCAGCCATTATGGCGGAGTGGAGGGTTTTGCCTGGCGTCTTGCCGAAGCTCTTGGCCAAGAGTATGATGTTGATTTTATCTGCGCTCGACAGGAAACTGATCCGCCGGATGGAGTCACAGTGAGATGCATTGGTCGGCCGTTTCTCGGCAAATGCGTCAAGATTCTCTGGTTTGCCTTGGGAGCAGAATTCGTCAGACGCAAGAGCAATTATGATCTTGCCATAGGACTTGGCAACACAATCTGTCAGGACATCCTGCGCATAAGCGGCGGGCCCACCCGGATTTTCTGGCAGCATTCCATACGGGCCTACCCCCAAGGCTTTGCCCGGACATGGAAAATGATCAGGCGGAGGTTCTCTCCGGCCAATAATCTTATTTTGGCCATTGAAAAACTTCAAATACACTTTTCCGGTCAGATCATAGCCAACTCTCACATGGTCAGGGATTGGCTTTTCAAAGCCTTTCCCGATCTCAACCAACATTGCGTGACGGTTGTCTACAACCGACCGGACCTGATCCGCTTTGCGCCGTGCACGTTGTCTCAAAAACAGAGCGCTCGAGCGAAATGGGATATTCCCCAAAATACACAAGTCATTGCCACGGCAGGTACCAATTTCATGCTTAAGGGTATCAGGCAGCTCATTGCCACCTTGGTCCATCTACCAGAAGACACCCTGCTTGTGGTCGCCGGTGGGCGTCATCCTGGCCGATACATCCGATACGCTCGACGACTTGGTGTCGCTCACCGGGTCCGATTTCTGGGCAGGGTGGACGACATGGTCACCTTGTATCAGGCCAGCAACTTGTTCGTGCTCTTGAGTTTTTATGACGCCTGCTCCAATGCGGTTCTTGAAGCCTTGGCATCGGGACTACCCGTCATCTCTACAACAACCAACGGCAGCAGTTTCTTTTTACCTCCGGAGCGGACTGTTGACCCAGCAATCGATCCGAGTCAACTTGCCCAAAAAATGAAGCGAATCCTCGCACAAAACAAACCGTCGTCTTTCACATTTCCCGATCATGTCCCATCCGGTCTTGATCCGTATATTACCGCTGTCAAGGCCGCTCTTGCTCTTAAAAATCCAGCCACAAACACGGCGGAACCGTCATGAAGATCAACGATCTTGCTTCCATACACCCCAAACGCATTCTTGTCTGCCAGCTCCGACAAATAGGAGACGTGATTTTGACGACACCACTCATCCACTTGCTCAAAAAACGATACCAAGAAGCCTGCATATCCGTTTTTACCGAGAAAAAATGTGCTCCCGTTCTCTACAACAACCCGGATATTACCCATATTTGGGAATTGGATAAACAGCAAGGAATGATGCAAAGCCTAGCCTTATACTGGAAAATGGCTCGTCAGCACTATGATCTTGTCGTGGATTGCCAGCAGCTTCCCAGATGCCGTTTCGCCACTTGGTTAAGCCGAGCAAAGGTGCGATTGACCTATCAACCACCTTGGTACAACAGACTTTTTTACACGCATTGGTCCAAACCGGTAGATGGATATGCAGCAAAATATAAAACCAGTTTTTTGGCTCCTCTTGGCATCAACTGGAACGGTGAGCCTCCACGAATCTATCTCACCGAATCAGAAAACAAATGGGCAGACAGCTTTTTCAAGGAGCATAATCTGCCACGACACGGGGGGCCGGTTCTCACCCTTGACCCCACACACAGACGGGCCTCCCGGTGCTGGCCAGCAAAGCATTATACGCAACTTCTCCGATTGCTTGCCCATGAAATGCCCGATCTGACCATGATCCTTCTCTATGGCCCTGGAGAAAAAAGAGATGTTTATGAAATCGCGAAACAATCCGAAGTCCCTGAGCAATGTATCGTTTCCAACAACATGCTTTCCCTGCGAGAAATGGCAGCAATCATAGCCAAGGCTGACCTGCATGTGGGAAATTGTTCCGCACCCAGGCATATTGCTGTGGCAGTCGATACCCCATCCCTAGCCATTCTCGGCTCAACAAGTCATGCTTGGACATTTCCTGCCCCAGAACATACTGACATCGCCATAGAAATCTCATGTCAGCCCTGTAATGAGGATACCTGCCCGCGGGGAACAACAGAATGTCTTAACGAGCTTCGTCCAGAAACCATTCTTAAAGCAATCATCGATATACTTCATGATACATCAATATACACATAAAATATATGCAAAAACGACAAGTCAGCGAGGGTTATCACTATCTATGCATCATAATATCATTCACTCTTCCATTTATCAGTGTATCATTTCGCGTTTATCAACAAAATATTATATTTATAAAATAAAAAACATTCATACTACATAAACCAAATTCATTGCCATACACCATATGAAAGTAAATTTTGTTATTCCCAAAAAATATCGAAAGAAGGCTTGGCCTGAACTACTTGCTGGTACACCTCACCCTCGATATGTGCTCGATGCACCGCATCGTATTGTTTCAGGTGTTGACGCATGGATTCTCCAAACCTGGGCTCTGCTCTGTACGTCAAATGTGCCCATAACCGTTGAGCTCGTAGAATACGGAATACCCGGAGAAATTTCTGTATTTCATTATGACCATGCGACTCCAGCTAATGGCATTCATGAAGCATTTGCCATGGTCATTCGTGCTGACCGACCTCCTGTTCCTTTGGCGGATATCGTTATCGAACAAAACCCCTGTGTTCAACTTACTGACACCTCGTTTTTTTTGCCTTCTTGGCCACAACCCGGGCTTATTCCACGCGACCCGTCACGAAGGGCAAAATGTACGCAGTTGGCATATGTAGGCAGCCAAGAATACGTGCCAAACTATATGAAAACAGATACTTTCAAACAAAAATTGCGTGCCATTGGAGTAGAATTTTGTCGGATGCACAGCGGCGAATGGGTTGACTATTCACAGGTTGATATACTTGTAGCGGTACGTGACGTTCCCCAAAGCGTCCTCAACCGCAAGCCATATGCTAAACTGGTCAACGCATGGCTCGCAGGGATTCCAATCATTCTGGGAAAAGAACCTGCATACCAATCATTACGACAAAGCAATCTTGACTTTTTTGAAGCACAGAATGAAGAAGAGGTGCTCGCAGCAGTGACTTCCCTTGTACAGAACGCTAAACTCTATCAAGCAATGCAAAACAACGCACACAAGAGGGCTCATGAATTTTCAATTTCTAAAATTGTTCAATCATGGTGTGATGTTCTCGAGATAGCCGCACATCAAACACGATCTTTCTCAATTTTTGAAAAATATTCTCGCTATGGTCTTTTTTTATATGGGAAATGTTCCGCTCAAGTATGGAAACGTATGCATGGTTGGAATGAATAACGAGTTATTAACTCGACTTTCGGAGTTAATCACTGACAACTAATTAAATGTTTTTATTGACAATAAATGATTTTTTCCCGGCGAAATTATCCATATTAGTTGGTTCTTCGACGTTTTGTGTGGAATTGACCGATCGTATCGAGTTTGGGTAGCCCTCCCCCTCAGGAGGATGAGTCATGCTTGCTGAACAAATTTTTGCCTTGGGTCTTGGCCTTACACCGCCGTGGAAAGTTACGAGCCAACGTCTTGATACTGCCCATACACCAACCAAACTTCATCTGGAGATCGGTGCCGACCGTGGAGCGCTGTACCCGTGTCCGGAGTGTGGTGCCATGTGCAAGGCTCATGACTTCAAGGAGTACACGTGGCGGCATCTCACCTTTTTTCAGCACCATTGCTACCTCACCGCTCGAGTCCCAAGGATTAATTGTTCGGAACACGGCATCCGTCGGGTGGACGTTCCCTGGGCCAGAAAAGGCAGTCGTTTTACCTTGCTCTTTGAGCAGGTGGTCATGAGTCTTGTTCGCGAGATGCCGGTCAGTGCGGTTGCTCGTCACGTCGGGGTCACAGACAAACGATTATGGCGTATCGTTTACCACTATGTTTCCAAAGCCATTGAGACTCTGGATCTCAAAGATCTCAAGGCGATCGGGCTGGATGAAACAGCTTCCAAGCGTGGTCATAATTACATCACGGTCTTCATTGATCTGGATCGATCCGACAAACCCGTGATTTTTGCCACTCCAGGCAAAGGCAAGGAAT
>NZ_BDFE01000023.1 GCF_001748225.1 Desulfoplanes formicivorans
TCAAGAAGAGCATTCTCCTGGTTTTGCGTGCGTTTTTTCTCAGCGCCTTTGAGTACGGCCCAACGGGTGTGATCTGGAAGCTTTGTCTGTCTGCCCTCAAGTTTCCGGACATCATCGACGGCCTTGGTGAAAAGCTGGACAACATGGAACCAGTCGACCGTCACCGAAGCGGACTTGAACTCCTTTTCGACGGCCGAGAGGAACGCAGGGGACATGTCGCAGACAACTTCGGCAATATTCTCGGGATGACCTTTATGTGCCCTGATAAACTCGCAAAACTTGGTCAGGCATTCCTTGCCTTTGCCTGGAGTGGCAAAAATCACGGGTTTGTCGGATCGATCCAGATCAATGAAGACCGTGATGTAATTATGACCACGCTTGGA
>NZ_BDFE01000024.1 GCF_001748225.1 Desulfoplanes formicivorans
CCATCTCGAACTCGGAAGTTAAGACCTCCAGCGCCGATGATACTCCGGATCCATCCGCGGGAAAGTAGGTCGTCGCCAGGACTTCTTCTTCAAAAGAAAAGCCCTTACATATATCTTGTAAGGGCTTTTCTTGTTTCAAAAACTACAACCTCTCCCCCTGCTCCGCCAAGCCGCCTCACACTCACCTCCCCTTACCACGTCCATCTCCTAGCCAGGCCATTCCTGGCTT
>NZ_BDFE01000025.1 GCF_001748225.1 Desulfoplanes formicivorans
TCGACGATTTCGAGGCTTCTTAGTGATGGCACATTGCCATATTTTTTGGTAAGGGGAACCAAGCGAGTCGCCAGACGGGACATCGCCCTGTTCATTGACAGACAAATAGCGAAGACTGGTTCTCAGAAAAGCTCGACTAAGGAGAACGGCCAATGGCAACAGTTCTGATTAGCGAGCGTGTGAACAAAAAT
>NZ_BDFE01000026.1 GCF_001748225.1 Desulfoplanes formicivorans
AAAGATGTTGACAGCCATTCGGGGCTTGGATAGATACTCCCACCTGCCGCGTTGACCATGACGCGGCTGTTTTTTGACTGGCAGTATGATGATCTTTGAGGTATAAAGACGGTTTGCAGGTTCGTTGTCAGGCTGGAGCGGATTGAACGGATTTTGTTCAAATCAATCCAAAAAGTCATTGACAGTGAATGGGG